>CALVXA010000023.1 GCA_944368635.1 uncultured Clostridia bacterium
GGTAATCTTCGACGAAGCGTCGCAGATGCCCACGTGCGAGGCGGTGCCCTCGCTTGCAAGAGGCAAAAGCGCGATAGTCGTCGGCGACCCCAAACAGATGCCGCCCACGTCGTTCTTCATGGCGGTCGGCTCCGACGAGGACAATCCGGAGGCGGAAGACCTGGAAAGCGTGCTGGACGACTGCCTTGCGCTTGGTATGCCCGAAAAGCACCTCACCTGGCACTATCGTTCCAAGCACGAAAGCCTCATTGCCTTTTCCAACATAATGTACTATTCCTCCAAGCTCTGCACATTCCCTTCGCCCGACTCGCTGGACAGCAAAGTTACCCTGCGCTACATCGAAAACGGCGTATACCAGCGCGGCGGAACGAAGATAAACAAGGAGGAGGCGGACGCGCTCGTCGCGGATGTCATAAGGCGGCTTTCTGACAGGGAACTGCGCCGCTCGTCCATAGGCATTGTAACCTTCTCCATGCCCCAGCAGGTGTACATCGAAAGACTGCTCAACAAGGCAATTTCCGAAAACGGACTGGATGAGGTTGCGTACGACAGGGAAGAACCCATATTCGTAAAGAATCTGGAAAACGTGCAGGGCGACGAGCGTGACGTAATTCTCTTTTCCGTCTGCTACGGACCCGACAATCTGGGCAAGATAACTCTGAACTTCGGCCCGCTCAACCAGATGGGCGGCTGGCGCCGGCTTAACGTCGCAGTCTCCAGGGCGAGGGAGGAGATGATAGTATTTTCCTCCATGCGCTATTCCATGATAGACCTCTCGCGCACCACGTCGAGGGGCGTTGCGGGGCTCAAGGCGTTTCTGGAATTTGCAGAAAAGGGCAGAATGGGCATAGCTACGCCGCGCGACGAGGTTATTATAAACAGGTCAGGCATAGGCAAATACGTCGCAAGGGAGCTATCCTCTTACGGGTATGAATGCCGATGCGACGTCGGCGTGTCCGACTTCAAGATTGACATAGGCGTAATCGACCCCAAGAACAAACACAATTTCATACTTGCAGTGCTGTGCGACGGCAATTCCTCTTTCTCCATAAAGGACACCTACGTCATGCAGGTTAATACGCTAAAGCGCAACAACTGGAACGTAATACGGCTTTATACCATAAATTTCTTCAATAATCCCAAGCGCGAGATAAAGAAGATTAAAGATTACCTCGATAAGCTTACTTCGTCCGGCAAGGACGTGTCGTCCAGCTACAGGCGCGTCTACAGGCTTGCCAGATTCGAGGCGTCCCAGGCAGACGCCGCCGCCGTACTTGGCGGCAATATGGATGCGGAGCTGATAAAGGCGATAAAGGCGGTCGTGACCGCAGAAGAGCCCATCTCCGAGCCCTTCCTCATAAAGCGCGTACTCAGTCTGTACGGCATAACAAAGTACGGCGTAAGGCTGGAAAACAAGATACTCTCTCTCATTCCCGCGTGCGCGTTCAGAAGCGTTAAGATGCTGGGCACAACGCATTACTACCGTACCGACAAGGCTATTGCGTTTGACAGGTACAGGGTGGAGGAAGGCACTCCTGTAAGGACTTCGGAAGCGGACTATTCGCCCTTTGACATCATTGCGCTTGCAAGGGCAATTCTGCTTGAAAACGTAAGCCTTTACAGGGACGAACTCATAAACGCAATCTGTGCCCACCTCAAGGTCGGCAGGACGACGGACAAGCTCGTCGCGCGTTTCAGCGCCGCAATAGACGAGGGGACGGAACGCGGCCTGTTCATTCGCAGCGTATCCGACAGAATTTCCCTTCGCTGACCGCTATGCCGTACAAAAGACGAAGAATACTGAATGTACGCATATTCGTCGTCACTGCGCTTTCGCTTACAGTCAGCGCGCTCTATGCCTATGCCATTACGGCGAGGGGAATAAGCGGAATATATCTGCTTGTGCCCTTTACCCTCGCGCTGGCGGCGTTTCTCGCAGTCCTGTGTTTCAAGGGGTTTTGTACAGGCGCATTTATGTGCCTTGTCGCCGCCGTCTTTATGCTCGTCGGCGCATTGTCTGCATATTACGGCTATCTCGGCTATTGCAATGCAGAAGTGCAGGAAGGCGCCGTTGCGGAACTTATAGGAAGCGTGGAGGAGGCAGGCACTACATCTTCCGGAAGGTTATACCTCATACTCACTCGCGCAAGTTTCGGCGGCACGCGGCTTGGCGGTAAGGTAATTGTCTACCTGGACGAAAATGCGGGCGACTACTGCCGCGACGGTTATACCGTATCGCTTGCAGCTTCCATCATGAAGGAACAGTTTTTCTCCGACGGACAAGTCGGCTATCGCGCCGTATCGGGCATAAAGTACTACTGTACGGCGCAGGGCGCCCTGGACGCGACATATGCGTTTTCGCTCACGGCGGAAATAAGGCACGCAATGCATGATGCGCTGTATGCGCACATGGACGGCAATACGGCTGCGGTGGTCTATGCAATGCTCACGGGCGACTCCTCAGGCATGGGCGACGCAACGCTCACTTCATTCCGTTACGGCGGAATAGCCCATATATTCGCCGTGTCGGGTCTGCATATAGGCGTGATATTCGCCGCCGTGAAGGTTGCGTTAAGGCGGTTCGGCAACCGCATATCCTCGCCCGTGTCCATCGCGCTAATCGTATTCTATTCGGCGGTATGCTCGTTCACTCCCTCGTCAGTAAGGGCGACGGTGATGTGCGCCGTGTCGACGGTTGCACCGCTGTTCGGCAGGCGGTACGACTCGCTTAACGGTGCGGCTCTTGCGGCAACTTTGCTGCTTCTTATGAATCCGCTTAACCTGTACGACAAGGGCTTCATACTTTCCTTTTCGGCGGTTGCAGGCATAATATTCCTCAAATATCCGCTGGGCAGGCTGCTTTCGTTTGCCCCTCGTCCGCTTGCCAACGCGCTGTCGGTCAGCCTGTCTGCGCAGATCGGCTGTTTCGCAGGACTTATGTCGTCGTTCGGGTATGTGTCCGCGGCGGGCATATTGCTCAACGTGGCGGTACTGCCCGTGCTGTCGGCATATTATGTGGTGGCGTTCGGCGCGACGTTATTGTGCTGTATCTTTCCGTTTACGGGTGCAGTACTGCACATTATCGGCGTTCCGCTGTCCGCATTCATCAATCTGATGACGGCTACGGGTTTTGAAACGGCAATTATCTCGGGTTGGGACGGTACGCTCACATATGCGGCTTGCGCTTGTGTGTTTGTCGCCGCAACGGACAAGTTCAACATATCGGTCTGGGTGCGTTCGGCGGCATATATTGCCGCGGCAATCTTCCTTACGCTCGCCGTGGTGCTTGTCCATGCAGGCAGCCTTGCCGCCGCTCCGCCATATTTTATTTGTTCAGATGAGACTGTAGCGTTCGATGCCTGTCTTATATCGCGCGGAGTGCCGTGCGAATCTGGCATTTTTTGCAGTCTGAAATCCCATACGTCAGCGCTATCATATACTTTTGCGGCTGTTTCGGCAGTCTGAAATCTGTCGGGCAAAGTCTGCGTCATGTGCATTGAAAGGCATATATGCCGCAACGAACGCACATAAACGGTGCGAAATTTGCTGTACGGGCGGAATTGAAAGGAATATGCCGCCGCAATTCAATGCAGCAAATAACTCTGCACTGCGCTTTGCGTGACAGCCGTAGAGCTATGCGGGCATTTAACGTTGCGGAATGGCTGGTGCCGTCGCGGAGTAAAATTTTTAACGTTTCGTGCGGGGAGTACCCTCTCCGCGGAGGAAAATAATCTATGGAATACACCAAGCTGAAAGAGGACATATCCGAAGGCGCGCGCTCCATATATCTGCTGGAGGGCAACGACGCCTATTTCCGCACGCACGCGGAGGAGCAGATAAAGAATGCTTTTCTGCAGATGGGCGAACTGAACTTTGCCTCCTACGAGGGTACAGATATAAAGGGAAGCGCTTTCAGGGCGTTTGCCGCAGCCGTGAACGCTTTTCCCTTCATGGCTGAAAAGCGCGTGGTAAAGGTAAGCGAGTTTTACCCCACGGAGTCCGAATATTCATCATACGTACAGCCGCTTTTTGACGATTTTCCTCCCACAACAATACTGATTATCGTCAATTCGCAGACGAAAAAGGGGGTGGACCTTAAGCGCAAGAAGGCGGTAACTTACGTGAATTGCAACAAGGCGGACGAGGACACGGTGACGCGCTGGGCATACCTTACTATGAAGCGTGCCGGCGTTGCCGCCTCGCAGGAGGCGTGCGGCGCGATAGCGGCGTATTGCCTTTGCGACATGGCAAGGGTGTCCAAAGAGGTTGAAAAGCTCGTTCAATGGGCGGGTGCCGGCAACAAGGTCACGCTTGCCGACGTGGACGAAATGGTCTACAAGGACGCCGATTACCGCATTTACGAGATGACAAACTGCATTTCCCGCAGGGACTATGCCAACTTTGTCGCGATAGCTAACGACCTTTTTTCAAAGGGGATAGACAGAAACGCGCTCATTGCGTCACTCTCGTCATACTTCCGCAACCTGCTGTACATCGCCACAGTCAGACAGTCGGACAAACAGATTTCATCCGACCTGCATATGGCGGAATACGGCGTTAAAAAGAGCAGGGAACAGGCGCGCGCAATCGGCGTTGCAAAGCTTAAAAGGCTTACGGAAGCCATGTATTCTCTCGCCTCGGCGCTCAAGGGCGGCGAAATGACGGCGGAAGGCGCCTTCGGGACGGCGGTCGCAAGCGTGTTTTTCTCCTGAACGGGACAAATTGTGCATTAAATAGGGATAAAGCGTCGCAAAACGCTTTATTTTTTTTTCGTAAACTAATATAATAATTGTGTATATAGCGTCCTGTGTAGTCGTTTGCGGCGTTTGCCAGCGGCGGGAGGGCGCTGTCGGAGGAAAAAGCGGTATGCAATTCTGGCTGGATTACGGCACGAGAATAAAGAATATGTTCCTGACAATCGACTGGAGCTATCTCGTGGAATTCATCGTCTTTGTGCTTTTGTTCTATATAGTTTTCAAACTGCTCAAGGAGAACAAGGCGCAGTTCATAATAGGTCTGTTCATAACCGTAGTAGTGCTGTCGGGCCTTGCTTTCTCCATGTCGAAGGATGTGGAGTCGGAGACGCTTTTGATTATCGTCGTGACCGCGACGATATTTATAATGCTGTTGTTCAGTACGGAAATCAAGCGCTCTCTGCTGGGCACAGGAACAAAAAAACACAACAGGAACGATAATCTCACCGTACACAACATAGAGTACACCATAAACGAGATAATAAGGGCAGTGCAGTATATGTCCAAGAACAATATCGGCGCGCTCATCGTTCTTTCCAACGAAAACCTGCCCGAGGGCATAGTGTCCAGCGGCACGGTCATAAATGCGGAAATCAACTCGCCCATGATAGAGGCTGTGTTCTATCCCAAGGCGCCCCTCCACGACGGCGCAATGATTATAGAAGGCGATAAGATACACGCCGCAGGCTGTTTCCTTCCCCTCATCGAAAACGAAGGGCTTCCCCAGGAAGTCGGCTCCCGTCACCGCGCCGCACTCGGCGTGACAAAGGTTGCGGCAGTCACTGCGATTGTCGTGTCGGAGGAGACGGGCATAATTTCCATTATGAAGAACGGCGAAATAAAGAAGAGATACGCCAGCGACGCCGAACTCAAAAATGTCTTAAGCGATTACTACTGGACGGATCTCACAGCGGAGGACGAGTAAATGAAAAAATTCAGTAAATTTCTTTCGGAACTTTTCACCAAGGACGTGGGCATAAAATTGCTTGCCATTGTCGTTGCCGCGCTCGTCGTAGCATTCATCAACATAAATTAAGGTCACATACATGAGTACTGTAGTTATACCCGATATACTCCTTCCCGTGCAGGGAACGGATATGTCGCGCTGGGCGGTCAACGCCTGCGACCAGTTCACGTCGGACGGGGAATACTGGCGGCAGCTTGAGGAATACGTCGGCGGAAGTCCTTCCGCGCTCAACCTCATATATCCCGAAATATACCTGAAAGAAAACCGTCAGGGGCGCATTGACGGCATAAACGCGAAGATGCGCGAATATCTCGACGGCGGACTGTTCAGACAGATTGACGGCGGTTTTGTACTCGTGGAGAGGAGGACGCAGTCGGGCGTGCGCACGGGCATAGTTCTTGCCGTCGACCTTGAAGATTATTCCTATACGGGCGGCAAAGATGCGCTCATACTCTCAAGCGAGGCGACAATTCTGGAGAGAATACCCCCGCGCGTGGAGATAAGAAAAAATGCGCCTCTGGAACTGCCGCACATAATGCTGTTATACGATGACCCGGACGGCAGCGTGCTTTCATCCGTCAGACGGGGCGAAACGCTGTACGATTTCGACCTCAACATGGGCGGAGGACACGTTAAGGGCACATATATATCAAATTCTGCGCAGGTAAAGTCCGCGCTGGAAGCGCTGGCGCAGGGCGACAGGTATGGCAACGGCCGCAGGCTGATGTTCGTGGTAGGCGACGGCAACCATTCGCTCGCTGCGGCAAAGGCGTGTTGGGAGGAGATTAAACCCTCGCTGTCGGAGGAGGAGAGAAATACCCACCCCGCGAGGTTCGCGCTGGCGGAGGCGGTAAACATATACGACCCCGCGCTCTTCTTCGAACCCATTCACCGCTTCGTCAGGACGGACAAAGCGGAAGAGTTTGCCCGAATGTGCAGCTTTTGCGGGACGGGCAGCGCGCAGCTCGCCAAAGACGGCAAGCGCACGGAAATTTCCTTCAATGCCGACATTCCACAGGGGATCAGGGAGCTGGACGCCTTTATTGAACAGTTCACACGGCAGTATGGCGGGGAGACGGACTATATCCACGGCGACGACCAGCTTGACAGACTGTCCTTTCAGGGCATTGGCATAAGGCTGCCCGCCATAAGAAAGGACGACTTTTTCAGGGCTATAGCCACAGGCGGCAACCTTCCCAGAAAGACTTTCTCCATGGGCGAGGGCAACGAAAAAAGATATTACATAGAAGCGAAGAAAATAGCAAAGGGATAAAGATATGGCACTTAAAGTATGTAAATTCGGCGGAACTTCAATGGCAGACGGCAACGTCATGAAATCCGTCAAAAAAATAATACTCTCCGACCCTTCCAGGAAATACATCGTGGTTTCCGCACCCGGCAAGCGTTTCAGCGGCGACATAAAGGTCACCGACCTCTTGTATGCGTGCTATGACGAGTTGAAGCGTACGGGCAACTGCCTGTCCTCGTTCGCAAAGGTAAGGACGAGGTTTGAAGGCATAGTCAGGGAACTCAACCTCGATATGGACATGACGGCAATACTCGACGAAACGTACAGGAGAATGACGGAGGAGCAGACCGAGGACTTCACCGCCTCGAGGGGCGAATATCTCGCGGCGAGGGTAATGGCAGTGCTTCTCGGCGCAACTTTCATCGACAGCGAGGACGTCATATTCTTCAGTGAAAACGGCAGGCTCAACTCCGAAAAGACGTTCAGGTGCATAGCAAGGGCGGTGGAAGGACTTGACATGGTCGTTTTCCCCGGGTTCTACGGCAGGGACGTCCACAATAAAGTCAAGACCTTCTCAAGGGGCGGCTCGGATATCACGGGCGCAATAGTCGCAAGGGCTGTAAACGCAAGCATGTACGAAAACTGGACTGACGTATCGGGTTTTCTTGCGTGCGACCCCCGAATTGTGGACAATCCCAGACACATCAAGACGCTTTCGTATAAGGAACTGTTCGAGCTGTCGTATATGGGCGCAAACGTACTCCATGCGGACAGCATATATCCCGTCCGCAGGGCGAATATCCCCATCGTGATAAAGAATACTTTCCGTCCCGAGGACGAGGGGACTTCCATAATTCCCATGTCGCAGTACAAACCCGAAGGGAACGTGGTCACGGGCATTGCAGGCAAGAAGAACTTCACAGTCATTCTCATAGAAAAGACGCACATGAATTCGGAAGTGGGCTTTGTAAGGCGGGTACTCTCCGTCCTGGAGAGGGAGAATATTCCCATAGAGCACATCCCCTCCGGAATAGACACCATGTCCGTCGTATTCGACAGCAAGTATGCCGAAGATTACAGGCTTGAAAAGGTCATAGAGGGCATTAAAAACGAGGTGGAGCCCGACGTGATAAGGGTTATGGAGAACGTCGCGCTAATTGCGACGGTAGGTCACGGCATGTCCTCCTCCATAGGTACTTCCGCCCGTCTTTTCAAGGCGATGGCGCAGGCCAATATAAATGCAAAACTCATAGACCAGGGTTCCAGCGAACTCAATATTATAGTGGGCGTGAAGAACGAAGATTGCGAAAAATGCATAAGCGCAATCTATCACGAGTTCTTCTCCTGATTTCCGGGTATTGAATAATGCGCTTTCGTGGCGGCAACCTCAGCGGTTGCCGCCATAATTTTATTTTCGGCAAAATGCCGTTGCGTCTTGTGAGCACGCGTGCAAAAGCGCGGCATAAGAAGGGAGAATTTCGCGCGGCGACATAAGTTGCGCCTTAACGACTTTATTTTACATTTTACGACAGACAGGCAGGGGATATAATGCTTGCACGATGCAAGTATATGCCGAACTTGCCCTGCTTGAAAATTTCTGCATGAATTTTACCATGCTGTACGGCGCGAAGGCTGTCACCAAAAATCCCGTTTCGTATCTTCGCATTGCGCTGTCCGCGCTGACGGGAGCGGCGTTTGCGGTGATATTCCCCTTGCTGGGAATTGAGAATGTGCTGTTGCAGACGGCGGTCAAACTGGCTGCAGGCATGGCGATAAGCGCGATAGGCGGAAAATTTTCAAGATTTGCGGGTTACTTAAAATTCACGCTTGTCTTTTTCGCCCTGACGTTTCTCACGGGCGGAGCGCTGTTCGCGCTGTTTGCCCTTGCCGGGGGAAAGTTTCTTTCGGGTCAGGGCTACATGCTTGCCTCCATGCCCGCAGGCATACCGTTGTTCGGCGCGCTTGTCACGGTGCTGTGCATAAAGCGTGCGGCGCGCGCCTTCATGAAAAGGCATACTCGCTGCTCTGTCAGGTGTCGGATAACGGTTGGCGGACGCGTTGCCGAAGTGGGCGGCTTTTTCGACAGCGGCAACAAGGTTCACTTCCGCGGAATGCCCGTAAGCGTCGCCCCGCGTGCCGTGGCGGAAAAACTCACGGATGTGGGAGGTATAGACAGCTGCGTGGAAATACATACTGTATCGGGCAGAACCATGCTCAAGGTATTCATGGCGGACAGCGTAGAAATTGACGACGGCACGCATCGGCGCAAGCTGGGGCGGGTCATGATAGGGGTCTCGCAGAGCAACATTAAAAAGCTAATTTTAAGCCCCGACCTCGCGGAGATATGATATGTTTGAAAGAATTAAAAGTCTCATTTCACGGCTGCTCGGTCTGAACACGCTGGACTACATCTGCGGAACGGAGGCGTTGCCCCTGCCCCTGTCGGGCGAAGAGGAAAAGGCTAAACTCGAACTGCTTGAAGGCGGGGACGAGCACGCCAAGTCTGACCTTGTAGAACACAATCTTCGGCTTGTGGTGTATATAGCCAAGAAGTTCGAAGGTTCGGGCGCGGACGGCGACGACCTCGTGTCGGTGGGGACAATCGGGCTTATCAAGGCGATAGACTCCTTCCGCCCGGACAAGAACATAAAACTTGCCACATACGCTTCGCGGTGCATAGAAAACGAAATACTCATGTATCTCAGACGGTTGTCGCGCATAAGACAGGAAATCTCCTTCGACGAGCCGCTGAATACCGACTGGGAGGGCAACGAACTGCTGCTTTCCGACGTCATGGGTACGGATGCGGACGCGGTATATTCCGACATTGAAGGCGGGGTGGAAAGGGAACTTTTAAAGGCGTCGCTTTCCCGTTTGAGTCCGAGGGAACAGAAGATAATGCGCATGCGCTTCGGGCTTGACGGAGGCGAGGAGATGACGCAGAAGGACGTCGCCGACGAACTGGGAATTTCCCAAAGTTACATATCCCGTCTGGAAAAGAAGATTATCGCTAAGCTCAGGAAGGACATTTCAAGACAAATATGACGCCCGATATCTGCACCCGTTTCCGTAAAGCATAAGCGCAAATATTCCCCGACCGATTTGGTTGATGCGACTTCAGCACAGGGACATACCCGCTACATAGTTTTTGCCCCATATTGCCTGTACATAACGGAGGTAAAAGCTATGTACGACAAGGTAACAATATGCGGCGTGGATACGTCGGGTCTTCCCAAGCTGTCCGAAAAGGAACAGACCGAACTAATGCGGGAAATCAAGCAGGGCAACGCCGCCGCCCGCGAAAAATTCATCGTTGGCAATATGCGCCTCGTCCTTTCGCTCGTGAGAAGGTTCTGGGCTAAAAAGGCAAATGCCGACGACGTGTTTCAGGCGGGCTGTGTGGGGCTCATCAAGGCAATCAACAACTTCGACGAAAGTTTCGGCGTGCGCTTTTCCACTTATGCCGTGCCCATGATACTCGGCGAGATAAAGAGATATCTGCGCGACGGCAATTCACTGCGCGTGTCAAGGTCTATACGCGACAGAGCATACAAGGTGCTAAAGGTGCGCGAACAGCTGGAGGAGAAGGAAGATACGGTGACGTATGATGAAATAGCCAAAGAGATGAATATAGCCGTCTCCGAAGTGGCATACGCGCTGGACGCCATATCCGACCCCGTGTCGCTGTACGACCCCGTCTACAATAAACAGGGCGATACGCTGCTGTTGATGGACCAGATATTCGACGTAAAGAACAACGACGAAACGTGGACGGAAAAGGCGGCGCTCTATGAAGCGCTTACAAAACTTGGCGAGCGGGAAAGAAGCATACTGCTTCTGCGCTATTTCGAGGGTAAGACGCAGACGGAAATTTCAAGGGAAGTGGGCATATCGCAGGCACAGGTCTCCAGGCTTGAAAAGTCCGCGCTGAAGCGCATAAAGGCGGATATCGGCTGAAAGACGGCGTGCGGCTCAACGGAGGAAGGCGGTAAGCAGGTATAATATTAACGCATTTTGCGCAACGGTCATATACTGAATTGAAGGGCAGGCGGTTTCGTCTGCCCGCATTGTACTAAAATTTTTTACCAAAGGTTAAAGCAATATATGTGTATGAAATTTAACTCCTGCAACCGTTCGTGCGGCTGCGGTCTGCTTAATTTACTCTGTCCCTGCGTAAAATACGTAAGCGGTTGCAGCTGTTCATGCGGCTGCGGCAACAGCTCATCAGGTGCATACGGCTGTTCCTGCGGCTGCGGCAACAGCTCGTCAGGTGCGTACGGCTGTTCGTGCGGCTGCGGCAACAGCTCGTCAGGTGCGTACGGCTGTTCATGCGGTCGCGGCAACAGCTCAATCAACGTATACGGATATGCGGGCGGCTGTTCGGACAGCTCGGCTTATATATACGGATGGACGGGCGGCTGCGGTCGGTTCTCCGTATATGTCGGCGGCTGCGGTTGCAATAATCACTCCTGCAACAGCTGTTGCAACAATTACAACAACGGCGGTTGTTGTCATCATTCCCACAACTGCGGCTGCACCTCCTGAGGGTAAGGCGTCGTCGTACGCTGCTCTTTCTGCGGCGGGACAGGTAATGCGCTCGGCTGATTAAAGTAAGACAGTGGGGGATATCTGCAATTATGCGGGTATCCCCCGTATATGTTAAGGCAAATCATGCATTCAGACCTCGTATATGTTGTCTCCGATTGGCAAAACTTTATAGTATGCGCAGTATAAGGCAGTGGTTTGAATATCTTTTGGATAAGCGGTTTTCCACGTTGGCGGGCACGCTTGTCTATTTTTTGCTGATGTCAATCACGCCGTTCATGTTCTGGCTGACGCTCGTTTTCGGAAACGTGGACCTGAGTTTTCTCACCTCCAACGGGCTGTTTGCCGCCGTCATGCCCGTAATCGGCTATCTCCAGGAGGCGGCGCAGAGCGCAACCGCAGGCGCGGGAGTACTGCTTGCGCTTACCTCGCTGTGGTCATCCACAAACTTTTTCTATCACCTGAGGCGGAGCGGGGAGATAATTTATGAAGCGGGCGGCAAGAAGGGCGGACTGAGGTTAAGGCTGTCGTCCATTGTCGTGGTATTTGCCTCCCTGGTGCTGATATCCATCGCCGCAACGCTTCCCTTTTTCAGTTACGGGTATCTCAGCCTTATAATGCCTGCGCCCCTGTCGCAGGGCATTTCGCTTGTCTTCACGGCAATGCTCGCGCTTGTCATAGCCTACCTTTTAAACATATTCGCCTGTCCTTACAGGCTTCCGTTTTCCCTCGCGCTTTCGGGCAGCGTGCTCACCGTCACGCTGTGGCTGGTGTGCGCGGCGGGGTTTACAGTCTATCTTCAGTTTGCAAACCTGCAAAGGCTGTACGGTGCAATCGCCGCCGTGATAGTCTTTCTGTTATGGGCGTATCTCATGGTAAACAGCCTTGTAATAGGCATGATTTACAACGGGAAATTTCTTACAGACCGCCGTATTAAGACATTGTTCTGAGCGGATATTTTACGGCATGACGACGTGACTGTGTGAGGCGTGACGGAGGGACTCTGCGCGGATTGCATAAGGCTGTGAATTGCAACGGTCGGGTAAAATTACATACAAAAAAATGCCCGCGCGCCTTTTTCTCAAGGCGCGCGGGCGTCAGAATTCAGAATTATGAAAAAACTTCACGTATGATGCATATGTTCCGCCGCGTGCGTATGCGCCGCCGCAATCTGCACGGAGTACTCCAAAAGCGGGCAAGGCGCGGCGCAAGCAGGGCATTTGGTCAAGTCAGTAGACAATCGAGCAGCCGCAGCCCAGCGTTCCGGGACCGACGTGGCATGATACGCTTATGGACAGAGGGTCGCAGTAGATTTTTTCCACATCGGGGAAGAGTGCGTGCAGCTCCTGTACGAGGGCCTGCGCCTCCTCGATATTCTGGGTGTGCGCGACCCCCAGCGCAATCTTTCCGCTTTCCCTTAACTGTCTGAATCTGCCTTCAAGGTCCTTCTTAAGGGCTTCAAGCATTACCTTTTTGGCGTCGCTCATCTTTCTCACCTGTGCGTATTTGTCAAGCACTTCGCCCTGAATCTGCAAGACGGGTTTAATCTTAAGCAGAGTGCCTATCATGGCTGCGGCAGGACTCAGTCTTCCGCTCTTTTTCAGGTATTTCAGCGACGCCACTGCAATGTAGATGGAGGAGCACATCGCCGTCTTTGTAAGCCAGTCGTATATGTCCTTCGCGGCCATGCCCTCGCGTACCATCTTTATGCAGTCGTAGACGGGAATTTTCTGCGTAAGCGACACCCTGTGGTTGTCAAGCGCGAATACTCTGCCCCTGAATTCTTCTTCAGTTTCCGCCATTTTTTTTATGGTAAGCGCCGTCTGCGAAAGTCCGCTGGACAGCGGCATATATATGACCTCGTCGTGCGTTTTAAGCAATCTTCTCCATCTCTCCGCCACGTCGTACGGGTTCGGCTGGGAGGTGGAGACGGACTTTGAATCGTCGGCAAGTGCGGCATAGAACTGCTCTCTCGAAAAGCCCTCTTCTTCGAAATACATCTGTCCGTCCACTATAATGGGGGTAGGCTGAATTTCAATGCCGAGTGACTTTGCCTCTTCTGCAGTAAACCCGCTGTTGCTGTCGGTAACTATTGCAATGCTCATAAACTTCCCCCGTTTCCGCGAAACTGACGCGGCATAAAATCTGTCTGTATCCGCTCAGGCGGAAAAATGCGCCCTTTTTTATAAGGGCGCAAACGTATCAATATACGCTGAATGCCGCGCAGGCAAGCGCACCCGGTCCTATGTGGCAGGAAATGCTCAGCGACAGGGGGTCTACGTGTACGACGCGCAAGTCGGGGAAACGCTCCTCAAGCTCTTTCTTGAAAATTTCTACTTCCTCAAAATTCATGGTATGCGCCACCGCAAGCGCCATCTTTCCCTGTGCGCGAAGGTCCTTGAATCTCGTGTCAAGGTCGTGCGCAATGGCGTCCGTCATGACCTTTTTTGCCTCCGCAAGTTTTCTGACCTTTGCAAACTGGTCAAGCTTGAAGCCCTGAATCTGCAAAACGGGCTTAATCTTGAGAAGTGTTCCGATCATGGCAACGGCAGGCGTAATTCTGCCGCCTTTTTTAAGGTATTTAAGCGTGTCTACCATTATATATATGGACGACTGCATCTTGGTTGCAAGCAGGTAGTCGCGTATCTCTTCGGCGGTTTTGCCCTCGTTTGCAAGCTTTATGGCGTCCAGCACGGACTGTCGGAGCGTTATGGAAATTCTTTGGTTGTCGATTACGTACACCTTTCCCGGGAATTCCGTCTCCGCATAGCGCGTAAGCGTATGGCAGGTTTCAGAAAGTCCGCTGGACATGGGTATGTAAATTATCTTGTCGTAGTCCTTCAGCAGTTCCGTCCATATTTCCCCCACGTCGTACGTGCTGGGCTGCGAGGTGGAAATCTGTGCGTCTCCCGCAAGCAGTTTTTTGTAGAATTCGTCCTGCGTCAGGGTGATGTCTTCGTAGTACTGTTCACCGTCGATGAGGAAGGGCATGGGCACAACCCTTATCCCGAGTTGCTTTGCCTCTTCCTGCGTAATGTCGCTGTTGCTGTCCGTTACTATTGCTGTTTTCATGTATTATCCCTCAAAAAATCCTTGTCTGAAGTATTGGTTGTCATAATTATATATGATATTGTTCATAAAGTCAACGACTTTGAAGGAGTATGTTTACATAACGGTCATAACTCCGCCACGGTCTCTATTTCCACAAGACAGCCCTTGGGAATGTCCTTTACCGCAACGCAGCTGCGGGCGGGGGAGGAAGTGAAGTAATCTTTGTAGACGTCGTTGAAATCTGCAAAGTCGGCAATGTCTGCAAGGAAGCATACCGTCTTTACAACCTTTCCAAGGGAGGAGTCTGCCGCTTCTAAAAGCGCCTTCACGTTTTCGCATACTTGCTTTGTCTGTCCGCGTATGTCGTCCGCCTCAATTTTGCCCGTAACGGGGTTGACGGGTATCTGCCCGCTCGTAAACACAAGTCCGCCCGATACCTTTGCCTGGGAATAGGGACCTATCGCCGCAGGCGCCTTGTCAGTGCTTATCGTCTTCATAAACTGTCTCCTTTAATCAATAACTTTAAAGCCGTTTTCCTTAAGGCTTTCGCGTATTTTCTTAATATGGTCTGCGTTTCTCGTCTCAATCTGCAATTTAAGGTAACATCCGTTTACGTCCGTGCCCTCGTTGCTGCGCTCGTGCAGGACGCCCGTAACGTTGCCGCCGCAATCTGCAATCACTTTCGAAACGCCCACAAGCTGACCGGGTTTATCCATAAGTTCAAGCGTAAGCGAACACTGTCTGCCGCTCATAAGCAGGCCTCTGTTGATTACCCTCGAAAGTATTGTCACGTCTATGTTGCCGCCCGAAATAAGGCAGACCACTTTTTTGTCCTTCACGTCGGGTATTTTGCCGAACATTACCGCCGCAAGCGAAACTGCGCCTGCGCCCTCGGCAATCATCTTCTGCTTTTCTATAAGCGCGAGTATGGCTGCGGACACCTGGTCGTCCGTAACGGAGACTATTCTGTCGACGTATCTGGAGCAAAGCTCGTAAGTGCACTTGCCCGGTTCTTTCACCGCAATGCCGTCCGCAATTGTGGAGACGGAGGCAAGCGCTTCCAGCTTGTGGTGTTCCAACGAGTTGAGCATGCTGGGCGCGCCCGCCGACTGTACGCCGAATACCTTTATGTCGGGGTTGAGCGACTTTACGGCAAATGCAAGGCCTGCTATAAGTCCGCCGCCGCCCACAGGTACTACAATGGCGTCTGCGTCCTTCAGCTGGTCGATAATTTCCAGGCCTATCGTGCCCTGCCCTGCAATTACCTCCTCATCGTCGAAGGGGTGGATGAGGGTGTAGCCATTTTCTTCTTTAAGTCTTTCCGCCTCGTTATGTGCATCGTCGTATACGCCTGGCACAAGCACGACTTCCGCGCCGTAGCTCTTTGTCGCTTCCACCTTGGAAATGGGTGCGCCGTCGGGCATACAGATAATGGACCGAATGCCGAACTTTTTGGAAGCCAGCGCAACGCCCTGCGCATGGTTGCCCGCAGAACAGGCTATTACGCCCTTGGACTTTTCCTCTTCCGTCAGACAGGAAATTTTGTAATATGCTCCCCTAACCTTGAAAGAGCCCGTTACCTGAAGGTTTTCGGTCTTGAGGTACACCCCGCAGCCGCACTGTTCGGAAAGCGTGGGGGAATATATCATGTCCGTCTGTCTTATCGCATCCTGAAGCACATATTTTGCGTGATAAATCTTGTCAAGCGTAAGCATATTAATCACCTTTATGAAAGTATGTTGACTGATATTATACTCTTTGCCGCATAAAATGTCAACAACTGCGCGCGTTTTTGTATATTTATTCATTGCGACCGTCTTAATCGGCATATCTGACTTATGCTGTCCGGTCTGAAGCTTTACGCCGGACGAACTGCCTGCGCTTTCAATCTGCCTCTCTGCATTACGCCCGTTCTCGGGTCGCAGTTTTGCGCGCATTTTTTGCGGTCGGCGGCTTGTCCCGACGGCGCGGCAGATGCAGATTTGCAAATCAACTCAAAGTTGCGAGTGCTTGCAGCAAGACTTTTTAAGTAAAATTTAATCGCTCAACAGTTGAAATTTTTGAAAATTTGTATATAATTGTAAATCTGTAATAACAATTATTTGTCAATTCTATGTCTATTTTAGCAATTACAACTATTTGTATATTTTTTCAACTTATGGTTGATAGATAATGTTTCCGTTTTTGGTTTTTTTGTACTATAATTGAATTGATTTTAAAAAGGAGAAAAAACCATGAGAGAATTAGGCAAAAATATTGCGGAGTTCAGAAAAATGAAAGATATGACTCAGGCAGAGCTGGGACAGCAGCTGAACATATCTGCTCAGGCAATATCAAAGTGGGAAAAGGGTTTATCGGAGCCGGACATATCTACGCTTAAAAAGTTATGCGAAATATTTTCCTGCTCGTTGGATGACCTTACAGAAGCACACGACGGCGGCGCCGCCGAGGAAAAGCCTGAAAACGGCGAGAAGAAAACGGCGCAGACCGATGCGCAGACTACCGCCGCGCAGCCCGTCGAACCTATTATAATATCGGGCTACTGCGACTCCTGCAAAAAGCCGCTTATTAAAAAGGAAGAATACCATATTGTACATGATGGTAACGGCGGCATTCAGAGGCTTTTGTGCAACAAGTGTTATGCGCACACGCAGCTCAGCAGGGCGCAGGGGGATGTAGCCGAATCCAGCTCAAACATGAGAAAGAGTATAATCTGGTCTTCTGTGGCGGCGGCATTGCTGTTCATATTTTTCCTTATCGGCGGCATAGGCAACAAAGACGTGGGCGGCGGCATACTTGTCGGGTTTATCATGGGCTATATTGCCTTTGCTTTAGTCTCCCAGTTGTTCTGGGGCAATGTCGTTTGCGACCTGTTATTTTTCTTTATACGCGGGTTCCGCATGCCGGGAGTTATTTTTACGCTTGACCTGGAAGGTTTGATTTTCCTTATCGCCGTAAAAGTCCTGTTTGCCGTACTTGCGGGCGTGCTGTCTGTTCTGTTTTTCCTTATCGGCCTGGTTATTACGGCTGTCTTTGCCGCGTTTGCATTCCCCTTCGGCTTGGTTGCAAGGATAAGGGAAGGCAGAAAAGCAAAGGCTTGGGAAAGAGAGTGCGCTGCAAATTATAAAAGTCTGACATAATAAAATTTCAGCACTCAATAGAAATTTTTGATAAAGGAGAGTAGTATGTTTAAAATGCGTAAGATGTTTATAGCGTTGATTGCAGCACTTACGGTTGCTTCTGCGGCCGCTATGTTCGGCTGCGGCGGAACAGAGTCAGACCCCGATGTGTCGGGCGGCGACAACAGCCAGACCCAGACAGGTACGGGCGACGGACAGGATCAGACGGGTACGGGCGACAAAACCGAAAAACTCGACTATGACATGAGCGGCGTTACCTGGAATTATACTTCGCCATTCACCTACGACGGAGAGGAGAAGTCTGTAACGGTATCCGGTCTGCCCCAGGGCGTAACGGTCAAGGCATATTCGCACAATTCTGCGACGAATGCGGGCACTTATACTGCCACGGTAAGTTTTAATTACAATTCTGAAAATTACAACGAGCCGACGGTTGCGCCTTGCAACTGGGTAATTTCCAAGGCGGATATCACGGGGCTGAGCCTCGCAGGGGACACCGTTGAATACGACGGTCAGAAGCATTCGCTTGCCGTTACGGGTACATTGCCCGAAGGGACGACGGCTACATATACATATAACAACGTACAGACCGACGGCGTAACGTAGGCAGACAACTATGAAGTAACGGTTGTTGTTTCGGGCGCAAATTATAACACATGGACGGCAACTGCAATTCTCAAGATAACGCCCAGAATAAGCGATATCGCGCAGACTGTAATCGACTCCTTCGGAACAGTCCCCGACATCATGGACTTCTTCCCTCAGGCATATCAGCGTTCAAATCACGTCCTTACCGCACCCGTAACGTATGACAGCGCCGTAAGCGTGTCTTCGTTACCCCAAAACGGCATAGGCAAACAGCTGCATACCGTATATAACAGCTTGCAGTATACCGACCTTGCGCTCGGCTATGTTTCCACGCTGTACGGCGGTTTCTCCGCTATTGTCAACCTTTATCAGGCATATATAAACAACAACCCCGACAATTACAAGCTGTTCGAAGGTACATGGAGCGGCTTTGCAATAAAAATCGAAATTACCGACAATGAGTATTCGATAATGGCAAAGGCGACGGGCGTTGCCATAGAAATTTACCAGTCAACCGGAACAGATAAGACAACTGCAAGAATAGATATCGCCGAAAAGGCAAGCGTGAAGTTTGAAAATGACGGCGGTCATGTCCGCGTTGCCGTAAATGCAGTCAATCTGTTTACCTCCGACATAAAACTTGTCAAAGATACGAATACGGGCACAGTTACGGGCGTCCTCTACGAGACGACCGGAGTCGGCGATAAAAGGCTTACTACCTGCACGATACTTACAATTACCCAGAATAATCTGATTGTGGTCGGCAACAAGGGCGATTTTGCAGTTCCCGGAAAGGGCGTCAACGTGGAAGTCTACGACAACGATACGGGCAATCTCTGCGGAACGGAAGTTTATGAAGATGTAAAACCTGTAAGCTATGATACGCTTTGGTACAATCTCGGCGACATAAGCGGAATAAATTCCGTTTCGGCGACAATGGGTGTTTCTCCCGAGGATAACAAGCTAAATAAGGATACGATATATGTAAACGGTCACAGCACAGCTTTTGTGCCTGAGTTTAATGTTTTAGTTGAAAAACATCCAGGCAGTACGACATAGAGTTCAAGACCATGTACTTCTATGAGTACAACGAGGCAGACGAAAGCTATGAACTTGTAGAACAGCTTATTCCCATGTTGTTCGTACAGAGGGATAATCTGAACACTTATCTTGACGATATTAAGACAAATAACGGAATTACTGTCGCAAACACCTCGTCTTCGGCGGACAATGCGGTCATCGCCGCGGCGTATAAGTCATTTGTTCCCCTGTATGAAGAGGTAAAGAAAGCTCTTTCATACGAGACGACGATAGCATTCATAGGCAACAGGGACAGCTGGTTCGACGACGTTCAGGCGGCATAAATAATCCCATACTTTGCCGACTTCATGAAAGAACGTCGGGGTACGGGAATATCTGAAAAACACGACAGGGCGTGAAGCTTTATGCTTTACGCCCTGTCTTTCCGCTTTTGCTGAAGGTGAGGGATTCGTAAGGAGCGAAGCGAC
>CALVXA010000024.1 GCA_944368635.1 uncultured Clostridia bacterium
ACGCGGTAAATTATAACGGAATAGTCGGACTTGCAGACAAGGTGCTTTACCGTGCCAAGATGAAGGGCAGGAACGGCTTTATAATTTATGAGGCGGAAAAACATTCCAACATAACAATGGGCGAAGCGACAGACGCTAAACTGTCGTCTATGCAGCTGTGTTCGCGTGTATTCGGTCATATCACAGCCTATGGCGAGGACATAGCCGTCGGCATTTCCAACCTGTTCAGGCGTTTTGTGACGTACTATCTTTTCGAACATGTCTGTATCCAGGACAGGGAGAGAATGAATTTCGAGACGGTGTGCTGCGGCGAGGAAAAGCGCAGATATTCGTACATACCCCGCTCGTTGATAAGCGGATACGTCAATAAGTTCGGCTATGCCAGCATTACGAGTACTGCTCCTTTGAAGGGGGAGGCGCAGAAAGCCCTCAGGGAGGAGCTCAGACGGCAGGAGATAAAGTCTACGTTCATCTGCGAAATTGCGGCTTACGATAAGAAGTACGGCTACTTAAGGGTAGACACGGTGAAGGCACTCCGCGTCTGGCAGGAGCAGGAGATGTCCCTGCTCGTTGCGGCCGCAAACACAATAGGACTTATTCTGTATTACCAGAAGAAAAAGCTGGAACAGTTGCCCCTGTACGGGCGTGTAGTGGTGGAAGACAACAGATAATATTGTCTGTCTCCGCTGCAAAACTATCATTAAAATTAAAGGACGCTCATAGTATATGGCTATGGGCGTCTTTGATTTGAAAGCGGGGCAGAATGCGGAAATTACCGCCGTCAGGGTCAGCGGCGCGGCGGGCGAAAGGCTGTATTCGCTTGGCGTGCGCGTGGGCAAAACAGTGCAGTGCCTGGCATTTTCACTGTTCAGGGGCAGCATATTGCTGCTTGCGGGATATAACAGGGTGGCTGTGCGCAGAAGCATTGCCGACCAGATAGAGGTAAGTTTGTGCTGACGCGCGCGGCACAGGGCGCGGCAGGCGCCCGACCCATAAAAGTAGTGCTGGCAGGCAACCCCAATGCGGGCAAGACGACGCTGTTCAACGCGCTGACGCGCAGCAGACTGCGTACAGGCAACTATCACGGCGTAACCACCGTTGCATTTTCAAAGCAAGTAGGCGGCATAGTCTATACGGACGTGCCGGGAATGTACTCCTTCAACCCGTACACGATGGAGGAGAGCGAAGCGTATTCTTCCATACGCGGGGCGGACGTTATAGTCAACGTGGTCGACGCGCTCACGCTGGAGACCTCGCTGGAGCTGACGCGAAAGCTTGCGGCATTGGGCAAACCCATGCTCGTCTGTCTTACAAAGTGCAGGGAATTGCGCCGAAGGGGAGGGTTTGCGGACGTCGCTCTGCTTTCGGAATATCTCGGCATACCTGTGACGGAGGCGGCGCCTTCCGCGCTTGGCCGAATGCTTGCGGAGGGCAACCTGCCTCATCCTTTGCGTGCGGACCCTTCAGTCGGACTTGACAGGGCTTACAGCGGCGGGCGCAAAGGCATTTCCAGGGCGGAAAGACTGCTTTATAATCCCGTGTTTGCCTCCGTTGCATTTGTGGCGGCGCTCGCCTTCATATTCTTCATAACCTTCTATCCCGCAATGCCCGGGGCAGTTCTCAAGGGTTGGCTGGAAGAAGGAGTAATTGCGCGCGGGGCAGCGCTTGCCTCTTCGTCAATACAAAATCCCGCGCTCTCCTCGCTCGTGTCGGAGGGGATAATAGGCGGAGCGGGAGGCGTGCTTGCCTTCATTCCGCAGATAGCCATACTCTATCTCTGCCTTATACTGCTTGACGAAAGCGGAGTGGCGTCGGCGCTCAGCTTTGTCACGGACGGACTTTTCGAAAAGGTGGGGCTTTCGGGCAAGGCGGCGTTTTCTCTGGTTTCGGGGCTGGGCTGCACGGCGGCGGCAATTTCCACCACGCGCGCCTTTTCCCTGCGCCGTTCGCGCCTTAAGACCATTGCCGTGTTGCCGTACATACCCTGCGGGGCAAAGATGCCCGTGTTTCTGACCTTTCTTTCGCCGCTGTTCCGCGATCCCTTCCCCTGGGTGTGCGTGCTGTACTTCGGCGGCATACTGCTGGCAATAGTCGCATCTGCGCTTATAAAAGGGGGAGGAGAGGGACTTATAACGGAGGTCACGCCTTTGGGACTTCCTCAGGCGGCGACCGTGTTCAAAAAGTTGTGTTTTAATCTGCAATCGTTTATAATTAAGGTGACGACATATGTATTTGTGTTCTGCATTATAAGCTGGTTTTTGTCGCACTTCAGCTTAAGGGGGTACTGTGCCCCGCAGGACAGCGTGCTTGCCGACATCTCGCGCACGATATTGCCTGTATTCGCGCCGATGGGCATATCCGACTGGCGGTATGCCTATGCGCTTATAGCGGGTTTTGCCGCCAAGGAAAATATTGCCGCCACGCTTGCCGTGCTAATACCCGAGGGCATAGCACTTTCGGGCGGGACTACGGCGGCGATGTGCGTGTTCGTCCTCACCTGCCCGGCCTGCATTTCCGCCTTTGCGGCGTCCGTAAGGGAGGCGGGACTCAAAAATACTCTTAAATTCAACGCCGTACAGCTTGCGCTTGCGTTTGCTGCGGCTTATGTCACATTTTTTATTTCACGCCTGATATGAAAAAATTCACCTGTAACAGTAAAATCAGACTGCGCGACTTCACTGATCTGACATATCCTCAGGGCAGTTTTGCCTTCGCCTCGCTTTTAAGGCGGGGCGACGTGCGCGTCAACGGCATAAAGACCCGTTCGGACGTCATGCTCCGCGACGGGGACGAGGTCACATATTATACCACCGCCGCGGAGGAGGACAAGCCGTTCGCCGACATAGTGTATAAGGATGAAGACATTCTCGTGGCGGACAAGTATTCCGGTGTTTCCAGCGAGGGGCTGTTCTGCGCGCTAAAAGACGTCGCGCCCTGTCCCGTGCACCGGCTGGACAGAAACACTTGCGGACTTATAGTGCTTGCCAGGGACGAGGAGAGCGCGGAAATTTTAAAGGCTGCGTTCAGGGACAGAAAGGTGAGCAAGGTTTACCTCTGCTTTGCGAAGAATTGCTTTTCCGCAAAGAGCGGCACTCTGACGGGATATCTCGTGAAAGACGGACAGCGCAGTCTTGTGCGCGTAAGGCATACTCCCTGCGCGGGCGCGCTGAAAATCGTTACGGAGTACGAGGTGTTGAAGGAGTACGGCGACTATGCGCTTGTAAGGGTAATTCTGCATACGGGCAGAACGCATCAGATAAGGGCGCACCTTGCAAGCATAGGTTGCCCCGTGCTTGGCGACGAAAAGTACGGCGACTCCGCGCTCAACGCAAAGTATCACGCCAGAAGACAGATACTCGTTTCCAAGTCGATAACGCTGAATGCGGGGGGAAAGCTTTCCCGCCTTGACGGCAGGACGTTTGAAAGCCGTTTTTCGCCCGTGCTTCCCAAAAGCTGAAACGTTTTCATGCGCCTGCGCGCGAATACATAATTTATAACGGCGATATGCCGCATACCATACAAAATTGCCCGTTAAACGCTTAAAAAAATCGTGATTAAAGTGTTTAACGGGTTTTTTGCGGGTTATATTTATATTGTAAGCAGTTACGAAGCAAAAACATCAAGGTAAACAAATATGGCTGAAGAACAGGAAAAAGAAACCGGACAACAGACCGCGCAGGGCAACGCGCCCGACGGCGAGGAGGTCGGTAAGCAAACTGAAGTTGCTGATGAGGAGCTGCCCGCAGAGGAGCAGCAACAGCCTTCGGAACTTGAAAAGGCGTTGGCGCAGGCGGAGGACTACAAGCGCAAATGGTATGCAGTTTCCGCCGAATACGACAACTACCGCAAGCGCACTCAGACGGCAACGGCACAGGCGTACGCAGACGGCAAGGCGGAAGCGATACTCAAACTTCTGCCCGTGGCGGATACGTTCGGCTATGCAATGGACGCCGCTTCCGACGAAAAGACAAAGGCGGGCATAGAAAAGATCGTGAAGAACTTCACGAACATTCTGCTTTCGCTCGGCGTGGAAGAGATTGCTCTGAACGTCGGCGATGCCTTTGACGAAAGCGTTGCGGAAGCCGTGCTTAATATGCCCTGCGGCGAGGGCGAACAGCCCAACACCGTAAAGGCTATACTCAAAAAGGGATACAGGCGGGGCGACAAGGTAATACGCTTTGCGCAGGTGTCCGTAACAGTATAAAAATAAGGTAAAAACTCTAAGGAGATTAAAACTATGGGAAAGGTAATTGGTATAGATTTGGGCACGACTAACTCGTGCGTGGCTGTAATGGAAGGCGGCGAGCCCGTGGTTATAGCCAACAGCGAAGGCAGCAGAACAACCCCTTCCGTGGTATCTTTCAAGGCGGACGGTACAAGAATAGTAGGTCAGGCGGCAAAGCGTCTTGCAGTTGCCCAGCCCGACAAGACGGTCATTTCCATCAAGCGTCACATGGGCGAAAGCTACAAGGTCAACATTGAAAAGGGCTATTCCCCTCAGGAAATTTCCGCAATGATTCTTTCCAAGCTCAAGGCGGACGCGGAAAGTTACCTCGGCAGCAAGGTGACCGATGCGGTCATCACCTGCCCCGCATACTTCAACGACTCCCAGCGTCAGGCAACCAAGGACGCGGGCAAGATTGCAGGCCTCAACGTGCTCCGTATTATAAACGAGCCCACGGCCGCAGCGCTTGCGTACGGTCTTGACAAGCAGGAAGGCAGCCAGAAGGTCATGATTTACGACCTCGGCGGCGGCACATTCGATGTCTCCATTCTGGAAATAGGCGACGGCGTGTTCGAAGTTCTTGCCACCAACGGCGATACGCACCTCGGCGGCGACGACTTCGATAACAAGATAATCGAATACCTCGTAGACACCTTCAAGAAGGATACGGGCGTTGACCTGTCCAAGGATAAGATGGCAATGCAGAGGCTCAAGGAGGCCGCAGAAAAGGCAAAGATAGAGCTTTCCGGTATGTCCTCCACGAACATCAACCTGCCCTTCATAACGGTGGTTGACGGCGCGCCCCAGCACCTTGACATCGACCTGTCAAAGCAGAAGTTCGACTCGCTCACCGCAGACCTCGTAGAGAGGACTGTAGAACCCATGAAGAAGGCTATGGCGGACGCAGGTCTTACCTATGCCGACATAAGCAAGGTCATCATGGTCGGCGGTTCCACGCGTATCCCCGCCGTATACGACAAGGTAAAGAGCATTACGGGCAAGGAACCCTTCAGGGGCATCAACCCCGATGAATGCGTCGCAATAGGCGCGGCAATTCAGGGCGGCGTGCTTTCCGGCGAAGTAAAGGATGTGCTCCTTCTCGACGTCATGCCCCTTACCCTTGGCATTGAAACTCTCGGCGGCGTCTCCACGCCCCTTATCGAGAGGAATACGACTATCCCCGTAAAGAAGAGCCAGGTATTCTCCACCGCGGCAGATAACCAGCCCGGCGTTGAAATAGTCGTACTTCAGGGCGAAAGAAAGTTCGCAAGGGACAACAAGATACTCGGCAAGTTCATGCTCAACGACATACCTCCCGCACCCAGAGGCGTACCTCAGATAGAGGTTACCTTCGATGTCGACGCGAACGGCATTGTAAACGTAACGGCAAAGGATCTCGGCACGGGCAAGAGCCAGAATATAACCATAACCGCATCTACCAACCTCTCCGAAGAGGAGATTGACAAGGCGGTCAAGGACGCTGAAAAGTATGCCGAAGAGGACAAGAAGCGTAAGGAAGCCGTCGACAACAAGAACAATCTGGAGGGCATGATCGATTCCGTCGAGAAGACCCTGAAGGATGCCGGCGACAAGCTCAGCGAGGATGACAAGAAGGTGTGCGAGGACGCAGTTGCCAAGGCAAAGGACGAGCTTGCAAGCGGCGATAACGACAGAATCAAAGCCGCATATGAACAGCTCACCAACGACATTCAGCCCGTAATTGCCAAGATGTACCAGAGCGCTCAGGGCGCACAGGGCGCGGCAGGCAATGGCGATAACGGCGACGACACGGAGTTCCGTCAGCACTGATGACCGAGTGTCAAAAATGAAATAATCACCTCATCTTGTAGCGCACGGATTCCGTGCGCTACAAACGGGTATTTAAGCACAGTCCCATATGGGGGCAGTGCGTGCGCAAAAACTTCTGAACGGAGTGAAAGATGGCAGAAGAAAAGAAAAATTACTATGAAGTCCTGGGCGTGTCCAAGACGGCCACGCAGGACGAAATAAAATCGGCTTACAGAAAGCTTGCAAAGCAATATCACCCCGACTTCCACCCCGGCGACGCCGCCGCGGCGGAAAAGTTCAAGGAGATTAACGAGGCAAACGAGACGCTCTCCGACCCGGAAAAGAGAAAGCGCTATGACTTCGAACTGGAGCATCCCAATATGGGAGGCATGGGCGGAGGTATGGGCGGCGGCATGGGCGGCTTCGGCGGCTTCGACGACATAATTTCCTCCATGTTCGGCGGTTTCGGCGGCTTCGGCGGCAGACAGAGCGGCGCTCCGCAGCGTTCACGCGGGGCGGATATCGAACAGACTGTGCGTCTTTCCTTCCTGGACGCCATAAAGGGCTGTTCAAAGGAGATAAACTATTTCCGCAACGAGCCCTGTAAGTCATGTTCGGGCACCGGCGCAAAGAACGGCACGGCATTTTCCAAGTGTACGCGCTGCGGCGGCACGGGCAGGGTAAAGTTCCAGCAGGATACCATCTTCGGCAGGACCATTCAGGTTGGCGCCTGCCCCGACTGCAACGGCACGGGCAAGAAGATTACCGAACGCTGCCCCGACTGCAAGGGCGTGGGCTACACAAGGAAGCAGACCTCCTTCACCATAAACATACCCGCAGGCGTGGATAAGGACAGTTCGCTGCGCAAGCGCGGCTACGGTCAGGCTTCGCCCAACGGCGGCGACCCCGGCGATCTGTACGTCTACTTCAATATAGAGCCGCATAAACTGCTTAAAAGGCAGGATAAGGACCTGTTCGTTACCGTCCCCGTCAGCTACCTCACAGCGTGTGCGGGCGGCAAAATTGCCGTTCCCGGCATAGATGACACAATAGAACTTGCCGTTCCCGCAGGCACGGCAAGCGGCACCAGGTTCTGCATCAGGGGCAAGGGCGTCAAGACAGTCAACGGTACGGGTAACCTGTACGTCACGGTGGAAATCGACATTCCGCAGAGACTCTCGAGGGATCAGCTTAAACAGCTTTCCGCCTTCGAGGACTCCGTAAGCCTTAAGTCGTGCGACAGAATGCAGAAGTTCTCCGCCGACGTTTCCGCACTGTACGGCAAGGATATCGGCAAGCAGTGATTGTCATTGCCTTGTAATTGCGCTTTAAACTAAATAACATATCTCCCTGCGAAAGGAAAAAGCGGCGTTAATATTCCAAATCCGCCCGTTTTCCACGCAGGGATTTTTTTGCGCTTTAAGATTCTTTCCGCGCGAACTCTGAACTTTGACGCAGTCATCATAAAAAACGACGCCGTTATGGCAAAGCACGTTTCTGCGGCAAATTGCACAGTATTTCAAATTGGATAACGGCTCGGATATAAATCTTTTAAGCGGTGATTAAATTTTTTTACAAATATAAGACGAAGAATAACGGGATATTGATTGAAACTACGGCTTGAGCGGCTATTGACTGTAACAACGCCCCCGACGGAGAGTATCCGTCGGGGGCGTTGGCGATTTAAGCAGGAATATGTTTTGCGGCTGACGTCATCAACCGAAACGGCCGTTGATGTAGTCGTCTGTCTTCTTGTTTGCAGGGTGGGAGAATATGGACTTGGTGTCGGACATCTCTATCATCTCGCCAAGCAGGAAGTATGCCGTCTGGTCTGCAATTCTGAATGCCTGCTGCATATTGTGCGTGACCATAATAATGGTCATCTTTTTCTTCAGTTCCATGCACAGTTCCTCTATCTTGCCCGTGGAAATGGGGTCAAGGGCAGAGGTGGGTTCATCCATAAGCAGAATCTGCGGTTCCACGGCAAGCGCGCGGGCGATGCACAGGCGCTGCTGCTGTCCGCCCGAAAGGCCCAGGGCGGACTTGTTCAGTCTGTCGCGTACCTCGTCCCACATTGCCGCGCCCTTAAGCGACTTTTCCACAATTTCGTCCAGCTCGCTCTTTTTGTGTATGCCGAATGTTCTGGGGCCGAATGCAATGTTGTCGTAAACGCTCATTGCAAGGGGGTTGGGTCTCTGGAACACCATTCCCACGTTTTTTCTCAGGCGGGACAGATTTGCGCCCTTGGCGTATATGTCCGTGTCGCCTACCTTAATTTCGCCCGTAATCTTACAGCCTTCCACAAGGTCGTTCATGCGGTTAAGCGACTTTATAAGCGTCGATTTGCCGCACCCCGAAGGACCTATCATTGCCGTAAGCTGATTTTCGGGGAAGTCCATCGTCACGTTTTTAAGCGCGTGGAAGTTGCCGTAAAAAAGGTTCATGTTCTTAACCGAAACGGCTATGCCGTCGGAAATTACAAAGTTTTCAATCTTCTGCATCTGTGACCTCTGCTGTCTTGCGTTTTGTCTTAATTCTGTCTATAAGCCGACCTATAAGCCCCTCTTTGTTTGCCGCCTTGTTGTTGAAATGCGTCTCGAAGAGGGATACGGCTATGTTGAGTATCAGTACAAGAATAATAAGCACTGCACCCGTTGCGTAAGCCAACGGAATTTCGTCCGCCAGACCTTCGCTCATGAATCTGTACATCAGTACGGAGAATGTGCCGCCCTGCGACATCAGTCCGCGCGGCATCTTAAAGCTCATGCCTGCGGTGTAGATAAGCGCCGCGCTCTCGCCGACGATCCTGCCTATCGAAAGTATTATCGCGGTGATTATGCCGGGCAACGCCTGCGGAAGAACTACCACGAATATGGTGCGCAGTTTGCCCGCGCCCAGCGCAAGGGAAGCTTCCCTCATGGAGTCGGGGACTTCGGAAAGACTTTGCTCCGTGGAGCGGATAATGGTGGGCAGAATCATCAACACCATCGTAAACGCGCCCGCAAGTATGCAGTAATTCATGTTCAGCACGGTGCCGAAGAAAATCGCGCCGAACAGACCGAACAGAATGGAGGGGACGCCCGAAAGCGTATCGATGAACAGCCTTACGATCTTCACGAAGCGGGAGCCGCGCTTGGCGTATTCGTTCAGGAATATTGCCGCGCCTATGCCCAGAGGAAGGGCTATTGCAAGCGAAATCACAATAATTATTCCCGTAGTGACGAAGGCGGGGGCAAGCGTTATGTCGCCGTTTCTGCTCTTGCCGAACAGGAAGTGCGCCGAGAGGTTGGGCAGACCCTTTATGAGTATATACAGAATGACCGTAATCAGGGCTGCCGCCACGAAGGCTGCCACAATGTAGCTGAATATCCACAGCACGTCCTGCACGGTACCCGTGCGCTTGTAGTCGTGGACTTTGCTCTCGGTTGCGCCCTCCTTGATTTTTCTCGTGAAGAAGCTGTTGCCCGCAACGGCGTTGTTCTTCTTTACGAACCAGAGCGCAAGGTTGATTATCAGGATAAATATCAGAAGTATAAAGCCTGTGGCTATAAGCGCCTGTTTATGCAGTCCCGAGGAATAGCCGAATTCCTGTACTATGTTGGAAGTCAGCGACCTTATGGGCAGGAACAGCCCCGTAGGGTAGCTTACGGAGCCGCCAAGCAGGAACTGTACTGCCATGGTCTCGCCGACGGCTCTGCCTATGCCCAGTATCATTGCGGCGACAATGCCGTTTCTCGCCGCAGGCAGCATGACCTTGAAAACTGTCTGGTTTTTCGTGTTTCCCAGGGCAAGCGAGCCTTCATAATACTGCATGGGAACGGCTTCCAGACTGTTTTTGGTGATGGAAGCTATCGTAGGTATTATCATGACGCTGAGTACTACCGTGCTTAAAAACAGTCCGAAGCCCGTCTCCACGTTGAACCAGTCCTGAAACAGCGGCTTGAGGAGCTGAAGTCCGAAGTAGCCGTACACGATGGAGGGAATGCCTGCAAGCAGGTCGACCATCTGCACATAAATTTTTTTAAGCCACTTGGGGCAGTAGTAAACTATGAATACTGCGGTGAACACAGCAAGCAGTCCGCCGATTACGACTGAACACACAGTCAGAACTATGCTGGTGACAATCATCGGAAGGACGCCGAAAACTTCGTTGTCGGGGTCCCACGTGCTGGAGAAAATAAATCTGAAAAAGCCTGTTTGACGGAATACCGGAATACTCTGGTAAAGAATAAAGAAGACAATTGCAAATACCGCCAGAATAGAAAATGCCGCAAAGGCGATAAAAACCCCCTTTGCGATATTTTCTTTAGTGAATGCTGCGGCAAATTTGTCCTTGGAAAACAGCTTTTTCCTTTCCTTTGTCGTATGTTTTGCCATTTATTTCACCCTGACGCACTTAAAGGATTGTTATGTAACCCTCGTCGGTGACTATCTTCTGACCTTCTTCGCTCTTGATGAAGTCGATGAATGCCTTTGCCGCGTCGCTCAGACCGTCTTCCTTATAGATGATGTTGAAGTTACGGGAAAGCTTATATGTGTTGTTCTTGACGTTTTCAACGGATGCGACTACGCCTTCATAGCTGAGCGCCTTTACCGTTGAGTCAACAGAACCAAGGGAAATGTAGCCCATCATGTTGCCGTCGGTATTTGCGGCTATGTCTGCCTTGACCGTGCCCGTGGAGCTTATTTCGGGCATATTGGCATACAGTTTTGTGACTTCTATAAGCTCTTCGAACGCATCGCGCGTGCCGGAGCCGTCCTCTCTTGCCTCAGCCTGGGTTATGACGCCCTGAATGGCGGTCTTGTCTTCGTACAGCGCCTTTACTTCCGCCTTGGTGACGTTGGTAACGGTGCAGTTGGGGTGAACGACAAGCGCAATGCCGTCAATGGCAATCTTGTCGGCAACCACGCCCGTTTCGTCGTCTTTCAGGTCTCTCGAAGCCATGCCGAAATCAACCTTGCCCTGCTGTGCGTCCGTAACGCCCACGCCCGAGCCGCCGCCGCTTACTGTGATGGACACGTCGCTGTGCAGTTCTTCGTACTTGCCGGCAAGCAATTCCATGAGGGGCTGGACGGAGGTGGAGCCCGAAATGGTGATTTCTTCGCCGCCGTTGCAGGCTGTAAGGCCTGCGGCCATAGTTCCGCCGATTGCGGCAACCACTGCCGCGCTCATCACTACTTTTACAAACTTTTTCATAGAAAACTCCTTTTTTTCTGTTTTGTTGTTTGATTTCCTTTGTGTGCCTTAATAATATCGTTCACTTGTAAAAAACCTTTGCCCGAAAATGTAATATATTTGTAAAAACGGGCAAAATATTTGCCTTATTTTTCTGCCTGTTATATAATGAAAACACCTTTCACTTATTATGAAAAAGCTAATCACGCCATACAATGCAGTCATTGCCGCATTCATAGCGGCAGAGGTCGTAATATACGCAATCTTCAACGCGCTTGCCGCAGTCGGTGCGCCCGATCCGATAAATCTCAAGTATTCGGGCGTCCTGCTCTGTCTGGCGGTCGCCGTCGTCTGCGCTTTCTTCAACGGCAAGGACGGCATAGCTCTTGCCGCGGCGCTGGCATTCACCGCCATTTCCGACCTCTTCATACTCGTTCTGGACAGCTATTACGAAGTGGGTGTCACCACGTTCATCGTCGTTCAGTGCATATATATGTACAGGCTGAACGTCGGCAGGGCGAAAAAGGCGGCTGTTTCGGCGTGCGTGCGCGTTGCCGCAGCGCTCGCGCTAATAATAATGTTCGCTGCGCTTGGCTACCTCGACTACCTGCTCGCCGTGGTCTGCATATATATTGTGATGTTGCTGGTGAATATGGCGGAGGCAGTCATGCTCTGCCGCGGCGGCCTGCATAATGCCCTCTTTGCGGCGGGGTTGGTACTGTTCTTCTGCTGCGATATCTGCGTAGGGCTGAACAACTTCGATTCCGTGCTGGGCGTTGCGCTTCCCGCAGGACTTCTGGACTTCGTGGGGATAGCCATGTGGGCGTTCTATCTGCCCTCTCAGGTGCTGATAGTCTGTTCGGCGCGAAAGGGGGGAATATCTGCGGGTAAGGAGAGCAATGAAAAAGCCGTCTGAAATTCTGTGTGCGGTATTCACCGCCCTGTTTGTTGCCGCGCTTGTCGCGGTAACGATTACTGTATCCATCGGCATACCCATCTATTGCCGCTTTTTTTATTACATTCAGATAAGGACGTTGGGAATGGAGGAGGCGACGGGGTGGTCGTATGAGACTATCCGCGCAGCATACGACGACGTGCTCAATTATCTCACCCTGCCGGGCCATGCTTTCGGCACGGGGGAGCTGAGGTGGTCGCAAAGCGGAATGGAACACTTTGCCGACTGCAAAAAACTGTTCAACCTCAATCTCGGGTTTTTTATCGGCGGGGCAGTCGCCGCGCTGACGCTCGGGTTGCTTGCAAGGTTTAAGGTGATATCGCTTGCCCGTCCTTTGGGGTTCAGACCGTGTTTTCTCGCGGGGGTAATCGCGCTTGCGCTGCCGGTGGTCTTGCTGCTGCTCGTGCTTGCCGTAGGCTTCGACGCCGCTTTCGTGGCGTTCCACGCCATATTCTTCCCAGGCAAGACAAACTGGGTGTTTGACCCGCGCACGGACGAGATAATTCAGGTGATGCCGGAGGAGTTTTTCCTTAACTGCGCCGTCATTATAGCCGTGGCTCTCGTTGCCATATCCGTTGCAATGATTGTATTTGCCGTCGTGCGCAGGCGGCGCGATGGCGTGCGCCAAACTGAAAATGTCCTTGGCTGAGTGCGCGGCAAAGTTTATTTATCTGCGGCATATGTGCGGGGCAATTTGAAAAAAGCGCATTATGCCGAAAGCTTTCTGAAAGGCGTCTGCTTTTCACAAAAATTGATTTGCCTGCGGCATATGTGCGGGGCAATGCACAGATATGCCCTGAATAAATATGAATATTGAATATGGCAAGACAAAAAAAGTCCTTTCCCCAGGCACGGCGGTGCGAGGGGAAAGGACTTATGTTGTTGTGCGTTGATATGTCTTGTTTCAGTTTCTGGAAAATTCCACCGTGAACGTACTGCCCGCGCCGAGAGTGCTTTCCGCAGAGATGTGCCAGCCCTGGCGCTGACAAATCTTCTTGCATACGGCAAGCCCCAGCCCGAAGCCGCCGTTTTTGCCGCTGTGCGACTTGTCCACAGTGAAGAAGCGGGAAAATACCTTGTCCATGTTTTCCGGCGCTATGCCTATACCCGTGTCCTTCACGGAAAAATGCCTGTAATCCAGATCCACGGTTATCTTTCCGCCGTCCTTGTTGTAGCGTATGGCATTCCGCAGGAGGTTGCCTGCCAGCTCGCTCATCACCTCGTGGCGGCTGGTCACGCACACGTTGTCCTGCGTGCGGTCACAAATCTCAATGCCCCGCTTGTCCGCTTCGGGTTTTACTACGGCTATTGTCTCGCGTACCAGCTTTGTAAAGTCAAGTTCGTAAGGGGGTAGGTTGTCGCTGTCAATTTCGTTGTAATTTATGATGCAGGCGATGAGGTTTGTAAGCCTTTCGGACTGGGAGGAGATGGTGTCGTAGGCAAGTTTTTTTGTCTGCTCGTCCAGGCAGCCCGAACACAGCAGTTCGGCATAGCCCTTGATGGAAGTGAGGGGGGTATTCATTTCGTGCGTGACGTTGGCAATGAATTCGTTCTTGCTTTCCTGCGCCTTCTGCACCATCAGCCTTTCCTGCTCCAGTTCCAGCATCTGCTTTTTAATGCTCCTGTTGCGCTCGTTAAGCACGTCGGTAACGCTCTGCAGTTCGGGATACTGCGTCTTTACCTCGCCGCCCAGGGTAGCCTCTGCCGTGAGTTCCTCAACGGGGCGAAGTATAAAGTAGGTGGAAAAGTATGTGAACAGCAGACAGGCCGCCGCGCCAAAAAGTACATATGTTATCACTGTGGGAAGTCCGCGCAGAATGTAGCTCCATTCCGAATGGGTGGACAGGCCAATCCTTACGAGGTTGCCGTCCTTGTTGACCCTGCAGTAATAAATCATGGACTCCCCAAGCGTGTCGCTCGACCTGACGGAAAAGCCCTCGCCGCCGTTTAGCGCGTCGATAACTTCCTCCCTGTCGGAGTGGTTGGGCAGGTCTTCGCCCGTGCTGTCGCCCGCTACGTCGCCGTTTGCAAACATAAACGTCACTCTCGCCCCGCCAAGCATTTCCGAAAGCGCCGCCGCCCCCTCGTCGTCGAAGGAGTAATCGCCGCTCTCGTACATGTTGTAGAAAATGGGCAGTTCCTTTTTGGACTGTTCCGTTACGGAGTTGTAGTAGGAATTTGTGTACGCAAGCGTGAAGAACAGTATGCCGAGTATTGTCGTGATAAGTGAAATTATAAGTATTCTTTTTCTCATATTGCCTCCGCAATATGTGTCGGTCAATGGCTATACCGTGAATTTATAACCCACGCCGAACACAGTCTCCACATTGTCTATTCCCTGTTTTCTCAGCCTTGCTATGTGGTTGTCAAGCGTGCGCGTTTCCCCCGATTCATACCCCCATACTTCCGTAAGCAGCACGTCGCGCGTCAGCACCTTGCCTGGGTTCTTTACGAAAAAGCGCAGCAGCTCGTATTCCTTTCTGTTAAGTGACAGCGGCTTTCCCTTCAGGGTAACTTCCATGGTCTCCTCGTTCATGGCGATATCGCCGCATACAATCAGCGACTTTCTCGTCCTTCGCCGCAATACGCTGTTTATGCGCGCCGTCAGCTCCAGCACGGAAAAAGGCTTTGTAAGGTAGTCGTCCGCACCCATGTTCAGTCCGTTCACCTTGTCCTCTTCCTTGCCGAGGGCGGAAAGCACTATGCACCACACGTCGGGGTATCTTGACTTTATCGTCTTAAGCACGTCAAGCCCGCTGCCGTCGGGTAACATGATGTCCAGGAGCGCAATGTCTGGGCGCTCTTCGCCAAGCGCCTCCGTAAATTCTTTGCAGGCGGGGAAAGCTTTCACTGTAAGCCCGTTCAGCTCCAGCGCAACCTTTATAAGCCCGCTTATCGATTTGTCGTCCTCCAGGACGTAAATAATTGCCTTCATATCTGTCCTCCGCGCATTATTGTAACACGGTGCGGATTATTTTTCAATAAAGGGTGTAACAAAGGGCTGTTTCTGTTGTAAAAAAAATGTAAAAAGTGGGGGACGGAGCGCTTTTATTGCCGTGTGCGGCGGTTAAAGGCAAACAATGACAAAAAAATGTCATACAGGCAGTTGAAAACTGCTGTGCCGTATGTTATAATTTTACCGTAACGGAATATGCGTAAACGGATGGGTGCGCGCCATTTGCGCTTTCGCTTCGCGCGGCTTTCCCGCATATTCGGCTTTTACTTTAAATACAAAATAAAATACGGAGAAAAGTGCGCAGATGAAAGAACAGAGCGTTGTGACCGACCTTCGCAAACAGGTCTTTACCGAGATAGCCAAAGTCGCCTATGAATCGGAAAACATTGCCGACGACATAGAAGCTATTCCCTACAAGATAACCCCCAACGAAGTACCCCATTACAGGGAAAGCGTATACAGGGAAAGACAGATAGCGGCGGAGAGGGTGCGCCTTGCCATGGGGCTTTCGCTCCGTCCCGCAAACAGACCCGTGCATATAACCGAAGGCCTTACGGAGAGCAACATTTCGGACAAGTATTACGAGCCTCCCCTCATGCAGGTAATTCCGTCTGCGTGCGACAAGTGCCCCGACAACGAGTACGAAGTGACAAATATGTGCCGCAACTGCGTTGCGCATTCGTGCATTAAAAATTGTCCGCGCGGCGCAATATCCATTGTCAACGGCAAGTCGTTCATCGACCAGTCAAAGTGCATAAAGTGCGGCAGGTGCAAGGCGGCATGCCCGTATGACGCGATAAGTCACAAGGTGCGCCCCTGCGCCGACGCCTGCGGAATAAAGGCAATCTCTTCCGACGAATACGGCAGGGCAAGCATAGACAATTCCATCTGCGTGGCTTGCGGACAGTGTATGTCTGCCTGTCCTTTCGGCGCCATTGCCGACAAATCGCAGATATTCCAGCTTATACAGGCCATCAAAAAGGGCGACGATGTAATTGCCGCCGTAGCCCCCGCGATAGTCGGACAGTACGGACCCAAGGCCACGCTCGGCAAGATAAAGTCCGCGCTGTTGAAGCTCGGGTTCAAGGATATGTACGAGGTGGCGGAGGGCGCAGACCTCAGCTGCATTGCGGAGGCTCATCACTATGTTTCCGCCGTCGCAACGGGCGAACTGCCCTTCCTGCTTACAAGCTGTTGCCCCGCATGGGCTGTGCTTGCCAAGACACAGTTCCCCGACTTCGTGCAGGAAGTCTCGCAGGAACTTACCCCCATGGTAGCGACAGCGAGAAAGATTAAGGAACTCCACCCCGAAGCGAGGGTGGTGTTCATAGGACCCTGCGCCGCCAAAAAACTGGAAGCTTCCCGTCGCACGATAAGGAGCTTTGTGGACTTCGTCCTGACTTTCGAGGAGCTGAACGGAATGTTCGCGGCAAAGGGCATTGTCCCCGCAGCCATGGAGGAGAGCGCGACGGAGGCGGCTTGCGCCACGGGCGCGGGCAGGGGTTACGCCGTTGCCGGCGGAGTTGCCGCCGCAATAGAGCGGACGATAAAGGAATATTATCCCGGCACTGATGTCAACGTGTATCACGCCGAAGGACTTGCGGACTGCAAGAAGATACTCATGCTTGCCAAGGCGGGCAAGATTAAGAACTGCCTTATAGAGGGCATGGGCTGTCCCGGCGGCTGCGTTGCGGGCGTGGGCACTGTCATTTCCCCCGAAAAGGCAAAGTTCTTCGTCGGCTCTTATTCCGAGGGCAGCGACAAGCAGGTTCCCCCCCCCGACTCGCTGGAGCTGGCGGAACGTCTGACAAAGATGAAATAATGTCCGCAACAAGTCGGACAATGAAAGGTAACCAACATTTACGGCGTGCGGGCAGGTATTGCGCGGCAAATGTCGCCAAGCTTCGTCCGCATGCGTCATTGCCCCGCCCGCAAGCTGTGGCGGGGTTTGCATAAAAGGCATAATATAATGAAATTCATCGAACTTACAGTTCATACGACCACCGAAGGAAGCGAGCTTATCGCCGACATAATGTGGAGGTATACAAGTTACGGCGTGGCAATTTCGGACGTCAGGGACGTAATCGCGCTGCAGAAAGATAAGTCGCAGTACTGGGACTACATTGAAGACGGGCTGACCGACGACAGGTCGGGCGACGTCATGGTAAAGGCATTTGTCGCCGTAGGCGATGCGCCGAAGGTGATTCCTCTCATCCGCAGAGATATAGAGGAGATGGCTGCAAACTGTGCGGGCGCGCTTCCCCTCGGCTCTCTGGAGATGACAAAAAGGGAGATAGAGGGCGACGATTGGATAGAGATCTGGCGCACGCATTTCCGCCCCATACACCTGGGCGCGATAGTCGTCGTGCCCGAATGGATAGCGTATACCCCCGCAGAGGGCGAACACATCGTCAAGTTGGACAACAATATGGCGTTCGGCACGGGCGAGCATGAGACGACGTCCATGTGCATAGAATTGCTTCAGCAGTATCTCACGGGCGACAGCGTGTGCATAGACGTAGGTTGCGGGAGCGGCATACTTGGCATATCGGCAGTTAAACTCGGCGCAAAGTTCGCATACCTTACGGACATAGACGCCGTAGCCGTGGAAAGCGCAAAACACAACGCCGCACTCAACGGGGTATCCGACAGGGTGACAGTCGCACGTTCCAATCTTCTGGACGACAGTTCGCTCAAGGCGGACATAATGCTTGCAAACATCACGGCGGATATTCTGGAAAATCTTGCCCCCGCAATTCCCAAAAATCTTAAGTCGGGCGGCACGCTCATTCTGAGCGGCATAATCGACTGCAAGCGCGACAGGGTGGAAGAGGTGTACCAGAAGCAGGGGCTTAAACTTATAAAGAGAGTAAAAAAGGGCGAGTGGAACGCGCTCGCGTTCAGGGCTGAATGAGTACTCCCAGAAGATTTTTCAAAGAAGACATAAACTATCCCGCGGAGAGCGAGGTTACGCTCGACGGCGAAGAATTTGTACACGCCAAGACCGTTCTCCGCGTTGGCGAAGGGAGCGAGATAACCCTGCTTGACAACAGCGGCAGGGAATACAGCGCGATAGTCGTAAAGGTCGACAGGCACTCTCTCACCGCGCACATTACGGGCGCATACGCAGGCGATAAGGAGCCGTCTGCGCGCATATGCCTGTTGTGCGGCGCGCTCAAGGGCGACAAGACCGGACTCGTCGTGCAGAAGGCGGTGGAGCTGGGCGTGTCTGAAATAGGCATATTCTCTTCTCAATATTGCGCCGCATACATGAACGAGGGAAAGGTGGAAAGGCTCAACCGCGTCTCGCGCGAGGCGGCAAAACAGTGCCTGCGTTCGCGCGCGCCTGCCGTCAGGTATTACGCCGACCTGGAAAGCGCGCTCGACAGCTGCGCACAGTATACGGACAAACTGTTTTTCTGTGAGTTTGCAACTTCCACCGACTGCGATTTGTCGGCGTTGCATGGCTCCGTCGCGCTTGTCATCGGCAGCGAGGGCGGCTTTTCGGAAGATGAATTCGCCTGTGCGGTCAAAAAGGGCTATGCGGGCGTAACGCTGGGCAAGCGCATACTGCGTGCCGAGACGGCGGCAATCGCCGCCTGTACGCTTGCGGCCTATCTTACGGGTGAACTGCAATGAAGGCGGTGGTATTTACCCTCGGCTGTAAGGTGAACGAAGTGGAAAGCGCATCCATAATGGCAACGCTCGAAAAGATGGGTTGGCAGACGCAGGACAAACTCTCTGCGGCGGATGTGTACATACTTAATACCTGTGCGGTGACGAGGGAGGCGGAGAGAAAGAGCCGTCAGCTCATCTCCCGCGTGCGCAAGTTCAACCCCGATGCGGCAATCTACGTAGTCGGGTGCGCCTCACAAAAGGACGGCGTGCAGTTTGCAGGAAGACAGGGCGTCAGGTATGTGGGCGGCACCCGCGGGAAGGAGCGAGTGATAGACGCGCTCTGCTCCGACTTCGGGCTCGCCTGTCCCGACAGGGCGGAATATCCCAAGAGGGTGCGCACCCGCGCCTTCGTCAAGATTGAAGACGGCTGCAATAACTTCTGTTCCTACTGCATAATTCCCTATCTGCGCGGCAGGGTGACTTCACGTCCCGCGGACGACGTGGCGGAGGAAATTAAAAGCTGCTCCGCGCCTGAAATCGTGCTTACGGGTATAAATATTTCGGCATATTCGGACGGCGGCACGGGGCTTGCGGGGCTCATAGAAAAGCTTAAGTTTACCACCGCGCGCATAAGGCTCGGGTCTGTGGAATGTTCGGTGATAGATGAAAAACTGCTCTCCGCGCTTGCTTCTTTGAATGACTTTGCGCCGCAGTTTCACCTTTCCCTTCAAAGCGGTTCGGACGCCGTACTCCGCGCCATGAACAGAAAATATACACGCGCGCAATACCTTGAAAAATGCGCGCTAATACGCGGCACGTTTCCCGATGCGGCGATAACCACCGACATAATCGCGGGCTTCCCCTCCGAAAGCGAGCGCGACTTTGAAGACAGTCTCTCGATAGTGGACGAGGCGGGCTTTTCGCGCGTGCACGCATTTGCGTTCTCCCCAAGG
>CALVXA010000025.1 GCA_944368635.1 uncultured Clostridia bacterium
CGACAGACTCGTTAAGCTTTTCGTCCGTACCGACAGACTGCATTTTTACTACCCCCCCTTACGAAAGATTTATTGACGAAAAAATTTAAATATATTCTAACATCAGGACACTGCGCTGTCAACGCTTTTGCGCTTTGTCTGCCGTACTTCTGCCGTCGGAAGATACTCGTCCTTTCGCAGCAGCACCCTTTCCTCCCGTCCGCCCGAACGCATGACGAGGTAACACTCGCTCCGCCTACCCTCCCGCGCGGGGGTCAGAATTTTGTCCTCCTCGCCTTCAAGCACCACTGGTTCGGGGCAGGGGACAGCCCCCTTGTCCACGCTTTCAAGACAGTACTGCACCCCGTCGCTTGTGCCGTACAGCCTGAACGACACCCTTCCGCCCTTCACTTCGGCACGGACGTACACGTCCGTCTGTCTGTTATTTCTTATCTTGAGGTCAAAGTAATCGCCGCTGACCATTGCATCGCGCGAGGGGGGAACATAGCCCACCTGTAGGCTGTGAGGGTGATATTCTTCTACCTTGAGCCCCGCAAGCAGGGCGGCATTGTAGAGCGTGGTGGAGACCTGGCAGACTCCGCCGCCGTAGCCCTGCACATATTTTCCGCCCGAAATTATCTTTGCCTCCCTGAAGCCGTTCTTTGCCGTGCGCTCGCCCACGACGCGGTTGAATGACAGCACACCGCCCGGCGAAATTATGCTGCCGTTAAGTTTTTGCGCGGCAAGCGCTATGTTGTGCGCCCTGTCCTCCGCGGAGGAGTCAAACTCCGTGGAAAAACAGGCAAGCAGGCAGGTATCCCGTCTGAGTTCGGCAAGCGAAGGGTAATATGCTATTGTATTGAAGCGCACCTGCACGAAGTCCGTCCCCTCCTCGAGCGCAAGCGCAATATCTCTTTTCAGTCCTTCCGCATCCGCCTGTCTGCCGTCCTTGCCGACAATGTAGGTAAAGGGCGCGCCCTCGGCATTGAACTTTACCCTGCTTCGGATTGGCTGAACGTCGGCTGCGGCGCATATGCGCGACACAACCTCGTCCTGGCAGTCCAGCCTGTAACTCACGGGGCAGGTAAAACTCTGCCCCCTTTCCGCCTGTCTGAGAATACTCATGAAGTGTTCATCGTAGGTGATTTCGGGAAACACGAATTCATACGTCTTGTCATCTGCGCATATGCGCAACCGTCTGCCCTTAAGTCCCTCTTCGGCCTGTGCCTTAAGGCGGGAATATGCCTTTGTAAAGCTCATTCCGCCAACGTCCGTCCCGTTCACCGTGACGCCCTTCGCCACGCGGGAGGACGCCGCCGTGAGCAAAAATAATGCGCCCGTCGCAACGACAAGCGCAGTGCACATTATAATTATTCTCTTAAGTGTCTTCAAAACTCCGTCCCGAGCGCCTCAAGCAGCCTTTCGTCGGGACAGAAGAAGGGCGTGCCTATGCAACGGTTGCCCGCCGCAGAGTGCGTGTCCGACCCGCCCGTAACCATAAGGCCATACTTTTCGGCAACCTCCTTATAGTACTGCGTCTGTACATCAGTATGCCCCGAATACACTGCCTCTATGCCGTTCAACCCGCACGGAATGAGCCTTTCAATGAGGTTTATTACCCCCTCCTTTTCCAGCGATATCCTGCCGGGATGGGCAAGCGAGCAGACGCCGCCGCACCCTGCTATGAACTCCGCCGTCTGTTCGGGCGTGGGGCGGCAGGCTGTGGAGAACCCGACGGAGCCGTAGTTCAGGTAGCGCATATAGAATTCTGCTGGCGAGGGGGCATACCCCTTTTTTGCGCCGGCCGAGGCAATGTACATTGCGTGTATGGGCGCGCCGCACACCCTGCGCTCCCTTAAAACCTCCTCGTACTTTATGCTTATGCCCTTGGAAGCAAGTTTTTTGAGTATATCCGCCGTCCTCTCCTCCGCGCCGTTGTCCAGAAACTTATGGAACGCAACATACTCCGCGCAGGACGTATCCATGCGGTAGCCGAGTATATGCACCTTCACCCCGCCCGCATAGGCGGAAATTTCCTCCCCGCAGACTGCATGAATGCCCGCAGCCTTTGCGGACTTTTCGACTTCGGGAAAGGAGAGCGCGTTGTCGTGGTCGGTCACGGATATCAGTCTGACCCCCCTGCCCGCGGCGGTGCGCGCCACGGTTTCAGGCGACTGGGTGCCGTCCGAATAGTAAGTGTGTATGTGTAAATCAGCGCGTATCATCTTCTGATTGCGCCCCCTTCGATCATTATCTTGTTTGCCTGCCTGCCGTAAAGCACCCTCTCTGCGTGCGTGCAGGTAATTATAGTCTGCAACCCCTCCGTGCGGGAAACGAGTTTTTTGCGCCTGGGAAGGTCCAGCTCGCTCATCACGTCGTCGAGAATGAGAATGGGCGTTTCGCCGCAGACGTCCCTGAAAATTTCCACTTCGGCAAGTTTTATTGCAAGGGCTGCCGTCCTTGTCTGCCCCTGAGAGGCAAAGTTCTTGGCGTCCTGTCCGTTTATCTGTATGTCTATGTCGTCCCTGTGCGGTCCGCTTGCCGTAAACCCAAGGCGTATGTCCCTGTCGTAGTTTGCCGTAAGCTCGTCGAAAAGGCGGACGGCAAGCTCCTCCTCGTTGCCCTTATACTTCTTGTCGGGGGAGATTTCCAGCTTTTCCTGCCCGTCCGTAAGGTAGGCGTGCGCATCCCCCGCAAGCGGCGCAAGTTTAGCGATGTAGTCCGTGCGGCGACGGGCTATCTCCGCCGCGTAGCGGCACAGCTGTGCGTCCCACACGGGCAATGTGTCGGTTATGAGCGAAATGTCCCTGTTCTTGAGAAGGTTGTTGCGCTGTTCGAGAATTTTGTTATACCTTGAAAGCGCGACGTAATAGCTGCGCGACAGCTGGGAAATGGAAATATTTAAAAATTTGCGCCTTTCGTCGGGGCCGTCCTGAATGAGGCGCAGCTCCTGCGGGGAAAAGAATATTGCGAACACGTTGCCAAGAAGGTCGGCGTTTCGGCTTATCCTGTTGCCGTTCACTTTAATCTCCCTGCCGCCTTCGTCAATCTGCGCCTCTATGCAGACGTCGCCGTATCTGCCCTGACAGACACAGCTTATGAATGCCCGCCCCTCGCCGGAGCGAATCATCTGTCTGTCGCGGCGCGCGCGCATGGAAGTACCCGTACACAGGTAAAACACAGCCTCCGCACAGTTGGTCTTGCCCTGCGCATTCTTGCCGAACAGCACGTTCAGCCCGGGCGAGAACTCAAACTGTTCCTCCGCGTAATTTCTGAAATTTTTCAAATACAGTTTTTTAATGTGCATTTCCCGATAAAAAATACTTTATTTAATCGCGTTTATGGTATATAATGATTTATACTAAATATTATAGCGCATTGCGGCAAAAAATTCAAAGGAATTACGGGTATAATTATGGACACAGGCAGTCTTGACTTTATATATAATCCAATAAAGGAAAAGATGAAGGAAAGCATTCCTTACATAATGTTCACCACCTATCTCGAAAAGCTCCGCCCCGTAGACCTTGACGGGCGCTGCCTGGTGCTGGAGACCGTTTCGGAAAACTTTGCGGAATTCATAACGACCAAGCTTGCCGACAAGATGCGCGACGCCATAATAAAGGCAAACGTCGGGCCTTCGGACTTCAGGCTGGTGGTAAAGGGCAACAAGGACTACGCCTTTGCCGCGTCCGCGCAGGCGGACAGCTATTCGCCGCCCAACAACCTGAACAAACACTTCACTTTCGACACCTTCGTCACGGGCAACAACAACTTTGTGGTGGAGGCGGCGAAGAACGTGGCTAACGACCCCGCAGGTGTGTATAACCCCCTGTTCATATACGGCGGCACGGGCCTTGGCAAGACGCACCTCATCCAGGCGATTGCAAACAAAATAATTGCCGAAAAGCCCCACCTTAAAGTAATTTATGCCACCTGCGAACAGTTCGTCAACGAGATTATAGACACCATGTTTGCGGCAAAGGGTCCCGACGCGAGGGAACGCGGCAACCGCCTGAGACAGCATTACCGCTCCGCCGACGTGCTGATAATAGACGACATTCAGTTCATCGCCAACAAGAAGTCCGTGCAGGAAGAATTCTTCCACACCTTCAACGAACTGATTGCGCGCGGAAAGCAGATTGTCATAACCAGCGACCAGCCGCCCAGGGAACTTACGGCGCTTGAAGAACGCCTTCGCACAAGGTTTTCGGGCGGGTTGGTATTCGATATGCTTCCCCCCGACTACGAGACCAAGATTGCCATCTTAAAGCAGAAGGCCTTCGAAAAGCAGAGCATAGTCCCCGACGACGTGCTTTCCTTCCTCGCGCAGGATTCGGGAAACGACGTAAGGACGCTTGAAGGCAGGCTGACAAAGGTGATATTCGCCGCCAGACTGCACGAAGTACCCATTGACATACGCCTTGCGAGGAGCGCGCTGAATGAAGCCATTCCCGAGGGCGACGGCGGGGAGATAACCCCGTCCGCAATAATCGCTGCGGTCACGGGCTTTTACGGCGTGAGCCGCGAGGACCTTGTGGGCAAGTGCAAGAAAAAGGAGCTTGTCCTGCCCAGACAGGTATGCTGCTATCTTATGTGCGAACTGCTTTCTCTGCCGCTGATGTCCATAGGCAAGGAACTTGGCAACCGCAACCACACCACCATACTCTACTCCCGCGATAAGGTGGAAGAGATGATGGCTGTAAGCGACAAGATGGCAAAAGAAATTGACGACATAAAGAACATCATTCTTAAAAAATAACCTCTCGCCCCCTTTCCATAAAAAGGGGGAAAATTATATTGTTATGAAGGAATTTGTATTGGGAAATTACGACGTCGCCGTGGTCGGGGCAGGTCATGCAGGCTGCGAAGCGGCGCTTGCCTGCGCCCGCACGGGCATGAAGACGGCAATACTCACGCTCAACCTGGACAGCATAGCCTTTATGGCGTGCAACCCCTCCATAGGCGGTACGGCAAAGGGACACCTTGTGCGTGAGATTGACGCGCTGGGCGGCGAAATGGGAATAAACGCCGACAAGACCGCCCTGCAGATAAAGATGCTCAACGCGGGCAAGGGCGCGGCAGTGCAGTCGCTGCGCTGCCAGTCGGACAAGAACGCCTACCACGCGCGCATGAAAAACGTGCTTGAACACACGGAAAATCTGCGCATAATTCAGGGCGAAGCGCGCGAAGTGCGCACGGAGAACGGCGCGGTTACGGCTGTCGTGACGACATACGGCGGGGTTATAAACTGCCGGGCGGCAATACTCGCCACGGGCGTATACCTCAACGCGCGCACCATCACGGGCGATGTCACGGCAGAAAGCGGACCCAACGGCTTTGCCCCCGCCACAGAGCTTACGAAAAACCTCATTGAGCTGGGTTTCTGCGTGCGCAGGTTCAAGACCGGCACCCCCGCGAGAGTACACTTTTCCTCCCTCGACCTTTCAAAATTCAGCGTACAGTACGGCGAGGACAACGTCGGACCCTTCTCCTTCATTTCCCCCGCCCCGCCCGAAAACAAACTGCCCTGTTACCTTGGCTACACCAATGGCCGCACGCACGAGATAATACTCTCCAACCTCGACCGTTCCCCCCTTTATAACGGCACGATAGAGTCCACGGGACCAAGATACTGCCCTTCCATAGAGACAAAGGTCGTGCGCTTTGCCGACAAGGAAAGACACCAGATATTCATCGAACCGGAGGGAATTGACAATCTGGAGGCATACGTTCAGGGAATGTCCTCCTCCATGCCGCACGACGTCCAGCTGGAGATGTATCACTCCGTAAGCGGCATGGAAAACGCGGAAATAATGCGGTTTGCATACGCCATAGAATACGACTGCATAGACAGCCTGGACCTTTACCCCACTCTGGAATTCAAGAAGGTGAGCGGGCTGTACACTGCGGGACAGATTAACGGCACTTCGGGCTACGAGGAGGCGGCGGCGCAGGGACTTATGGCTGGACTTAACGCCAGCCTTAAGCTGCGCAATCTGCCGCCGCTTGTGCTTGGCCGCGACGAGGCGTATATCGGCGTGCTCATCGACGACCTTGTCACCAAGGGCACGGAGGAGCCGTACAGAATGATGACTTCCCGCGCGGAATACCGCATAGAGCTTCGGCAGGACAACGCCGACTTCCGCCTTACGCAGAAGGGCAGGGACGCGGGACTTGTCACGGACGAGAGATACAACGCATACCTTGCAAGGCTGTCGGAGGCTCGCAGGGCGATTAAGGAACTTGAAATACGCGACCTTACGCCCGACATGACCGCAGACATTCTTGAAAAACACGGCTTCGAGAGGGCGGCTTCCGCCGTGAGCCGCGCGGACCTCGTAAGAAGAGGCATACCGCTCGACGAGATTAAAGGACAATTTGGCGGAGTCGGCTACTCCCGCTCCGTGTGCGAATCGGCGGAGATATATATCAGATATGAAGGCTACCTGAAAAAGAACAGGCAGCAGATAGCGCGGGCAAAAAAGCTGGAAGACAGACTTCTGCCGCCCGACGCCGACTATGAATGCATTGACGGACTGCGCCTTGAAGCGAGGGAAAAGCTGAACAAGGTAAGACCCCTTTCGATAGGACAGGCAAGCCGCATTTCAGGCGTGAACCCCGCAGACATATCCGTGCTTATGGTCTGGCTTTCGCTGCGGGAAAGGCGTAACTGACCGCGCAGGGCGGCAACAAAAATTTTAAATGCAACGCAGCGCACAACACGCAATCGCACAGAAAAGGCGCGGCGGCTTGCAGTCGGTAACTATACAAACAGATACGGCGGTAACCCATGTACGGAGGACGACCGCCGTCTTTTACAATATATCCCCAAAATGGTGCTATACTGACAAAGTTTTTGCCCCTTAAAGCCGTATAATGCGGTTATGCGGATTAAAATTAACCTGAAGAGCGTGCTGGTCTACTGCACTTACGCGCTTGCGACGTTGTTTGCAGCCAACGCCGTGCCCGGCGTGCCGCTTGCGCTGGGACTGTGTTTCGGCATGCTCATCTGCGGCGCTAACATAGCGGCGACGCCCATAATATATACCCTCACTTCCATCGCCACCCTTGACTGGGTGACAATGCTTTTAAGCGTGTTCGAGGGAGGGTTTGCCTGCATAGTGACGTTGCTTTACAGGCGTTCGGGCAAGAAGATTCGCGCCGAGGCGGCGGCATATATCGCCGTCGCGCTTGCCCCCTTTGTCGCCTTTTCGCGCTGGAGCGCACCCGTAGCCGTACTGTTCACGGACAATGAATACATAATCAGGGCGGTTGCCGCCATCGCCGTAATGCTGTTCTCATTTTTCTGCATACGGTGCGTATATTCGCTGATTTTCCGTCTTTTCCGCTGTATGCTCCGCCCCGACGAACTGCTGTGTATAGCCGTAGTCGCGTGCGTGTGCGGCATAGGCATTTACAACGCGGCCGGGAAATATGCCTATCTTTGCCTGTGCGCGGGCGCAATTCCCCTGGCAGTAAGGCTATGCCGCTCGTCTGCGGCAATGACTGTTGCCCTGGTACTTTCCCTGCCTGCCGCGATAGCCCTGCCCGACATCGCGTACGCCTCCCTGTACGTTCTGCTTGCGGCGGGCTGTCTTGTCATTGCAGGCGGGGGCAGGGGCGCGCCGTCCGCCCTGTCACTCGTCGCCACGGGGACGTTCCTGTACTTCGACGGGGCGTTTACCCAATCTGTCGGTCTTGCCGCCATCTACATACTCCTGCTTGTCTGCTGCTGTCTTGCCGCCACTCTGCCTTCAGACGCGCGTCTTACAGCCATTCGCAGACTTATGCAGGCGGCTGACGGACTGACTGCGGCAAGGCAATCTTCCCTTAAGGAAAGCGTGTCGCGCAGACTTTTCAGAATGAGCGAGGTTTTCAGGGAGATAGAGCTGGCGTTCACATCGCTTGACGAGGGCATCGACGAAGGCGCGTTGAAACGCAGGATGCTGACGGAAGTCAAGGAAGGGCTTTGCTCCGGCTGCGACAGAAAAAACACGTGCGCCATGACGAGCGTGTACAGCGGCATAGCCGCGCTTATCGAAACGGGCTGTGCAAAGGGCAGGGTAAGCCTTGTGGACCTGCCGAGGGAAGTTTCGGCGCATTGCACGCAGGCAGGCGCGCTGTTGGACGCCGTGAACAGAAACATTGCCGAATACCGTAAGCTGACGCTTGAAAACGACAATGTCAAGAGCGGAAGAAAGCTGCTTGCGGGACAGGCGAAGGGCATTGCGGAGGTACTTAAGTGTCACGCCGTGGAGATTGCACGCAGGGGCGAGGACTGCTCCGCGCTTGAGACTGCCGTTGCAAAGGAGCTTGCCGCCTGCGGCATATCCTGTTCGGGCGTAAAACTTGAACGCGGGGAAGTAAGCAGGGCTTTCATCACCGTTGCAGGAAAGGTCAGGGCGGACGAAATTGCCGCCATACTGAAAAAGAGTACGGGCATGGAATTCATGCTGAAGGAAAAAACCGCGCTGGACGCATACAGATATGCCTGCGTGTTCATTCAGCCGCCGCGCTGCGACGCGGCTTTCGGCGTGGCGTTTGCTGTAAAAGACGGCGAAAGCGTGTCGGGCGACACCCACTCCGTGATAAGCATAAACGAGCACTCCTTCTTAATGGCGCTTTCGGACGGAATGGGTAGCGGCATATATGCGCGCAAGGTGTCTTCCACCGCCATATCGCTGATAGAGGCGTTCTACCGCGCCGAAATGCCGCCCGAAATAGTGCTGGATACGATAAACAAACTGCTGTGCTTTAACCGTGAGGAGCGGTTTGCCTGCATAGACGTCTGCGCAATAGACCTGAACAGCCTTTCCGCCTCCTTCATCAAGATAGGTTCGCCCGCGGGCGTAATAGTGCGCAAGGGAGAAATTAAAGTGCTGGAGAGCAATTCCCTGCCGCTCGGCATTCTGGACAACCTGCACCCCACCACCTGCGCCGAACAGCTTAAATGCGACGACATCGTGGTCTTCATGAGCGACGGCGTTACTTCTGCATTCTCCACCCCGCAGGAGCTGTACGAGTACCTGCGTACCCTTCGCCCGCTCAACCCGCAGTCGCTTGCGGACGACATTTTAAATGAGGCAAAGGACAGGCAGACGGGCATACCCGACGACATGACCGTGCTGTGCGTGCGACTTTTCGAGAGGGCGCCTGCATGAGCGCAGGCGCGTAGGCGCGCTTCCGACAAAGCGGCGGACGTCAGCAACATTCATGTTCGCTCGCTGACCCGTCCGACTTTGAAAGACTTTGCAAATGCAAACATTAAGTTTGCTAAAGCAATTTTTATCACCCCCCCAGTAAAAACGGGGAATTTATAAAGCTGAAGCGCCATATGAAAGCGCCGCGGCAAACTTCGCCGCGGCGCTTTAGCACATTTCTGTATTCAGTTATTTTCATTCTTTTGTTATTGCCTGAACAGCCGACAGAGCGATGTGTTCGCTGCATTCGGCGCTTAATTGCCCTTACGCCCTGCCGCCTGATGCAATCATCTTCTTTAAAATTGCCATTGACCTGCGGTCGGGTGCCTTTTTAAGGCGGAAACGCCAGTTGTCGCAAGCTATGGACGGGGTGTTCATCCTTGCCCTGTTATCCAGCCCGAGTACGTCCTGAATGGGAATGACCGTAAGATAGGACGGAGTATTGAGCGCGGACAGCACGAGCGCCTGAACGGCGTCCTCCCGCGTGACTACGGGCAAATACAGTTTCTGCCCCCTCAGCACCTTGCGGAGCTGTGCCTTGAACTCCCTGAACTGAGCGTCCGTCATCTTGTACAGAAATCCGAGCGCGGTGTCATTGTCGTGCGTGCCCGTATATGTGACGGAATTTTCGCAGATGTTTGCAGGAAGGTATTCGTTTTGCTCGTTGCCGTCAAAGGCAAACATGAGTATCTTCATTCCCGGCAGACCTGACTCTTCGCGCAGTTTCAGCACTCCGTCGTCGAGTATGCCAAGGTCTTCGGCTATCAGGTCGACATCTCCCAGCCTTGACTTTATGGCGTCGAACAGCTCCATGCCGGGACCCTTTTCCCACTCGCCCGTGACGGCGTTCAAAGCGCCTGCGGGTATGGCATAGTAACGGTCAAGCCCGCGGAAGTGGTCTATCCTGACAACGTCGTACATCTCGGAAGCCTTTTTTATGCGGTTTATCCACCAGTCGTAGTTTTCCGCGCGCATGACGTTCCAGTTATACAGCGGGTTGCCCCACAGCTGCCCCTTGCGCGAAAAGTAGTCGGGCGGCACGCCCGCAACCTTGGTGGGCTTAAGCCCTTCGTCCAGCTGAAACAGTTCGGGGCGCGCCCACAGGTCGGAAGAATCTGACGCAACATACAGCGGAATGTCGCCAATTATCTTTATGCCCCTGTCGTTGGCATATTCCTTCAGTCGGCTCCACTGCCTTCTGAACTCATACTGCAAAAACAGCCAGAAGCAGTACTCGGTGCGGTAGACGGCATTGCGGAACTCGCTTATGGCGAGGTGTTCCCTGTACTTGTACGCGTCGGGGAAGGACGTGAACGTTCCGCCGTAGCGCGACTTGAGGGACATGAACAGCGCATAGTCATCGAATTCGCCGCCGTCGACAAACTTTAAGAAGTCTGCGTTCTTTATGTTGAAACGCGCATATGCCTTTCTGAACAGCGCATAGCGGCTTTCATACAGCTCGGCAAAGTCCACATCGCCTGCCGCGCGCTCCGCTCCCTTAAGCTCGTCCGCGTCGATAAGTCCCTGCGCGCGCAGGTCCTCAGGGTCTATGAAATAGGGGTTGCCAGAAAGGCAACACACCGACTGATAGGGGGAATCGCCGTAACCCGTCTGCTGGAGGGGAAGAATCTGCCAGTACTTTGCCCCGCACTTTACAAGCGAATCGACAAACCTGTATGCCTCCCTTCCCAGCGTGCCTATGCCGTATTTGCCGGGAAGCGAAGAGATATGGCAGAGAATACCCGCACCCTTATTCCTTGCTGTCTTTTCCATTTTCTTTATCCCGATGTAATTTATTCCGAGAGAAGCTTTTTTATTCTTGCAACTGCCTCCTCGGTCACTTCTCTGCTGCCGAACGCCGTAAGCCGGAAGAACCCTTCGCCGTTCTTGCCGAAGCCCGCGCCGGGAGTACCCACGACGCCTGCGTTTTCCAGAAGATAGTCAAAGAACTTCCAGCTGGTCATGCCCTTGGGGCACCTGAGCCAGATATAGGGCGAATTCTTGCCGCCCGTATACCAGATGCCCAGTTCGTCCATGCAATCTGCAATTATGCGCGCATTCTGCTGGTAGACGGCAATGTTTGCCTTTATCTGCCTCTGCCCCTCTTCAGTGAACACGGCGGCTGCTGCGCGCTGAACGATGTAGGGAACGCCGTTGAACTTGGTGGTCTGGCGGCGCAGCCACATCTTGTTGACGTTCATGCCCTGTGCGGCTATCGCCTTGGGTACGACGGTGTAGCCACACCTCGTGCCCGTGAATCCCGCCGTCTTGGAGAAGGAGCAGAACTCTATCGCGCAGGTCTTCGCGCCCTTTGTCTGGTATATCGAACGGGCGAGAGAGTCGTCCGTTATGAAACATTCGTAAGCGGCGTCATACAGAATTACCGCCCCCTTGGCGTTTGCGTAGTCCACCCATTCCTGAAGCTGGCTTACCGAGTATGCCGCACCCGTGGGGTTGTTGGGCGAACAGAGATAGATGACGTCCGCATCCACGGAGTAGTCGGGCATGGGCAGGAAAGAATTTTCCGCCGTGGCGTTCATGTAAATTATCTTTCTGCCTGCCATTGTGTTGGTATCCACATATACGGGATACACGGGGTCGGGGACAAGCACCGTGTTGTCCGCGGAAAACAGGTCGAGTATGTTGCCAAGGTCGCTCTTTGCGCCGTCGGAGATGAATATCTCGTCGCTGTCAAGCTCCACTCCCCGTGACTTATAGTAGCCGTTTATGCTGTCGCGCAGGAAGTCGTAGCCCTGTTCGGGGCCATAGCCCCTGAACGTCTCCTTCCTGGACATTTCGTCGACGGCGGCATGGAGGGCGGAAATTACCGCGGGGGCAAGCGGCAGAGTTACGTCGCCTATGCCCAGGCGCAACACCTTCTTTTCGGGATGTGCCGCCGTATACGCGTTTACCTTGTGCGCTATGTCGGAAAAGAGATAGCTTTCGGCAATATCTGCGAAATTTGTATTAAGCTTCATTGAGCGTTCTCCGTTATTTGTTTGTCTTGCCCGCCCTGTACTTTACGGCGTGCTTTATGAACTCCCTGAATATGGGGTGGGCGTTATTGGGACGGGACTTGAATTCGGGGTGATACTGCACGCCTATGAAGAAGTCGTTCGCGGGTATCTCCACCGCCTCCACGAGCAGTCCGTTGGGCGAAGTTCCCGCAATTACCATTCCCGCCTGCTCTATTTCCCTTCTGAAATCGTTGTTGAACTCGTATCTGTGGCGGTGGCGTTCGGAAATTTCCTCCTGCCCGTAGGCCTCCTTCATTATGTTGCCGATGACCTTGCAGGGATATGCGCCCAGACGCATTGTGCCGCCCATCTTCACGCCGTACTGGTCGGGCATGAGGTCGATTACGGGGTGCTTGCTGTCGCGGTCAAATTCGGAGGAGTTTGCGTCCTCGTAGCCGAGAACGTCCCTTGCATACTCTATTACGGCAGTCTGCATGCCGAGACAGATTCCGAAATAGGGAACATTCTTTGTCCTGGCGTATTCCGCCGCAACAATCATTCCCTCCACTCCGCGCGCGCCAAAGCCGCCGGGTACTATTATACCGTCGGCGTCGCCCAGATATTCTTCCGCCGTCTCGCGGGTGAGAAGTTCCGTGTCCACCCACTTTATCTCCACCTTTGCGGCATTTTCGTATCCTGCATGGGCAAGCGCTTCGGCAACGGACAGGTATGCGTCGTGCAGCTGCACGTACTTGCCGCACAGCGCGATTGTCACAGTCTTGTTCCTGCCGTTTATCCTGCCTATCATCCTGTTCCATTCGGTCAGGTCTATGGTGCCGGGGTCAAGGTTGAGCTGCCTGCACACGATTTCGGAGAAATTGCTCTCCTCCAGCATTATCGGGCACTGGTAGAGTACGGGCATTGTGAGGTTTTCTATGCAGCACTCGGGCTCCACATTGCAGAACATGGCAATCTTGTCCCTGACTTCCTTGGGCATGGGGGCGTCCACCCTGGCGATGATTATGTCGGGATTTATGCCCATGCCCTGCAGCTCCTTGACGGAATGCTGCGTGGGCTTGGACTTGAATTCCTGCGAACCGGAGATATAGGGAACGAGGGTGACGTGAATGAAACAGCAGTTCTCCCTGCCGACTTCGCGCGCAACCTGTCTTATCGCCTCTATGAAGGGCTGGCTTTCGATATCGCCTATCGTGCCGCCGATTTCCGTTATTACGACGTCTGCGCCCGTGGTCTTGCCTACGTTGTATATAAATGACTTTATCTCGTTCGTGATGTGCGGAATAATCTGTACGGTCTGACCGAGATATTCGCCGTTCCTCTCCTTGTTGAGGACGTTCCAGTACACCTTACCGGTGGTGAGGTTGGAATATTTGTTGAGGTTCTCGTCGATAAACCTTTCGTAGTGACCGAGGTCGAGGTCTGTCTCCGCGCCGTCGTTCGTGACGAACACTTCGCCGTGCTGATAGGGACTCATCGTGCCGGGGTCGATATTGATATAGGGGTCAAGCTTCTGGGAAGCGACCTTGTACCCCCTGCACTTGAGCAGTCTGCCTAAAGATGCCGCCGTTATGCCCTTGCCGAGGCCTGATACCACGCCGCCCGTAACGAAGATGTACTTTGTCATATTGCGCTCCTAACGTATATTATTTTTAATTTTTCGTATGTCTTTTTATATTTCCACTTCGCCCGTGAAGGCAAGCGTTGCGCCGCCCTCCATGAGCACCCTTTCGTCCGTATAGGTTATCACCAGGTCGCCGCCGCGAAGGTGAACGGTTACGGGCACACCCTTAGGAGAATAGCCGTTCAGCACAGCCGCCACTACTGCCGCGCACGCACCCGTGCCGCATGCCCAGGTCTCTCCGCTGCCCCTCTCCCACACGCGCATTTTAAGCTCCGTAGGGGAAATGACCCTGACGAATTCCGTATTTACCCTGTCGGGAAAGAGCGAATCGTTTTCAAACAGCGGACCGACGCTTTCTATGTCCAGCGAGTCGGGGTCAGCCGAAAAGGTCACGCAGTGGGGGTTGCCCATGGAAACGAGCGTGATTTCGTATTCCCTGCCGCCCGCGCAGAACTTGTGCCCGACAATCTTTTCGCCGTCCAGCAGGGAGGGAATGTCCCGTCCCGAAAGCACTGCCGCGCCCATATCCACCTTTACCGAGTCGACTTTGCCCTTTGCGTCCAGTCTGAATTGCAGGTGCTTTATACCTGAAAGCGTCTCCACGTCGCAGCTTGTGCCCCTGACGTAACCAAGGTCATGCGCAAGCTTGCCCACACACCTTATGCCGTTGCCGCACATTTTGCCTTCCGACCCGTCCGCATTGAACATTCTCATTCTGCAGTCCGCCCTGTCGGAAGGGCAGAGAAGTATGACGCCGTCGCCGCCAATGGAAAAATGTCTGTCCGAAAGGCGCACGGAAAGCGCGGAAGGGTTTTCAATTTCCCCGTCCATGCAGTCGAAATAGATATAGTCGTTGCCTATGCCGTGCATCTTGTAGAATTTTCTGAGCATCATTCTGTCCGATTTTACAAAAATATTTAATTTATAATACCACAATGCCGCCGCTTTTGCAAGTGATTAGCCGCATTGCCTTCCTCTCTTGCGCAAAAACTTAAAAGGCACGGAAACTCCGTGCCTTTGAATGGGTATGTTTGTCATATCGCCCGCACCGCACAACGGTCAGGGCATTACTATGCAGGCGTCGCGCTCCGCACCGACGGAGACGTACTTTATCTTGCAGTTGCACAGCTTTTCAAGCAGGTGAATGTAGTCAAGCGCCTCCTTGGGAAGCTCCTCCGCCGTCCTGCAATTTGCCGTGCTGCAATGCCAGCCCTTGACCTTTTCAAATACGGGCTTACACTTGTCGAGGACGTCCGTGAAGGGGAAGTCGTCTATTATTTTGCCGTCCAGCTCGTAATGAGTACAGATTTCAATCTCCTCGTAGTCGTCAAGTATATCCAGCTTGGTAAGCGCGATTTCGTCCGCCCCCTGGCAGGTTATGCCGTAACGCGAGGCAACCACGTCGAAGGGACCAACTCTTCTGGGTCTGCCCGTTGCCGCGCCGTACTCTCCGCCCAGCTCGCGCAGTCTTTCGGCGTCCTTGCCGAAGTATTCGCAGGTGAAGGGGCCTGCGCCTACGCAGCTTGAATATGCCTTCATTATGCCGATGGACTTGTCAAGCTTGAGATTGGGCACGCCTGCGCCGATGGGCGCATAAGCGGCAATCGTGGAAGAAGACGAGGTATAGGGAACTATGCCGTAGTCTATGTCCCTGAGCGCGCCGAGCTGCGCTTCGAACATTATCTTCTTGCCTTCGGCATGGGCACGGTTGAGGTAGATGCCGATGTCGACTATGTAGTCACGGAGCGGCTTGCCGTAAGTTTCCAGATACTCTATCATGTCTTCCGTCTTTACGGGGTCGAAGCCGTAGGCCTTTATGGTGAGGTTCTTCCACTCCACTATGTCGGGAAGTCTTTCGTACATTATCTGCGTATTCAGAAGTTCGCCCATGCGGAATGCCTTTTTGAGGTATTTGTCCGCATAGATGGGGGCAATTCCCCTTCTGGTGGAGCCGTAGGGCTTGCCCGTCGCCTTGGCAAGTCTGTCCTCCTCCATCACGTCCTGAAGCACGTTGTAGGGCATTGTTATTATTGCCTTATCGCTTATCTTGAGGTTGTCGGGAGTAATCTTAATGCCCGCATCCCGAAGGCGCTGAATTTCGCCGCAGAGGTGCTTTATGTCAATTACCATGCCGGGACCGAGCACGTTTACCACGTTCTCGCGCAGGATGCCGGACGGAAGCAGATTGAGTATGAACTTACCCCTTTCGTTTATCACCGTGTGACCGGCATTGTTGCCGCCCTGATAGCGGCACACTATGTCGTAATCTCTGGAAAGCAGGTCAACCATTCTGCCCTTGCCTTCGTCGCCCCAGTTGATACCACAGATACTTGTTAACATTTCTTTCTATCCTTTGAGGGTTATTTTTTTAACGCTCCGCATTACCCTTACATTATAGATTAAAGCGCGCGGATAGTCAAGCATAATATACTTTATGCCCCGCAGCGGCGTACATTTTGCCTTGTTTACGGCTGATATTGTCCTCCCTGCCGCCATTTTGCCGTCCGAACGGCTGCATGGGGGGAGCAAATGCGGCATTAAAGTCCGCTCCCGCCACGGTAAAACCGTTCCTTATGCCTGGTCAGTCGGGGTTGGCGGCGACTATCGCGTCGAGGTATTCCTTAAGCTGTTTTTCGTCGTCCGTCTCGCACACGAAGACTATGCTGTCGCCCGCATTCAGCACGGATGACCCGTCGGGAACTTCCGTACTGCCGTCCGCGTGAATGACCTGCGTGACAAGCCCGTTTGCCGGCCAGATTATCTTGCGGAGTCCGCTTCCGTCCGCCTGCGAGGAAGGCTGTACCGTGACGGTAAGGCTTACCTTTCTGGCGTGCTTGTCCCGTCCTTCCGCCTTTATGAACTGCTCCAGCATCTTTTCATATCCCGGCTGAAGGTGGCACAGTTCGCTCACTATGTACGCAACCGTTATGCCAATCATTGCGGGCAGGAAATTTCTGAACTGTCCAGTCAGTTCGAAAATCATGCATATGCCCGTGAGAGGCGCGCGCACGAATGCGGTGAAGAATATCGCCATGCAGATTATCACGAAGTAGTCGGAGAACTGCGCGGACATGCCGATATTCTGGAAACCGAGCGAAAGCAGAGCGCCGCCGCCCGCGCCGACGGCAAGCATGGGCACGAACACGCCGCAGGGCACGCCCACGGACATTACGGAAATCATTGAAATGAAGCGGAAAAGCACGATTATGGCAATGCTTGCCCCCACCGAAAGCCCCATTACCGATATGCCCGAAATGTTGCCCGTGCCGTCGGTCGCAAGCGCGTCGATGAAGCCGTGACCGCCGCCTATACAGTAGGAAGTTACAAGGCCGAATACACCCGCTATGAGGAAGGGGAACAAATATTTGCCCCTGCCCTTCCAGAAAGTGACCTTGCCGAACGCCTTTTTGGCTGCAAACATGGCATAGTAGAACGCCACGGCAAACAGCGCGATTATCAGCGCGCCCAGCGCGACGAAGCCAATGTCGGCAAGCCCGGCCTCCGCAAACACGAACTCCTCGAAGGAGTATCCGACGGAAAGTCCGAAGAGCGGGCGAAGAGAATTGCGCACGAAGAGAGCGCATATTACGGATATTGCCGAGCAGATGAACGCAGAGGGCGAAAGTGACTTGAACGCCTCCTCCACGGAGAATATCATGCCCGTAACGGGCGCATTGAAAGCCACGGCAAAGCCCGCGCTCGCGCCTGCGGAAATCTGAAGGCGGCGCATCATATACGACCGTCTGAGCGCGACGGACACCGCATCGCCTGCACAGCCGCCTATCTGGACGGACGGCCCTTCAGAACCTGCCGAAAGGCCTAAAAACACGCACGCGAGCGAGCCTGCGAACATGGAACACATTACCGCGTACCACTTGATTCTGAAAAGTCCCCTCGCCGCACCTTCCGTCTGGGGAATACCGCTGCCCTTTACCATAGGCACGAACTTTGTAAGAGTGCCGATGAGTATTGCGCCGGCAAACAGCACGACGAACAGCAAAGGTATGAATGCGGGATTGGCAAGCAAAAGCGCGTATGCCTTTGCAGCCACCCCCTCGCCGTAGGACGTACAGATGTTGTAAAACGTAACCACAATGCCGGCGAACAGACCCGTGAGCACGCTTAAGAGTATGAGATTGAAACCGTAAGAGCGCAGTCTTCTGACCGTGCGGGTAATAAATCCGTTTGCTTTCATAACTGAACTATTATACCCCTTAAGACACAGGTTAGTCAATTCATTTTTCCCGCCGCAGAGGGGAGCGTTGCGTTTTTTGTCATGGACATCGCCGCGCCCCCACAGCCGCCCGCCGCTATGCGCCGCGCCCGCCATACGTTACCGCCCGCCATACGTTACCGCCCGCCATACGTTGCCGCCCGCCATACGTTGCCGCCCGCCATACGTGCCGCCGCAACAAGTAAAGATCCCCCACTAAAGTGGGGGCTTTATTTTAGCCCTATAAGGGCACAATACCGGCAACCGCTCAAGCGGTC
>CALVXA010000026.1 GCA_944368635.1 uncultured Clostridia bacterium
CGTTGCCCGTGTAGCCCATGCCTGCCCTGAGGCCGCCCATGAGCTGGAATATGATTTCGGAGAGAGCGCCCCTGTAAGGAACCCTGCCTTCCACGCCTTCGGGCACGAACTTGATTGCGTTGGACTGGAAATACCTGTCCTTGCCGCCCTTTGCCATTGCGGGGAGCGAGCCCATGCCGCGGTACGACTTGAAGCTCCTGCCCTGATAAATTTCCAGTTCGCCGGGAGCTTCTGTAGTGCCTGCGAACAGCGAACCGAGCATGACTGCCGAACCGCCTGCGGCGATTGCCTTGACGATGTCGCCGGAGTACTTGATGCCGCCGTCTGCAATTACCCTCTTGCCGAGCTTGTCAGCCTCCTCCGCGCAGTCCATGATGGCGGTGAGCTGGGGCATGCCTATGCCCGCAACTATTCTGGTGGTGCAGATGGAGCCGGGACCTATGCCTACCTTTACGACGTCTGCGCCCGCTTCGAAGAGTGCGCGCGTAGCTTCCGCCGTTGCGACGTTGCCTGCAACGATGGGCAGGTCGGGATATGCCTTCTTTGCCTTCTCCACGTGTCTGATTATGTTGAGAGAATGACCGTGCGCGGAGTCGAGCACGACGACGTCAACGTGCGACTTGACAAGCGCGTCGATTCTTTCGAGCATATCGTTCGTTGCGCCTATTGCCGCGCCGACGAGCAGTCTGCCCTTCTTGTCCGTCGCCCTGTTGGGATACTGTCTGGACTTTTCGATATCCTTAATCGTTATGAGGCCTTTAAGCATTCCGTCCTTGTCGACGATGGGCAGCTTTTCTATGCGGTGCTTGCCCAGAATTGCCTGCGCTTCCTTGAGAGAAGTGCCTTCGGGGGCGGTGACAAGGTTTTCCTTGGTCATTATGTTGGATATGGGCTGGTCGAAGTTGGTCTCGAAACGAAGATCCCTGTTAGTGAGTATGCCGACCAGCTTGCCGTTTTCCGTTATGGGCACGCCCGAAATACGATACTTTTCCATGAGCGCGCAAGCCGTGGAAACGGGTTGGTCGGGAGTGAGGAAGAAGGGGTCGGTGATTACCCCGTGCTCGCTTCTTTTGACCTTGTCAACCTGAAGCGCCTGCTCCTCTATCGACATATTCTTATGAATGATGCCTATGCCGCCCTCCCTTGCAATGGCTATGGCAAGACGCGATTCCGTAACGGTATCCATCGCCGCGCTCACGAGCGGAATATTAAGGTTGATACCGTCGCACAGCGACGTTCTGAGATCTACCGTAGAGGGAATTACATCCGATGCTGCGGGAATGAGCAGCACGTCGTCAAACGTCAATGCCTCTTTAACAATTTTACTCATTGGTCTTCTCCTTAAAAGTAATTTGTATATAGTGTGTGAATATTTTAACCTTTATTGCCGGACACGACCGCCTGAAGGCTTATTTTCACCTCCGCCAGCAGGTCGCTCTCCTCGCCGTCGGAAGGAACGACGGCCGAAAGCCTGTCCGCAAGCAACTGCGCCGCCGCGCCGTCGCCCGCCGTCTTTACGGCTGCATACAGCTGAATGAGCGCGTTGCCCGACCTGAAAGACTGCGTACCGTTCGCCTCAAGCGCATAATCCGCCGCGCGCGCCGCGTCCCCGTTAAGGTAATATGCCGTGGCTATCTTGCCCTTCACGCGCTGTTCGTAGTCAAACCCGAGGCTCTCCCCGTCGAGGTATATGTCGCTCAGTTTGCCGAACTCCGCCTCCTGATAGTGACACACGTCGGTAAAATCGCTCTTCGCGACGAGCTCCTCCCCGTACTTGATTATGCTGTCGGGGTCGCCCAGACTTACGCTGTTTTCAAAGCACCTTGCAAGGTCCAGACTGTCGTCGGTGTAGGAGTAGCGCAGGGCAGAATACCTGAGCGCAAGCGAATAATTGCCCAGATTTTCGCACACGGAAGCCATGTACTGCGGAAAACCGAAGCTGGCAACGGCAAAGGCAACGATTAAAACTGCCAATATTGCGAGTACGGTCCTTACCGCTGTTTTTACGACAACCTTTTCCACCTGTGCATTGCCCCGCGACACGCCCGTCTGCGGGCTGCCATGTCTTATATTTTATTTATTCTATCACAGCCGCCGTCAAAAATCAACTGTTTATTCAAAATTTAACCCGTTTGAAGCAGATAATCATATTCCGCCCGCCAGGGCTATATATTGAGAATATGAACATTGCAAGGACTTTATTTTTGCTTATGCCCGCCGTGCTTGCCACGCCTTTTCTGGGCGGATGCAGCGGACAGACGGACTACTTCGACTACGTATCGGAATACCGCAGCGGGGTGTACATATTTTCGGAAGACGGGCAGGAACTTAAAATTTATTGCAGCCGCAGGGAAGCCCCCTATTCGCTTGACGGCGTGAAGGGCGCGCTGAACGACACCGTGGAAGTATACTACTCCGCCGCAGACACCCCCTCTTCCGTGCAGATTGAAATAGGCGGGCTGGAGGGCGAAATGAACTACCGCGCCGTCACGCGCGATTTTTACCTGTGCTTTACTGCTGAAGACTTTTCCGCTTCCGGCGTGGACGTTCAACTCACCGTCGACGGTGAACAAAAGACGCTTACCGCGCTGAACGTCAGACAGGAGGGCGTGATTGACGGCAGACAGGCGCTGGAATGTGCGGTACAGTACGACGGGGAAAGGTTTGCCGCGCTTACGCAGGGCAACAGATTTATGGGCGAGATAAGCGTAAGACTGCTGTACGACGAGGCCTGCTACTATTACATCGGCGTAACAGACAGGGACGGTAACACCTACGCCTACCTTCTGAACGGGTCGGACGGCAGAGTGCTTGCCGAAAAGAGCTGACGCGTGACCATGTGGAATTGTGCATAACTTTATCGGCATAAATGACAATTCACATTGAAAAAACATAAAAATCACGCGAAAAAACGCAGAAAAGCGCGAACTTGTGCATAACTTTTTCAGAAAATAAAGTCTCAGAAGTTATGAACAGCCCGTTTTGTGCATAACTTTCCGTTCATAAAATCAGGTTTTCGCCATACAAGAAACGCCCCTGTGACAGGGGCGTTTCTTCCGGCGTTTATAATTATGAAGTCTATAATTAAGTGAGCTGCCGTACGACCTTTCAGGAGAGGAAATCGCAGATTATGGTATTCTGCACGTACAGGTATTCGTCCTTTATGCGGACGCGGTCGCCCTGCACATCCAGATAAGGGGAATTCTTGGCGAGCGCCGTGGAATATTCCTTGAAGAAGTCCGCGCCATACAGGGAGTTGAACTCCTCCACGTTGAGCCCTTCCGACGTGCGGAGGGCAAGCATTATGCTCTCCTCCTTGCGCCCGTCGACGTCCACCTCCTCCCTGTCTATCACGGGCAGGTGATTGGAGAGTATGCACTTGAAGTACTCGTCCAGGTCGAAGGTATTGGTAAAGCGCACGTTGGCAATATGCGAGGAGGCAGATACGCCGAAGCCTATGTACTCCCCCCTGCGCCAGTAATTTAAGTTGTGTCTGCTCTGTTTCCCCTTTTTGGCAAAGTTGGACACTTCGTACCTTTCGAACCCGAGCTCCTTAAGCCTGCGGACGCCGAATTGGTACATTGCGGCAACTTCATCGCCGTCGGGAAGTTCGCCGTTGAGGTAGTCCGTGTATATGGGCGTACCGTCTTCAGGCGTGAGCGCATACATGGAGATGTGGCTTGCACCGAACGCCGAAGCCACGCTTATCGTCTTGTCTATGTCGTCCGTCGTCTGACCTTTAAGTCCTATCATCACGTCCACGGAAAAGTTTTCGCCCTTCAGAAGCTTTGCGCAGGACACAAACTGGTTAAGGTTATGACACCTGCCAAGCTCCTCCAGCTGGCTGTCTATCGCCGTCTGCAACCCCACGGAAAAGCGGTTTATTCCGCACTTTTTGTAAAGCGCTATCTTGCCGGCGCTGACCGTGCCGGGGTTCATCTCTATGGTGATTTCCGCATCGGGTGCAAGTTTGTAGTACTTTCGCGCCGCCGCGACGAGCATCGCTATGTAGCTTTCGTCTATCACCGAAGGCGTGCCGCCGCCAATGTACAGCGTGTCAAAGGCGTAGTCTTTAAGCTCCTCGCTCCGCATGAGCATTTCACGGTAAACGCAGGTCATATAGCTCTCGGCAAAGCCTATCTTGTCGGGAAAGGAAGCAAAGTCGCAGTACCTGCACTTGGATTTGCAAAAGGGAACGTGAACGTATATACCTGCCATATTTCTCCCGCGGTGCAGAGTGCGCCGCTTAAAATTACTTATGTCTTTCTGTTATTTATCTGCTTGTGCCGCATCTGCCTGTTTATTCTGCATCTGTCCGCACGTCCAGCGATATTTTGCGAGGTTGACTCTGCCGTCCCCGCCCACTGTTACGCCCTCTGCCTCCAGAAGGCCGCGCTGTATATCCTTCCCGCCGAAGGCAAATCCGTCGCTGAGCGACCCGTCGGCAAATACCACCCTGTGGCAGGGAATTTCGCCGGGACGGGGATTGACGTGAAGCGCCCAGCCAACCTGGCGCGAAGCGCGGGGAGCGCCGCAGGCGCGGGCAATGTCGCCGTATGTCGCCACCTTGCCGCGCGGTATGCGCAGCACGACTTCGTAAACTCTTTCAAAAAAGCCCATAACTCAGTCCTTGTTGGTCTTGAGTATCTGCATGAACACTTCCGAAGGCACTTCCACGCTGCCGATCGAGCGCATACGCTTTTTGCCCTCCTTCTGCTTTTCCAGAAGTTTTTTCTTGCGGGTGATGTCGCCGCCGTAGCACTTGGCAAGCACGTCCTTGCGCATTGCCTTGACAGTTTCGCGCGCGATAATCTTTCCGCCTATCGCAGCCTGTACGGGTATTTCGAAAAGCTGACGGGGTATTGCATCCTTAAGGTTTTCGCACAACATTCTGCCGCGGGCATAGGCGGAATCTTCATGCACTATCATGGAGAGAGCATCGCACACCTCGCCGTTGAGCAGTATGTCCAGCTTGACGAGTTTGCTCCTTTCATATCCCGCCAGCTCGTAATCGAAACTTGCATAGCCGCGCGTGCGCGACTTTATCTGGTCGAAGAAGTCGAAGATAATTTCATTGAGAGGGAGCTTATATTCAAGTCTCACGCGATTGGCGTCCAGATAGGTCATCTGCCCGAACACGCCCCTCTTGTCGCGGCAGAGGTCCATAATCTGTCCGAGATACTCCGGCGGGGAGTATATGTCCGTCTTTACTATGGGTTCTTCCATGTAATCTATTTCGGACACGGGAGGAAGGTGCGAGGGGTTGTCCACGAACAGGCTTTCGCCGTCCGTCTTTACCACCCTGTAACTTACCGACGGGGCGGTTGTAATTATGTCGAGGTTGAACTCCCTCTCTACTCTCTCCTGCATTATCTCCATGTGCAGAAGCCCCAAAAATCCGCAGCGGAAGCCAAAGCCGAGCGCCTGCGAATTGTCGGGCTCGAACACGAGCGAGGCGTCGTTAAGCTGAAGCTTTAAAAGGGCGTCCTTGAGGTCGTTGAAGCGGGAGCCGTCAAGCGGATATATGCCGCAGAACACGACGGGCTGTACGTGTTTGTAGCCGGGAAGGGGCGCGTCTGCCCTGTCGTCGGCATTGATTACCGTGTCGCCCACGGCGACGTCCTGTATGGACTTTATGGAAGCCGCGATGTAGCCGACTTCGCCCGCAAACAGTCCGTTTTTGGGCAGAAGCGAGGGCGCGAACACGCCCGTTTCCGTTACCTCGTACACCTTGTCGGAGCGGAATGTGGTTATTCTGTCGCCCACCCTGACCTTGCCGTCTTTGAGCCTTACGAAGAGTATTACTCCCTTATAGTTGTCGTAATAGCTGTCGAAGATGAGCGCCTTTAAGGGCGCGTCCTCGTCGCCGTCGGGTGGCGGGAAGTACTTTACCGCGTCCTCCAGCACTTCCTTGATATTCGTGCCCTCCTTGGCGGACACGAGGGGAGCATAGGACGCGTCCAGACCTATGACTTCCTCTATCTCCTTCTTCGCCTCGTCGGGACGGGCGGAGGGCAGGTCTATCTTGTTTATTACGGGAAGTATTTCCAGATTGTTTTCAAGCGCGAGATAGACGTTGGCAAGCGTCTGCGCCTCTATCCCCTGCGAAGCGTCGACTATGAGTATCGCGCCCTCGCACGCGGCGAGAGAACGGGAAACTTCGTATGTGAAGTCGACGTGGCCGGGGGTATCTATGAGATTGAAGACGTACTCGTTGCCGTCGTCGGCGTCGTAGAACATTCTGACGGGGGTGAGTTTTATGGTTATGCCCCTCTCCCTTTCGATATCCATCGAATCGAGCAGCTGCTCCTCCATATCCCTCTTGGAAACCTGTCCCGTCAGCTCTATAAGCCTGTCGGCGAGCGTGGATTTGCCGTGGTCGATATGGGCGATTATGCAGAAATTTCTTATCAGTTTGTTGGGTTTCTTCATGATTTCCCGCTAAAAAAGTTTTTTACCATTATACAGAAAAACGGGCTCAATGTAAAATAAAAAAGCCGACCGCCGCATAATTTTTGCAGTCGGCCGACAATGCACGCCGCCGTGCGGGATATTTTCCCACACGCCGTCATACAAGCAACAGCGACATTATCTGTCCGCGGAGCGGGGAATCTGCCCCGAAAGTCCCGCAAGGAGAATTTTTAAAGTCGCCGCAAATTTTTCCGTCCGACAGCACGACTATCCTGTCTGCCAGATACAGCGCCTCGTCCACGTCGTGGGTCACCGCCAGCGCGGTGAAGGGGCGGCTTTCGCGCAGTCTGAAAAATACCTGCATCACCGCAAGTTTTACCTTGAGGTCGAGCGAAGAGAACGGTTCGTCCAGAAGCATTATGTCGGAGGGAAAGAGGAACGCGCGGCAGAGCGCCACCCTCTGCGCCTGACCGTCTGAAAGCTGCGAAGGATACCTGTCGCCAAATCCTTCCAGCCCGACGAGCGCAAGCAGTCTTTCCGCCTCCCCCCTATCCGCGCCTACAAGCGCGAGGTTGCCGCGCACAGTGAGATTGGGCACGAGGCGGGGCGTGCTGAACACGTACGAAGTCCTTAAGGCAGGCACTTCGCCGCTGTAGTCGGTGAGCCCTGCAATCACGTTGAGAAGGGTGGTCTTGCCGCACCCGCTTTCGCCCAGAATGCACAGCACTTTGCCCTGCTCTATGTCCAGACTGAAGGCGTCGTAGACCTTCTTTTCGCCGTAAGACTTGGAGAGATTGACTATTCTTATCATATTTCCTCCCCCCTCCTCCACGGAAAGGCATACTTTGCCGCCGTGCGGAAAATAAATTCGACGATAAGTCCCGCAAGCACGGCACACACGGTGAGCGCGGCAAGCTGCGGCATATCGTAGTAGAGCTGCGACTCGCTCATCAGTCCGCCGAGAGCGACATATGTGTGCGCCATGACCTCTGCTGACACAGTAAGTTTTATGCCGAAGGAGAGATTTGTCCCCGTCTGCGCAAGCGCGAGCGGCGCGACGTGCGGCACATATATGCCCGTCAGTTTCTGCCTGAAGGTAAGGCGGTACGCCTTTGCCATTTCCAGAAGTCCTGCGTCCACGCCCGAAACGGCGGAGGTGAGCTGGGAATATATCACGGGAAACAGCACAAGCACGGTTACGATTACGGGCGCGGAGACGGGCGAAGCCCACACGAGTATGAGCAGCAGCACCGCCATGGTGGGAAGGGTGCGGAACACAGCCACCACGGGCCGCAAAAAGTGTGCAAACACGGGTAAGAGCGTGCCCGCAGCGGCGCACAGCGCGCCGAGAACGAAGGATATGCAGAATGCAACGAGCGTCCTTGACAGCGTGGCGCCGAACGCCGACCAGAAATAGCCGCTTGCAAACAGCGCAAAGAACTTCTGCGCCGTCTGCCCAAATGAGGGCACGAGGTAGTCGTTGCCCGTCGCGGCATACGCTATTATCCATGCAACCCACATTGCAACGATTGCCAGCGCGGACGCCGCGAGGTTATATCCGTTGCGCGCCAAATACCCCTTCATCTTCTAAACGCCGTAAAAAAACGCATCCGAAGGCGTGCCGAACGACTGTGCGGCGACGGCGTTTATCTTTTGCATATAGGCAAGTATCTCCGACATACATTCGGAGGCGGGGACAAAATCTATCGCGCAGTTTTCAATTACTCCCTCTGTAAGGTTGTCCGCCCTGAGCGTACTTACCGCGCCTTGTTTGTACATCATGGAATTGACGGCGGCAACTATGCTCTCGGAGGAGGTATTCTGTCCCTTTATCCACTCCTCGGAGGAATTCAGCGCGTCGATGAAGTCGTCTATCTCGTCCGCCGTAACGTCCGTCTTTGCGACGGCGACTGCCTGGGGATAGCCCTCTCCCCCCGCATAGAGTTGCTGCAGGTCGCCCGCGAAGGAGAGCTTGCCGCCCGTAGCGTTGAACTTTGTCGTGGCGGCAGGTTCGGGCACTACAAAGTAGTCGCACTGCGTATTTGAGGGCACGGCCTGCGCCGCGTCTATGGCAAGCAGATTGACCTTGTCCGCCGAGGGGGAGGCGCCGTCCCTGAGTTCGTTAAAGGCAAGTCCGCTGTCCGAAAGTATTGCCTTGAAAGTGAGCCCGGGAACATTGGCGAGGTTTATTACCCCCACCGTCTTCCCGATGAGCGTGTTGAGGTTTTCCGAAGTTATGTCCGTGCCGCCCTGCTTCTTCATGAGATACAGATTGCCGTGCGTTACCGTGCCGAACAGCTTGTAATTTTCGCCCGTGCCGAGCAGCTTGACCGCCGCATTCACGGGCAGGACGGCTATGTCCGCCTGCGCATCGTCGCCGACGACGTATGTCTGAATTGTTTCGGCATCGACTATGTTCACGTCGTACCTGTCGCGATAAGACGCATCCGAAAGCCCCGCGACGGACAGTGCGGGCGCGCCGTCGGGCGCAAACACGTTGAGGATATCCCCGTCCGCGGTCGTATCCTGCGGGGTACCCCCCTCCTCCTTACAGGCAGAAATACCTGCCGAACCGAATGTACAGAGTAAGGCTAACGCGACGGCGACAGTAAATTTTTTCATAAGCTTTCTCCCATACGCGCGAAGATGCGCATCCTTACCGACTGCGCGCCCAAATACCTTTGGGCGCGCTTTTATATGTCGGTCTTAAGACTTTAAGTTTTTATTTCTTGTTGTAATTTATAAGACAGCCGCTTAAAATTATCTTCTTTTCTTCTTCCGTAAGGCTGCCTATCGTAAGATATATGGTCTTTGCCTTGCCGCCCGAAATATGCGTCGCCGCAATTACGGGGTCGTCTTTGGCTATAAGTTGCCTTATGTTTTCAATGAAGATGTAGTCGCCAACTTTGAAGTCGAACTTCTTGCAGACGAGGGGAAGCATACCCCAGTTTATCAGGTTGCTGCGATAGCGCTTGGTTGCATATTCGAGGGCAATGTTGGCAATGCCGCCCAGCACTCTCTGGCAGGAAGCCGCCTGCTCCCTCGCGGAGCCGTCGCCAGGTTTGCGGGCAACTACCGCACTGCCGAGAAGCGTGTTTTCGGGAATGGATATGCCCACCTCCTCCAGCACTTCGGCGGGCATTGCGCCGTTCTCCCTTCTCTGCTGTTCAAGCGCCTTGACCTGCTTTGCCCTGCCCACATATGCGGGGTCCTTTCTGGAGAGCGCAAACTCCGCCAGCCTTAAGGGATTGGAGCGGTATGACGAGGTCTCGCCCGAGGGTATAAGCTCGTCCGTGGTGGTGACGGGGTCGTCTATTACAGACACCGCCTTTATGAGCACGTTGTCCGTAAGCGCAATCTGTTCGGGCCAATCGGCGATATTGTTGCCGTATATGAGCTGTTCGTCAGGTCTGGGATTGCCTGCGCCGATATATACCCTGTGCTCGTATATGGAGCTGTCAAAGTAATACTTTTTTATCTTTGCGGTATACTCGACTTCCGTAGCGGGGGTAAGTACGCCGCCGTTTGCAGCCGTTGCCGCAATGGAGCGCGCATCCATGAGCGCGACTGCCGAAAGCTGCTGTTCGCCCAGTTTGCTGCCTTCCCTGTTTTCGAAATTCCTTGTGGTGTGACGAACGGAGAAGGCATTGTCGGCAGGCGTGTCGCCTGCGCCGAAGCAGGGACCGCAGAAAGCCGTCTTCATGACAGCGCCTGACGCCATCAGCGCAGAGGCATAGCCGTTGTCCATAAGGCACTTGAATACGGGCTGGGACTGGGGATATACGCTGAGCGAGAATTCACCGTTGCCGCACGACTTGCCGCGCAGAATTTCCGCCGCCGCCGCGACGTTTTCGTAAGTGCCGCCCGCGCAGCCTGCAATTATTCCCTGACTTACGTAAACTTTTCCGTCCCTGACCTTGTCCAGCAGGCGGAAGGGCTTGCCGCGGCCGCCCTTGAGCCTGTTGCCCGCTTCCTCCACTTCGCCGAGGATATCCTTTGCATTGTCTATGACTTCCCTTATGGTATATGCGTTGGAGGGGTGGAAAGGCAGAGCTATCATGGGCTCCACACGGGACAGGTCTATGACTACCGCGCTGTCGTAATATGCGGGGTCGGCGGGGTGCAGTTCGCAAAAGTCGCCCTCCCTGCCGTGCAGCCTGTAAAATTCCCTCGTGGCGTCGTCCGTCTCCCATATACTTGAAAGACAGGTCGTTTCCGTCGTCATTACGTCTATGCCCGAACGGAAATCCATTGTAAGATTTTTGATTCCGGGGCCTATGAATTCCAGCACCTTATTCTTGACGAAGCCGTTTTTGAAGGTTGCGCCCACAAGCGCGATAGCCACATCGTGCGGGCCTACGCCCTTTTTGGGCTTGCCCTTCAGATATACCGCGACTACCTGAGGACGCTTTATGTCGTACGTCTGCGAAAGCAGCTGCTTGACGAGTTCGGGTCCGCCTTCGCCCACGCCCATCGTGCCGAATGCGCCGTAACGGGTGTGACTGTCCGACCCGAGTATCATCTTTCCGCACCCCGTCTGCATTTCCCTGATGTACTGGTGTATAACCGCAAGGTGCGGGGGAACAAAGTTGCCGCCGTACTTCTTTGCGGCGGACAGGCCGAACAGGTGGTCGTCCTCGTTTATCGTTCCGCCGACGGCGCACAGCGAGTTGTGGCAGTTTGTCAGCGTATAGGGCACGGGGAACTGTCTGAGCCCCGAAGCCTTCGCCGTCTGTATTATGCCGACATATGTTATATCGTGCGAGGCGAGCGCGTCGAACCTGATCTTCAGATTGTCCTCGTCCCCCTTGTTGTGACGTGCAAGTATGGAATATGCCATGGTGCCCTTAATCGCTTCCTGCTTTTTCGCCTCCACGATAAAGGCCTCCCTTTCCCTTACAAGTTTGCCCTGCATATAGTAAACGCCGTTCTTTATGAGTTTAATCATGGCTGACCTCCGAGTAATTCCCTTTAATTTTATAACAAAACCGCCGTTTTATCAAGCTTTATGGCGCAAAAAATGATTTCCGCGTGAAATTAACTTATTTCTGCATTTCCCGCGTTGATTTTTTGCCCGCGGGAATATATAATTGAATTATGAAGACGTTCAGATACAAATTTACCAAACTCACCACCGCGCTGATTATTGCGGGCATAATACTGTGCGTTGCGGGCTTCGCCCTCAACCTTTACCAATGCCTGCGCTTCGGCATATCTTCCGCAGCCGACCCCGTGTACCCCATAATTCAGTATACCCTGATGTTCGCCGTAACCGTTGCGCTTTTTGCAATTCTTGTAAGCGTGCTGATTTTTTCCGCCTACGTCGTGGACGAAAAGTACTTCAGGACGCGCTTCGGCTTCATTGTAAGCAAGTACGAGATTGAAAAGATTGAAAAGCTTACGCTTGACAGAAAGGCCAATAAGCTTGCCGTTGTGTTCAGGGACGGCACTTTCATTGTCGTAGTCGTGAAGGAAGAATGGTACGAAAAGTTTGCGGACGCGCTTTTAAATGCCAACCGCAACATCGAGTATGAAATAAATTCAGCGGAAAACGACAAGCGCGACGAATCTGAATGACGCTCTGCCGTGCGACAGAAATTATTTCAATAAATTCATGCGCCCTCTGCTCTGTGCAGAGGGCGCATTATTTTACTTTTAAACACCGCAGGTCAAAGCGCGCTGCGTGTTTATTTGGCTTGCCTGCGGCGAACCTTTTTCTTAAGCGAAGTGCGGTGTTCCTCCCCCGCCATAAGCCTTACAAGGTTTTTGCGGTGAGCAGTCCACGTAATTATGTTTATGGCAAGCAGAAGCATGAAACACAGAACCACGAAGAGCTGCGTCAGCTCCGCAGAATATCTGACGATGAATATTGCCGCCTGCCAGATTGTGTAGCCCGAAACGCCGATAAGCGAAGCCATTGCGCCCCATTCGGTAACATACAGGTAGATGAACAGCGCGGCGAATATGCCGAAGCCGACGAACACGAACCACCATGTTTCCGCCCTGTCGCAGGCGAGAGCGCACCAGAAAAGGCCTATCGTAGTGGCAATGCCCTTGCCGCCTTTGAACTTCATCGTGACGGGAAAGACATGGCCGATTACGGCGAATATGCCGAAGAAGTAACGGGCAAAATCGCTTACGGCGACGTCCGTGCCCGCAAAGCAGTAATTCCTGAACATGAAGTAGCCGCACAGCACGGGTATTGCGCCCTTAAGTCCGTCGCAGAAGAAGTTGATAAGCCCTATCTTCAGTCCGAACGCGCGCGTCATGTTCATTGTACCGGGGTTGCCGCTGCCTATGTGGCGGATATCGCTGTGCTTTATGTGCGAAATGAGCACGGCAAAATTGAAACAGCCGAGAAAATAGCTGACTATCGCGCCCAGCACAAAGACGTACCAGACGTCGGCAAATACAAGTTGTTGCATCAGTCCTCCTTCTTTTCCCTGACGACTATGCGTATGGGGGTACCGGAAAAGTCGAACGACTTTCTTATTGTGTTTTCGAGAAAACGCTGGTAGGAAAAGTGAAGCAAATCCTCGCTGTTGACGAACAACACAAACGTGGGCGGCGCGACCGAAACCTGCGAAGAGTAGTAAACCCTTAACCTTCTGCCGTTGTATGAAGGTGGCTCGTTCGCCCTGACGGTGTCCGAGATGAGGTCGTTCAAAGTACCCGTAGGCACCCTGAAGTGCGCGTTTTCGTACACCTTATCGACTGCGGACATTATCCTTTCCACGCGCTGACCCGTCTTTGCGGAGACATACACCGACCTGAAGTAGTCCATAAACTTGAGGTCTTCTTTGAGCTTGTCCTCAAACTTGTTTATGGTATTTGTATCCTTTTCGACGAGGTCCCACTTGTTCATGACTATGACGGAGGGTTTGCCCTGTTCGTGGACGTAGCCGATTATCTTGGTATCCTGCTCCGTAAGCCCTTCCGTGCTGTCCACGACGAGAAGGCACACGTCAGCGCGGCGCACTGCGTCAAAGGCGCGCATGACGGAATAGTACTCCACGTCGTCCTCCACCTTCGACTTCTTTCTTATGCCCGCCGTGTCGATTATCGTATAGTTTTTCCCGTCATAGCAGAAGCGGGTGTCTATGGCGTCCCTCGTCGTGCCCGCGACGTCGGTCACTATTGAGCGCTCGAACCCGAGAAGCTTGTTGACAAGGCTGGACTTGCCCGCGTTGGGTTTACCGACGACGGCGATTTTGAGGCTGTCGTCCTCCTCCGTCGCAAACTTTTCAAAGTAGCTTACCGCTTCGTCCAGCACGTCGCCTATGCCCGTGCCGTGTTCGGCGGAGACGGGGAATGGTTCGCCCAGACCGAGTGAATAGAACTCGAAAATCTTGTCCTCCGAGTATTCGTCAATCTTGTTAACCACGAGTATTACGGGTTTCTTGCTCCGCCTGAGCATATCAGCCACGTCGTAGTCGGCAGAGGTAAGCCCTTCCTTTCCGTCGACGAAGAAGAGTATGACGAGGGCGGTTTCGATTGCGACTTCCGCCTGCTTTTTTATCTGCCGCCACATCACGTCGTCGCTCTTTAGCTCTATTCCGCCCGTATCGACGATGGAGAAGTTCTTGCCCCTCCACTCCGCGTCTGCGTACAGCCTGTCGCGCGTGACGCCAGGCCTGTCCTCCGTTATGGAAATTTTGCGGCCCGCGACTTTATTGAAAAATGTACTTTTGCCCACGTTGGGTCTGCCTACGACGGCAATTAAGGGATTGGCCATATTGTCTGCCTTTGCATTTTTTGTTTATTCAATTATAGAGTAACGGCGCAAAAAAGTAAAGCGGTTTACGCGGATAACCGCATAAACCGCCTTCAGACGGGCATGTGTCAGATGAGGCTGTTGAGGCCGAGTCCCACAAGTCCGAGTATTCCCAGCACGAGGAACACGATGTAGACAATCTTCCACGACTTGCGCTTGTCGCTGACATAGTCGTAAGCCGCAAGCCATGCGCTTATGAACAGAGCAATCTGCGCAATCATGTTGCAGGCATTGCACACCTTGTTTGCCCAGCCGATGGTGATTTCAAGCAGGAGCAACAGGTTTAAAATGAAGCTTAACAGTCCCGCAACGCCGGCGAGAATTACGCCCCAGAACGCACATATCTTTACTAACGGATAGTGACCGTAGTAAACGACTTTTTTATTCGTTGTTGTCTTCTTTGCCATGATATATCTCCTTTACCTTTCTGTTACAGATTATACCCCTAATTGTGCGACAATGCAACAATATTATAAATATATCCCGTCTTTTTTTAAACTATTACAGTAAAGCCGAGTTTTTTCAGAACGGCGGAAAAATAGTCGGGCAGCGGAGCGGTGAAGCACATGCGCTTGCCCGTTGCGGGGTGGTCGAGTTCAAGTCTGCAAGCGTGCAGCAACTGTCCTTTAAGCCCGAACTCCCTCTTCTTCCTTCCGTAGACGTCGTCGCCCACGACGGGGTGCCCGATATACTTTGCGTGTACCCTTATCTGATGCGTTCTGCCCGTCTGAAGCACGAAGCGGCAGAGCGTGTAACCCCTGCTCCGTTCAAGCACTTCATATTCCGTCACGGCGCTTTTGCCGTGCCTTTCGTCCACTACGGCCATTCTTACCCTGTCGGAGGGGTCCCTGCCTATGCAGGCGGATATCACGCCGCTGTCCGCCTTTACGTTGCCTTCGAGCAGGGCGAGATATGTACGGCGGCACGTCTTTTCGGCTATCTGCCGCGCAAGACTTAAATGCGCCGCGTCATTCTTGGCGACGACAAGCAGTCCCGAAGTGTTCTTGTCTATCCTGTGCACTATGCCGGGGCGTATGACGCCGCCTATGCCGCTCAGGTTGTCCAGCCTGTACAAAAGGGCGTTTACCAGCGTGCCGTCGGGGTTGCCGTTGCCCGCATGAACTGTAAGCCCCTGCTGTTTGTTTATGACGGCAATGTCATTGTCTTCGTACACTATGTCAATGGGTATATCTTCGGGCTTTGCCTCGGCGGAGACGGGTTCAGGCAGATTTACGCAGGCGACGTCGCCTGCGGACACCGACTGCGAGGGCTTTGCCTGTCTGCCGTTTATTGTGACGTTGCCGTCGAACAGTTTTTTTACAGCCGAACGGGTGTAGCCTTCAAGCATATCGCAGACGAAGACGTCCGCGCGGTCGTACTCCCTTTCCGCCACCAGCGTTCTGCTTTCCATCACTTTTCTTCAGTCCCGCCGTCCTGTTCCGTTTTGCCCTGCTGTGCGTCTTTTTCGCAGTCGCCGCCGCAGCTTTGCCCGGGGGTTATTTCACGGCTGTCCCTGTCTTCCTGCGCGCCGTCTGCGGCGGAGCTTCCCGTCTTTCCTGCCTGCGCGCCGTCATCGCGCGCGGCATCTTCCGCCTCGCTCTCCGCGCGGGCGCGCTGAGCCTCCCTTGCGCTGCGGGTCAACGGCAATACGCTGTATTCGTTGAAAAAAAGCATATCGGCAATTAAAATTATTACGCCGAACACTATCCAGAAGTCCGCAAAGTTACAGCACGCCGTGCTGAAGAGCATATTCACCCACACGAAGTCGCGCACTTCGCCCAGGGCTATTCTGTCCACGAGGTTGCCGAGGGCGCCCGCCGCAATCATGGCGAGGGCAAGCTTTGCCGCCTTCATTTTTTCGGGAACGAACATAAAAATTATGGCGACAGCAAAGAACATAATAAAGGAAAACACCACGAGGAATATCCTTCCCCACTCCTCGTCCGAAAGGAATGAAAATGCCGCGCCCGAATTGCGGAAGCCGCTTTCCACCCAGATGAAGCCGCGTATTACCGTAAACTGCCATTCATATGCCTCTTCGAAGTGCTTTAAAAGCAGGTCGGCAGCGAGGAGAACGGCAAATACGACCAGCATGATTAAGCTGACCTTGCCGTAGTGTATGGTTACTTTGCCGAATAATTTTTTTGTCGCCATGACTGAATTATAACACAGATGCAGACAATTTGAAAGCGTTTGACGGTCAAAAAAGCAAAAGCGCAGAAAATGTCTTCTGCGCTCTCCTTTCATTGAATGAAACCCAGACTTATGAGAATTGCCCTGTCTACCTTTGACATCTCCTCGGCGGGGAGTTCGCCTATCCTTTCCTTGAGCCTGCGCTTGTCGATAGTCCTTATCTGTTCAAGCAGGATAACCGACTCCTTCGCAAGCCCGAAAGAACCGACGGGCAGCTCTATATGCGTGGGCAGTTTTGCCTTGTTTATCTTGCTGGTAACCGCCGCCGCGATTACCGTGGGGGAATACCTGTTGCCCACGTCGTTCTGCACGACGAGTACGGGACGCACGCCGCCCTGCTCGCTGCCAACGACGGGCGACAGGTCTGCGTAATACAGCTCTCCTCGCTTTATCGTCATCGTCTGACCCCTTGCAGTTTAATTACAGCGCCTGCGGAACCCTGTATATACCATTATACGCCCGCGGCACTTAAAATTGTTGACGACAACGACAAGTTTTATACCCCTTGCGTCAGTTAAACAGGGTAGGAATTTCAATCATGGGACACAGCCCCATGGTTGCGCATATCCTGTACGCATAGTACGCCACGAGCAGCACCATAAAGGTTATGCCCGCCGCCTTGCCGAGCTTGTTATCCCTGAAGAATGAGAAGATGAGCAGAGCGGCTGCGGCGACTATTGACATGTATCCGTCTGCAAGCGAAGAGGGGTCGAAAGGCACGCCCGCCGCGCCCGAGCTGACAAAACCAAGTCCCGCAATGAGCAGGAGATTTGCAATGTTGCTGCCTATAATATTGCCCGTAGCTATGCCCATGTCGCCCTTACGTGCAGCGGATACGGAGGTGACGAGTTCGGGCAGCGAAGTGCCGAATGCCACGACCGTTATGGCAACTATGGAAGTGGGTATTTTGAAGAGATCCTGAGCGATGTAGGTTGCGCCATCCACCACGAGCTGGGCGCCAAGCACGACAATTCCCAGACCGACGATGGTGATGACGATGAGGAACCACGTCTTTTGCTTCAGCTCCGCGTAACGCAAGGAAATTCTGTCCATCAGGCCGCCGAAGCCCTGCCTTACAGTCTTCTGTTCAGAAGACACGACAGTAACCGCGCCCGCCTCGAGCAGGGCAGGCTGCGCCGTGCGCTTTGCCATGATTATGTTGTAAACCATGAAAACAATGTACAGTCCGATGAGAATGAGCCCGTCGTACCATGTAAAGCCGTTGCCTATATCGCCCACGAGTATGAACAGAAGGCTGATTATTATAAGGAAAGGTATTTCAAAGTACCTGCTGCTCTTTGCGACGGGTATTCTTGCAATGAGCGCACACAGACCGAGAATGAGCAGAATGTTTATCATGTTGCTGCCCAGCACGTTGCCCATAATTACGCTTGCCGCCTCCGTGTCGCCCATGACCGCCTTTATGCCGCCGATCACGGAGACTGCCGCTTCGGGCGTGGAAGTGCCCACCGCCACTATCGTAAGCCCTATCACGAGCGAGGAAACGTGCAGCTTTTCGGCTATGCCCGCCGCGCCGTCGACGAACAGGTCGGCGCCCTTAATGAGCAAAACAAAGCCGACAACTACCGCCAGAATATAACCTATTGCCATTAAAACTTCCATATACACACCTTTACTATGTGATTTTTAACAATAAAAAAAGACTTCCAACTTAAAAATCTTTAAGTTAAAAGTCTTGTTGCCGAAAATTGTGCGGCGTCAGAGCCCGAGCGGTTGCGCTGTGATGACGGACCTGACCTTTGAACTACTCCC
>CALVXA010000027.1 GCA_944368635.1 uncultured Clostridia bacterium
GATGGGCGCATAGTGCGCTCTTTTTTTCATCCGCTATGTCGCGGCTGTGCTCTGAAGACAACAATTATGAAAACAAGACTCAAGAAGGAATTTACCGAATTCAGACTGCTTATGAGAAGCGTGCCCGGCGTTGTGACGGCGCTTTTTATTATGTCTGTGTTCTCCATGAACCTGCTCGCCAACAAGAGCATAACGCTCCCCGTCGACTGGCTTGCGCTTGACTGCGGCATAATAGTGTCGTGGTTTGCATTCCTCACGATGGACATGGTGACAAAGCATTTCGGACCCAAAGCTGCGACAGAGATGTCCGTGCTTGCCATATGCGTCAACCTGATATTCTGCCTCATAATGTTCTTCGGCAGTCTTATTCCGGGCGTATGGGGCGAAAGCTACGTCCCCGGCAGCGAGGAAACGATTAACGCTGCCCTCAACAACACTTTCGGCGGTACGTGGTATGTGCTTGCCGGCAGCACGCTTGCGTTCGTGCTTTCGGCGTTCGTCAACAACTTCCTCAACTTCGGCATAGGTAAACTTTTCCGCCGCAATCCCGACGGTAAGGCGGCATACTTCATGCGCTCGTACATATCCACCGCAGTCGGGCAGTTCATCGACAACCTCGTGTTCGCGCTTGTAGTCAGCCAGATTTTCTTCGGCTGGACGTTCTTGCAGTGCATTACCTGTTCGCTTACGGGCATGGTTGCAGAATTGCTGTGCGAAGTGGTGTTCTCCTACTTCGGATATGCTGCATGTAAAAAGTGGAAGAGGGAGAACGTAGGCAAGGAATACTTCGAGTTTATAAGAAACGAGGGAGAGAGTGCGGCATGAACGTGCTTGTAACGGGTACTTCGCACGGTATAGGCAGGGCAATCGCATTGAAATTTCTGTCCTGCGGTCATAAGGTGACGGGGCTTGACATATGTCCCTCATCAATCGACGACGCGAGCTATTCGCATTTTATATGCGACGTTGCGGGCGGAAACTTTCCCGAAGTGGGGGACGTTGACATTCTCATAAATAATGCGGGCGTGCAGGATTCGGGAAGGGACATAGAAGTTAACCTTAAGGGCGCAATCGCCGTCACCGAAAAGTACGGCGTGAGAAGCGGAATAAAGAGCATACTCTTCATCTCGTCGGCGAGCGCGCACAACGGTTCGGAATTTCCCGAGTATGCGGCAAGCAAGGGCGGATTGATTTCCTATATGAAAAACGTCGCGTTGCGCGTTGCTCAATACGGCGCTACGTCCAACAGCCTTTCGCCCGGCGGCGTGCTTACGGCGCTGAACGACAGGGTAACGGGCAACCCGATACTCTGGAAAAAGATAATGGATCAGACGTTGTTGCCCAAGTGGGCGACGGCGGAAGAGATAGCCGAATGGGCGTATTTTGTGACGGCAGTCAACAAGTCCATGACGGCACAGGATATTTTGATAGACAACGGTGAAATAGCCAAGGCGGATTTCATCTGGTGAATCTGCGGGCGCATCAAGGCGTCCGCTTTAGTACAGGCGACATATGCAGGAAACAGAACAAGAGACAGTAAAAGAGACAGAAGAACAGGAGAATTATTCAGAGGGAACAGAAGAAAAGCAAAATGCAGGGGCGAAAGTATCCCCGAAGAGAGGCGTTGCGGAGTATATCAAGAGGTATCTCGTACTAATGGCGGGACTTGTGGTGATGTCTTTCGGCGTGGCATTGTCCATAAAGGCAACGCTCGGCACGTCGCCCGTATCAAGTATTCCTCAGGTAACTGCTGTTATGAGCGGGCTGAGCGTCGGCGTGACCACAATGATAGTAAATACTATAATAGTATTGCTCCAGATTGTCATTTTAAGAAAACGCTTCAGGCTGATAAGGCTCATGCAGATTCCCGTAAGCATAGCTTTCGGCTTTTTCATTGATATTGCCGCGCTCTGCATAGATGGCATCACTGTAAACACCTACATAATGAAATGGGTCATCTGCATAGCGGGAATAGTCCTCGTGGGAATAGGCGTTGGCTTTGAAATGGCTGCTGACGTCATCACGCTTGCCGGCGAGGGGTTGGCGCAGTCGCTGTGCATGGTAACGCACATTAAGTTCGGCTACATGAAAGTAATCGTCGATGTATCGTTTGTCGTAATTGCAGTCGTACTGTCCTTCATTTTCCTCAAGAGGCTTGAAGGCGTAAGAGAGGGAACGATCGCAGCCGCATTGTTTGTGGGGCTCATTGCAAAGTTTTTGAACAGATTTCTCTCCCCGCTTGCGCAAAAACTGTGCGCGCCTCATTCAAAAGAAGAGCCTTCCGTCTGCGGCAACGTACATAACGCGGCCTGACGGTTGCGGCGGGATATATGCTCGGCCGCAATAATATGAACAAGGAATTGCAGTTCAGAACAAGGAATTACGCTAAAAAAAATAAAGGTAATCGGAAACGAAGGCCTGATACAGCAAAATTAGTACCCCTGCAACGTACGTCAGTGCGCGGCAGGGGATTTTTTTATATCTGCTGATTACAGACTGATATTTCGAGGGGAACGATAAATTTATATCTTGAACTGCAGCTTGCGGTATGCTATAATGTCAGCGTAACATAATAATTATGGGAAATAATATGGAAGAAATCAAGGGCGACTGCGAGCCGCGGGACTTTTTAAACGTTTCGCTGACGCGGGATAATGAATGGAATCTGCGTGAAAAATATAAGCTGTTCGGCTGGACGGAGACGGAAATCAAGGATGACTCGCTATACAGCAATGTCGTACACGTTTCATATTACAGACCGCATTTCATAGATAACAAGGACGATTTACAGCTTTTACAGGTGCGCATGGAATCGGAAATCAATAATTTGTCTAAAGCCGATATGTACAAACATTTAAGGTCGGCGTTGGCGTGCAGTCTGGTTGCAATAATGGCAATCTTGCTTGTCGCCGCGGCTGTTGTGGCGCCGTTGGTGAATTTAACTGCGTTGCATATAGCAGTCTGTTCTTTTTGCGGGTTGTGCGCGGTACTCTGTCTTATATTCGGAATAATGTGGGTAATAAACATACGCAGAAACGAAAATCAGAAGTTTTTGAACCTGCGGGAGCGGACAAGCGAAAGCATAACCGCGATATGCATCAGGGCGGAATTGTTGAGCGGGGTGAAAAATGAAGAAGAAATATCCTGAACGCCGCCTTGGTAAAAAGACAATAGGCAAGGCTGTCTACTCCGACTATAAGGTGGTAAAGATAAAGACAGAGGAAAACGGACTGGGCATCTTCAAAACTCTTATCGTAATGGGCGTGCTAGCCCTCCAGCTTGCCATTCTCATTCTCATATACCTGTTTTTGAGCTATTTATTCCGTTGGTATGTCATACTTTCCTATGTGCTGAGTTTTTTTACCTGTATATATGTCATTTCAACCAACAAAAACAGTCTTTCAAAGGCAGTTTGGATACTTTTCATACTGCTTTCTTTCGGCTTCGGGTATATAATATATTTTCTCTCCGACGAGCGCATATTCTTTGGCAGAAAGAAGAAGAGGTATGCCCGAATTTTTGCCGCGTCAGGCAAGTATGCGGACGAATATTCAGAAAATTGTTGCAACGGTGAAATATTGCTCGATGCGCAATATCTTTACAGAACGGGCGGTTTTGTGCCCTATTGCGGAACAAGGCTTAAGTATTACCCGTCGGGCGCGCGTATGTTCGACGAAGTGCTTGAATGTCTGACTTCGGCACAGAGCTATATTTTTATAGAGATGTATATAATTTCGGACGGCGTGCTGTTTGACAGGGTGATGAAGGTTCTGGAAGACAGAGCCACAGCAGGCGTAGACGTGCGTATTCTGTACGACTTTATCGGCTGTCACCGAACGCTGTCATCTGCATCGATAAAGCGCATAAAGCGTGCAGGAATAAAGCTGGAATGTTTCAACAGACTCACGCCGAGGTTTTCCGTCGCCCTCAATTTCCGCGACCATCGCAAGATAATAGTAATCGACGGGAAGGTTGCGTTTACTGGCGGCGTAAATCTTGCGGACGAGTACGTCAATGAAAAGCGTATGTTCGGATATTGGAAAGATTCGGGGTTAAAGCTGGAAGGCAGCGCAGTCCGGGCATTTACGCTGTTCTTTCTCCGCCAGTGGGAGTTCGTCACGGGCAGAGTGCAGGAGTACGGAAGGTTTCTCTCTGCCGGGTACGAAGTGCCTTCGGAAAGTGTTGTCATTCCCTTTGCCGACGGGCTTGATTATGACTATCATATAGGCAAAAACGTGTATGAGAACATCATAGCCAATGCCTCGCAGCGACTGTATATAATGACGCCTTATTTCATTCCCGACGACTCCATAACTGCCCTGCTCAGGAACAAGGCGCTTTCGGGCGTGGACGTCACATTGGTTATTCCGGGCGTACCAGACAAGGCGTTTGTGTACAGCGTGACGCGTAAGTATGCCGAAAAACTTACGGACAGCGGGGTGAAGGTTTACCGTATGAAGGACAGTTTCGTCCATTCAAAGGTCGTCGCAAACGAGAATTGCGCCGTAGTAGGTTCCATAAATATGGATTTAAGGAGCTTTTATCAGCAGTTCGAGTGCGCAGTCTATACTGATGACAAAGGGGTTATGAAGGATATACAGGCCGATTTTGACTGGGCGATTTCGTATGGGGAGCGCATTACGGATTACGACCGCAGGCGTAAGAATGTGTTTCAGCGCATATATACAGGGCTTCTGCAGCTCGTAGCGCCGTTCATGTAAAATTAAGTCTAAATTACTTGGGAGTTTGTTCAGTCAGTTTACTGTCAGGTCAGAAAAAAAAGTGAAGGACATAAGGACATACGGCGTAACATTGTCTGCACCTGCGGATTAAAAACATTTTTTCTGCGCGGCTCTGCCGCGCATTTTTGTTTGACAATGCGGGATAATTTTTGCGGGAACGTCAATAATATATAAAAATTCAACGGAGGTAACCGAATGAATCCATTTGACGAACACCCTGAGGAGCTTGAAAAACTGGCTGAAAGCTGGAAGGAAATGTACCCCAAGCCCTATGACAAGCACGAGACTGACCCGTATACAAAGACGAGGATAATTCTCATGAACGGCACTGAATTCGAGGCGAACTGGTTTTCGCATAATCTGCAGCGCCACACCGCCGACACAAACCTGCGCCGTGAACTTGCGCTTGTACGCGCCCTCGAAAAGCAACAGCAGATAAAAATTTCACTGCTCAAACCCGATGACGAATCTGCATTGGAACACACGATTGGCTATGAACAGCTTGCCGTCGACCTTACTGCGGAGCTGGGCGCAAGGGTGACCGACTGCTATGTAAAGTCAGCGCTCGACTTTGCGCTTTTAGAGGATTTTGACCACCTTTACAGATATGCCAACAAGCTGGAAATGGAGCAGGGAGTACTTGCGGAAAAGCTTGTGGGCGGCTACACGGAGATTATGCCCGGCAGACCTACTATAGCACATCACCGTCATCCCGCAGACAACGTAAGAAGGAGTACGGACGGAAAAAAGGCAGACCTGTTCACCAACCTCACCACAATGATCATTACGGCGGCCGAACAGCAGACAATGAACTACTATATGAATATTACAAACCTCGCCACGGACGAGGCGTCCAGAAAGCTCTATCGCGAAATCTGCCTCGTAGAGGAGGAACACGTAACCCAGTACGGCAATCTGATAGACGCAAACGGCACATGGCTGGAGATGCTGTTGTGGCATGAATACACTGAATGCTATCTTTACTGGTCGTGCTATATGACTGAAAAGGACAAGTATATACGCTCTCTCTGGGAAAAGAATCTGCAGATCGAGATAGCTCATCTTCATAACGCTGCGCGGCTTCTGAAAAAGTACGAAAAGAAGGAGTGGTCTCAGGTAATTCCCGACGCAACATTCCCCGACCCCTTAAGCCTGCATGAAAATGTGGACTACGTGCGCAGAGTGTTGGAAAATACGGTACAGTACACTGCGAACAAAGAAGACTACGCGGATGTATCAACTTTGCCGGAAGATGCAGATTTCTTCAGATGGCAAAAGATTATAAACGGTGGCGTAAAGGACGTGGAGTCGCATAACGTAATAGTCGACCATATTGCAAAGTATGGCACGGACTATCGCGCAATGCGCGCGCCTTCGCCTATCCCGGCGCTTCGCAGCGACAAAAAGGACAATACAGACGTGGGCCGCAAGGCAGGCGCAGCCAACAGCAAGGGGTTCACTTGCTGACAGACAAAAGGCATCCGCACATGGCGGATGCCTGATTTTTTAATGGCGCTTTAGCTTGAAAAATCCCCCGGTTCTACCGGGGGAAGATAAAATATAGCTTTAGCAAGTTTTAATTTGTATTATAATACGAGAGCAAGACAGCCGAGCGACGCCGCAAGCGAGAACACCGAAACGCATCCGCCGTACATTATGAAGGTTATATTGGAAAATTTCACGCCTGCTTTCCTTGTAAGTGCGGAGAACATGATACCTGCAAGTGCGCCTACGGGGGAGAGGAGCGCGCCGAGATTTGAACCTATTACAGTTGCGTAGACGGCGCTTAAGCCTGCATTTCCCGCAGTAATGACGGATGAAAACAGCACGCTCATGGGTATGTTGTTTACCAGGTTGGAAGCGAGGTATGACCCCGCGCCGTATTCGATAAGCTCATTATAAGTAAAGGCGGAGGCGATAATGTCCGTTATGTTCATCTTATCCAGAGAGAGTACGATTATGAACATGGATATCACGAACGGTATCAGTTGGTAGGGTATTCTCCCCAGAGCGTGTCCGACGACGACAGGCTTTTTATGGCGGACAAGGCTTAAAAGCAATGCGGAAATAATCAGCACCCCCGCGCAAATCGCACACTCAAGCCACATTTCAAGACCTATGTATCCGCTGACGGCAAGGCCTATCGTGCAGATGATAAGCACTACAAGCCCGAGTATGCAGAGCGGCTTGTCCTTCATAGGTTTGTCAGTGCTGTCATCGGAAACCAGAACGGGTTCCTTGAGCTGTTTGCGGAAAAGCAGGAACAGAACAAAAAACGAAACGACGCCCGCACATAGTGTGGGAAGTATCATCACCGTAAGATAGCTTAAAAAATCCACTCCTGCGGCAGTGGCTATGTATACGTTGGTAGGGTTGCCGATAATCAGCGCCATGCTCCACGTGTTTGCGGCGGCAAACTCTGCAACGAGATAGGGTGCAGGTTTTATGTTTGCGCTCTTACAGAAATACAGGATTATGGGCGTAAATGTAAGAATTATGACGTCGTTGGAGGTAAAGACCGTAAGCACAGATACCGTTATGTAGAGCAGTATGAAAAGTTTCAGTTTGCTTTTGCCCGCCTTTTTAAGCACCTTTGCGGCAAGAAATTCAAAAAAACCACCCTCGTCGAGAAAGATGGAAATGGCTGTTACGGAGATGAACAGCGTAAGAATTTTAAGGGGGTTTACCGCGCCCGCGCCAAGTATTCCGTCTATGCAGTCGGTTAAAGTAAGCGGGGTGAACGCCACCGCCGCAACTGCGCCTGCAAGCGCAACTATCGGGTATATTGGCAGGTTGAATTTTTTAATGCCGACTTCGGGTTTCACAAGTACGCAGACGACAAGTCCCACGCACGTGAGTACGGCAATAACTATGGTTGCAATCATATCTTTTCTCCGCAGTTTTTCAGACCGATAGGTATTATATCACAAGTTTTGCGCGCGTCAAAATAAAATGCGCAACAAAGCGCGCCATAAATGCGGCAAATTGCCAATATGCGCAATGCAATGAAGGTGTCAGGGCGGACTTTGTCTTAAGTCAGGAATTGCTTTGAAGTCATGGAGTTAATCGCCTGATGTGAGGGGTTCTGGCTGTCTGTCGGCAATTTATAAAGGCGTTGTTTCTTTTGTATGGCTAAAAAATGACTTGTTTGTCTGATTTGTACAGTGTGTAATAAAGGACAGGCGTATATTGTAAAATAGTATCATGACGCCCCGCCGAAAGATAAGGGCATTTGTGCTTTTTGTGTTGACATGCCCGATAATAATGTTCTGGTGTCTGCCGCTGTCCGCCTGTTCTTCGAGGTTGGATTTTTCGGCGGAATTTTACTATGTGTGTTACAGTTGCCCCGGAGATTCGCTGTCTGCAAGTTCAATCTCTTCGCTGGTTTCGAGCTACGGCGGAGCGGGATACATAGTGTTGCTCGACGGTAAATATTACGTAACGGTCGCCGCATATTACAATGAAAGCGACGCGCAATCTGTGCGCGACGCGCTTGCAATAAAACAGCTGGAATGCGAGGTGGTAAAGGCTGAAAGGGAGGACTTTACTTTGCGTCGTTCAGAAGATATTTCTGCCGAGGAATGTCTTTCCGCCCTGCGCACAATATACTCTCTTTCCGTAATGTGCTACGACCTTGCCAACGGTCTTGACAGATTTACGATTGACCAGGCCGCTGCAAAGTCAGTGCTGGACAGCGTTAGAGATTCGCTTGAAGGGCTGCAAAGGGCAGACAGTGCAGGCGCCCTCGGGACAGATATCGCCCGCATGGGCGCTGAATGCGATGATGTAATGTATGGATATATTCTCTCGAAGGACGTCAGACGCTTGCAGATTATACTCTGCGACGCTATAATAAATGTTGACCTGACCTGAGAGGTGGAATTGTGGTTTATACATTGATTACGGGCGCAACGGGATTTATCGGCAGGGAATTTGCCGTTCAGTGCCATAATAAAGGCGAAAACCTTATACTTACGGGCAGAAACGAATACAAACTGGCGGAACTTAAGCGGGAGCTGTCCGAATCGTGCGGAGAAGTGCTGATATGCGCATGTGATCTTACGGACGAAATTCAGCGGGAAAAGTTTTTTGCCTTTATAGGCGACCGTAAGATAGCAAAACTTATAAACGTTGCAGGTGCGGACATACAGAAACCGTTTGAAGAATATTCGCGGCAAAAGGCGGCGTTTCAGATAAGAATAAATTTTGAAGCCGCAGTATGCTGTACGGCATTTGCCCTGTCCTCCCGTGCGGAAAAATTGCAGGTAATCAATGTGTCCAGCATGTGCGGAATAACGCCCATGCCGTATTTTGCCCTGTATTCGGCGGCAAAGGGTGCGCTGACAAGCTTTTCGCGTGCGCTCGGCGTAGAAATGCGCGGCAAGGGCGTCACTGTGACCGCTGTATTGCCGGGGTCGGTATATACCAGAGAGGACGTGTGCAAGTACATTGAAAATCTCGGCGCGTGGGGCAGGTTTGCGGCAAAATATCCGCGCGACGTCGTAAAATCGGCATTGAGTGCGGCAGACAGGGGCAAGAGCGCTGTTATAGTGGGAGGAGCCAACAGGCTTGTCGCCGCGCTTACACGCCTCGTGCCGCTGAGGTTCAGACTTAAATTCATTGCGCACAGATGGGCGGACAGTCGTAAGGACGCATTTTAATTTCATTGACTTGACAGAATGCTTATGATAAAATGAAGAAAATATACGGAGATACGATATGAGCCTTGCAGACGACATTTTTGTCGACAATATGAACGATATACTTGAAAACGGAGTGTGGGACACCGACCTGCAGGTCCGCCCCAGGTGGAGCGACGGCACCCCCGCGCATACGGTAAAGAAATTCGGAATAGTTAACCGCTATGATCTTTCCAAAGAATTTCCCATCCTCACCATCCGCAGGACCTTTTTCAGGTCGGCGGTTGACGAGTTGCTCTGGATATGGCAGAAAAAGAGCAATAATATAAAGGATCTTCATTCCAAAATATGGAATCAATGGGCGGATGAGAACGGAAGCATAGGCAAAGCTTACGGCTATCAGCTCGGTGTTAAGCACATCTATAAGGAAGGCGAGTTTGACCAGGTGGACAGGGTACTGTACGACCTGAAACATAACCCCGCAAGCAGGAGAATACTTACAAATATATATAACTTTGCAGACCTGCACGAAATGAACCTCTATCCCTGTGCTTACTCGATGACATTCAACGTCTCTGGGAACACGCTTAACGGTATTCTCAATCAGCGTTCCAACGATATGCTGACTGCAAACAACTGGAATGTCGTGCAGTATGCCGTGCTGCTCATTATGTTTGCCAGGGTCTCCAATCTCGTTCCCGGCGAACTTGTGCATGTAATCGCCGATGCGCATATTTACGACAGGCACGTTCCCATGGTGAAGGAGATAATTTCAAATCCCCGCTATGCCGCGCCCAGACTGGAAGTCGACCCCGACGTGAAAGATTTTTATGATTTTACCGTGGACAGCTTCCGTCTCGTTGACTACAAATACAACGATAAGAAGTACGACATTCCCGTCGCGGAGTAAGACATGAAGGCAATTCTGCATGCCGACAGGGAGTGGGGCATAGGTAAAGATAACTCTCTTATGTTTTCCATACCGGAGGACATGAAATTTTTCAGACAGACGACTTCGGGCAATGTCGTCGTCATGGGCGGAAACACGTTAAGGTCTTTCCCGGGCGGCAGGCCGCTCAAAAACAGGGTAAATATCGTTCTCAGCCGTACGCTCGGAAAAAGGGATGACTGCATCGTAGTCGACACCTTTGAAAAGCTGGCAGGCGAGATTTTGCGCTACGATACCGACAGGGTATACGTCATAGGCGGCGCGTGCATATATGATATGCTGTTGCCCTATTGCGATGAGGTGCTTGTGACAAAGGTGGACGCAGTCGGCGGTGCGGACACATTTTTCAGGAATCTCGACGAAGACGGCGACTTCAGTCTCGTAAGCCGTTCTGACGCCGTTGAAAGCAATGGCTATACCCTGCATTTCTGCACTTACAGAAATAATAACGTCAGACCGCTTGCGGTCGGCTGTTGCAAAAGTCGTCCTGACTGATGCTTCAGGAGGACGGTAAATTTCTGTTCGCGCTCTGATACGTGAAATATATAATGAATAAACATGGTCCGCACTGACAATGCGGACCATGTTTATTGTGAAAAGATAATTTATACCTATATCGCATATAAGTAACGCTTATGTTTTATATAAATAATAATTATGCAGGATTTTGATTAAAAGCTTTGTATTTTTTTATATTTAATGATATAATTGCATAAACGCTACAAATTGGCGGTATAAGGAGTATTTATATTATGACGTATGTAGAGCAGGTATTGGCAGATCTTAAGGAACACAATCCCAACGAGCCTGAATTTCATCAGGCTGCGACGGAGATTTTGACTACGCTCGCGCCCGTAGTGGAAGCACATCCCGAATACGAGAAGGCTGGTCTTCTGGAACGTTTTGTGGAACCTGAAAGAGTGATTATGTTCAGGGTTCCCTGGGTTGACGACAGCGGCAAGACAAGGGTAAACAAAGGTTACCGCGTACAGTTCAACAGCGCGATCGGTCCCTACAAGGGCGGTCTTCGCTTCCATCCTTCCGTAAACCTTTCCATCATCAAGTTCCTCGGACTGGAGCAGATTCTCAAGAACAGCCTTACAGGCCTTCCCATCGGCGGCGGCAAAGGCGGTTCCGACTTTGACCCCAAGGGCAAGAGCGACAGGGAAGTCATGGCATTCTGCCAGAGCTTTATGACAGAGCTCTACAGACACATCGGACCTGATACCGACGTCCCCGCAGGCGACATCGGCGTAGGCGGCAGGGAGATAGGTTACCTCTTCGGACAGTACAAGAGAATCCGCGGCGAGCATGTCGGCGTGCTCACGGGCAGAGGGCTTTCGTACGGCGGTTCGCTTGTAAGGACGGAGGCAACAGGTTACGGCCTTGTCTACATTACCGAAGAGGCGCTTAAGGTCAGGGGCGACAGCTTCAAGGGCAAGACGGTCGTAATTTCTGGTTCCGGCAACGTTGCAATCTATGCTTGCCAGAAAGCGCAGTCCCTCGGCGCAAAAGTAGTCGCCCTGTACGACTCCAACGGCTATGTATATGATGCGGACGGCATCAAGCTTGACGTCGTTAAGGACATAAAGGAAGTAAAGAGGGGCAGAATCAAGGAGTATGCAGAGAGAGTAAAGGGCGCAGAGTACCACGAAGGATGCAAGGGCATCTGGACAATCCCCTGCGACATAGCTCTTCCCTGCGCAACTCAGAACGAAATCGACAAGCAGTCGGCAGAAATTCTCGTCAGGAACGGCGTGAAATACGTTGCCGAGGGTGCGAACATGCCTTCGACGCTGGAAGCTATAGACGTGTTCCAGAAGGCAGGCGTCGTATTCCTTCCCGCAAAGGCTGCAAACGCAGGCGGCGTTGCAACTTCCGCATTGGAGATGGCGCAGTCTTCCGGCAGAATGTTCTGGTCTTTCGAAGAGGTCGACGCAAAGCTCAAGAATATCATGGTGAACATTTACCACAATATCGATAAGGCTGCAAAGGACTATGGTTATGAAGGTAACTATGTAATGGGTGCAAACATTGCCGGCTTCATCAAGGTTGCCGACGCAATGATGGCTCATGGCATTGTGTAATTCTTTTTGCGGTTAAATGCGCGGTTTCCTTAATGCGGTGAGCGCATGGGGGACTACGTTCAAAATTCAAAGGGCTGTCTGCATTGATGTGCGGTCGGCTCTTTTATTTTGCCGTTGCGCGCACTGTAACGGAATTTTTGAGTTATGCCGCATATTTGGTCTATGATATTGACAAACGGTCAAAAAATATTTACAATAAAGTCAGTGCATTTTTTAAGGTGAAGTATACATGAGGGTAGTAATAAAAATAGGCACTTCCACGCTGACCCATTCGACGGGCAATCTCAACATCCGTCTTGTGGAACAGCTTTGCAAGGTGATAAGCGACATAAAGAATGCGGGGCATCAGATAATTATGGTGTCGTCCGGGGCAATAGCAATGGGCGTAAGCAAGCTTGCCCTGCCCTGCAGACCTTCCGACATCCCCACAAAGCAGGCGGCGGCAGCCGTCGGTCAGTGCGAACTCATGTATTTTTACGATAAGTTGTTTTCCGACTATCGGCATACGGTTGCACAGGTGCTGATAATTGCCGACGACCTTAAAAGTCAGGAGCGAAGCCAACATTTCGGCAATACCATGGAGCGGTTGCTTCAGCTCGGCGCGCTGCCGGTAATAAATGAAAACGATACGGTTGCAACGGAAGAACTGTCGTCCAGCGACAACGACACCTTGTCCGCAAAAGTTGCCGCGGCTGTCGGCGCCGATCTGCTGATCCTGCTGTCCGATATTGACGGCCTTTATTCGGCAGATCCGCATATAGACGCAAATGCAAAGCTTATCCCTGTAGTTGAGGAGATAACGCAGGAAATATGTTGCATAGCGGGAGGGTCCGTCAGCGGCTTGGGGACAGGCGGCATGGCTACAAAGGTGAATGCCGCCAAGATATGCGTCGCCAACGGGGTTGATATGGTCATTGCGAACGGCTCCGCCCCGGAAATACTTTACGACATTGTAGACGGTAAGAATGTCGGAACGAGATTCATAGGTAAAAGGAAATGACTACTATACAGATACTTGAAAGGACTGCAAAGGCAAAACATTCCGTCCGACGACTCACTTCAGAGCAGAAAAACAGCGTGCTTATTGCCATAGCGGACAGTCTTATTGCCCATACAGACGATATACTTGCGGCAAATGCGCTGGACATGCAGGCGGCGGAAGGCGTGATTTCCGATGTCATGCTTGACAGACTGGCGCTCACTCCCGCGCGAATAGCGGGAATGGCGGAGGGTGTCAGACAGGTTGCCGCCCTTCCCGACCCCGTGGGCGTAGTGCTGGAAGAAATTAAGCGTAAGGACGGTCTGAACATCAAAAAAGTGAGCGTGCCGCTCGGCGTGGTGGCAATCATATATGAAAGCCGTCCAAACGTGACTTCCGATGCGGCGGCACTCGCGCTGAAAAGCGGCAACGCATGCGTCCTGCGCACAGGCAAAGAAGCTCATCGTACCGCCGGTGCGATAGTAGACGCCATGCGCAGCGGCATGACCGGCCTTGTCGATACGGATGCGATAGGATTTATAGAGGATACTTCCCGCAACAGCGCAACGGAGATGATGAAGGCAAAGGGACTTATCGACCTGCTCATTCCCAGAGGCGGGGCGGGACTTATAAAGGCTTGCGTGGAAAACGCAGAAGTTCCCTGCATAGAGACGGGTACAGGAATTTGTCACGTCTATGTGGATAAGGGCGCGGATATAGAAAAGGCGCTCAATATAATAGAGAATGCAAAGTGCAGCAGACCTTCCGTCTGCAATGCAATGGAAGTATGCGTTGTACATTCATCTATTGCGCGTAAATTTCTGCCCATGCTGTACGACAGATTAAGGAAGGGCGAAAGCCATCCGCCCGTGGTCTTCTACCTCGACGAAACTGCGTGGGGCGTACTCGGCGGCAGGGAAGGCTGCTTTATGGCGGAACAGGGAGACTTCGACAGGGAATTCCTCGACTATAAACTTGCCGTGAAGGTAGTCGGGGACATAGACGAAGCCATCGCGCATATCTCGGCACACTCTACGGGACACAGCGACTGTATTGTTACAGAGGACGGCGTTGCGGCGGAAACCTTCGTAAGGGAGATAGACAGCGCTGCTGTATATGTAAATGCCTCCACGCGTTTTACGGACGGGGGAGAATTCGGCCTCGGCTGCGAGATGGGCATTTCCACTCAGAAACTCCATGCGAGGGGTCCCATGGGCTTGCGCGAGCTTACGACTTACAAGTATGTCGTGCACGGCGACGGTCATATAAGAAATTAGTAAAATCAACTTTGGCGGCGGGTCGGAACTATGACCGCCTGCGATAAAAAATTTAAGGCGGCCTTTACGGCCGTCAGGGAGCATATATGATAAAAATAACCGAAGACATATTTTATATTGGCGTCGACGATGAAAAACTTGACCTCTTTGAAGGGCAGTTTGCCGTGCCTGACGGCATGGCGTACAATTCCTACGTCATCGTTGACGATAAGATTGCCGTAATCGACTCTGTGGAGGCAAATTTCGGCGAAGAGTGGCTAAATAAGACGGCTGAAGTGCTTGGTGACAGAAAGCCTGATTATCTTATAGTCCAGCATATGGAACCCGACCACAGCGGCAGCATAGAGCAGTTTCTTAAAAAATACCCGGATGCGCAGGTGGTGGGAAACCAGAAAACGTTTGTCATGCTCGGCGAATATTTCGGCGAAGGGTTTCCCGCAAATCGTCTTACGGTAAAGGAAGGGGAGACGCTTACGCTGGGCAAACACAGTCTTCGCTTCATACTTGCACCCATGGTGCATTGGCCCGAGGTTATGTTCACATACGATTCTGCGTCGCGCACGCTCTTTTCGGCAGATGCGTTCGGCGCGTTCGGCGCGCTGTCAAAGCGCATTGCAAACGTTGCGGATGAAGCCAGAAGGTATTATTTCGGCATCGTCGGAAAATACGGCGCGCAGGTAAAGGGTGTACTTTTAAAGACGGGCAGTCTTGATATAGACAGAATTTGCCCTCTTCACGGACCTCACCTTGAAGGTAAAATGCTTGCAAACGCCGTACACTATTATAAGAAATGGGCTGCATACACCCCCGAAACTGACGGCGTGCTGATTGCCTGCTCCTCGATTTACGGTCATACCGCGCAGGCGGCGCGCTACCTGGAGGAAAAGCTCCGCGAAAAGGGCGTGAACGTAATGTCCGTCGACCTCATAAGGGATGACTGGGCGGAATGTATAGCTCAGGCGTTCAGGTTCCCCAAGCTTGTAGTTGCGGCGACGACATATAACGGCGAAATTTTCCCTGCCGCGAGGAACTTCCTTACGGGACTGGCGGAGCGCAACTATTCCTGGCGTACCGTTGCCTTTATGGAAAACGGAAGCTGGGCGCCTGTCTGTGCAAAGCAGATGCGTGCAAAACTGGAAGGTTGCAAAAACCTCATTTTCATCGAGGAGGCTGTAAAGATTAGGGCGGCTATGAACGCAGAGAGCGCCGCCATGATTGAAAAACTTGCGGAGGAGCTTGCAAAGAATTAAAACGCTGTTATGAAGAGACTTAAATCGCTTTGGCGGGAATTCAGACAATTTATAGCGCGCGGCAACGTTGTTGACCTTGCCGTAGCGGTAATAATCGGCGCGGCGTTCAATGCGATAGTTACAAGCCTTACCAACAATATCTTAAAACCGCTCATAAACTGGGCGGTCGGCGGAAGCGATGGCGCCGGCCTTGTAACTATGCTCAAGACAGTGTATACGGAAGACGCCGCCGGCAATATGATTGTCGATATGACTAACTCAATCTATATCGACTGGGGTACGTTTATCATGAAGATAATCGACTTCATCATGATTGCCCTGGTGTTGTTCATAATTATAAAGGTTTATTCGGGTTTTAAAAATGCCGCAAATAAGCGCATAAAACAGACGGAAAAGCTCATCGGAAAGTTCAGAAAGGACGGAATGAGCGAGCAAGAAGCTAAAAAGAAAGCGGAAGAACAGATTGCGGCGGAGCAGTCCGCGCTGCAGGAGCAGGCTGAACCCCACAAACCCACAACGGAGGAATTGCTTGCCGAAATACGCGACATTCTCAAAAAAAATGACGGCGACAAGTCTTAACGCAATAAACAGAGTGGCAGGATAGAACTATCCTGCCACTTTTTCAGTAATTTTGACAATATACAAAAATATTTGAAGACAAAAAGCAAAAAGATTATTCAAACAGTTTTCTTTTTACTATATGTCGTGTTATAATTAAGTCATATTAAAAGATATAGTGTTAAGCGACAAATATGTTCATGCCCGAACGGAATGCCACTATTGTCAGCCAGACATTGAACACGGCAATTATAGGCAGAAGAATCATCAGTACGGGATTTTTCAGCTTGTAGCGGAGAATGAACATGGTGATGTAGATGGCAACGGAACCGCCGAACAGCGCGGCGAGAATGAGTTTGCTGTCCCCTCCGACGGGTTTGTCGTCTGTTGCTATGTCGTTCCGCTGCGATATCAGCAGCAGGACTGAATATATGTTGACCGCCACAATGTAGACGGAAAACAGGATGTAAAGCAGAACCATACTCAAATAGTCTGGGCAAAATAAATAAATATAATACTATTACGGAGTTGACTGATTATGGCAAAAGTTGCAGTTATAATGGGTTCAAAATCTGACCTCGGAGCGGTAAAGCCCGCGGTAAGCGTATTGAGAAGCTTCGGAGTAGAGACGGAGGTACACGTAATCTCTGCCCACAGAACTCCCGAGGAAGCGCACGAGTTCGCTTCTTCTGCAAAACAGCAGGGGTTTGAAGTCATAATCTGTGCCGCAGGAAAGGCGGCGCATCTCGGCGGGGTCTTTGCGGCCTCTACCACTTTGCCTGTAATAGGTCTGCCCATAAAGACGGACATGATGGGTGGACTTGACAGTCTGCTCTCCATCGTGCAGATGCCTTCAGGCATACCCGTTGCCACGGTCGGTGTAAACGCAGGCGAGAACGCAGGTCTGCTTGCCGCGCAGATTCTGGGCATAAAATACCCTGAAATCGCCGCAGAGCTTGCAGAGTACAAGCAGAAGATGAAAGACAAGATAAACGCTGACGACGTTGCCGTACAGGCCGAATCGGCAGAGTTTTGACATACGCATAAATATACCCGCAAGTCTTTGCGGGTTTTTGCGTTTAAAAAAGTAATCAACATCTTATAAGGAGATAAAATTTTTATGGAAAAGAAAGAACAGCTCTATGAAGGAAAGGCAAAGAAGGTCTTTGCAACCGATAACCCCGACTACGTAATCGTGTCCTATAAGGACGACGCGACTGCATTCAACGGACTCAAGAAGGGTACGATCGCAGGCAAGGGCGTAATCAATAACAAGATGAGCAACTTCATGATGAAGATGCTGGAAAAGAAGGGTATACCCACTCATTTCGTGGAGGAGATAGACGACAGAAACACAGTCGTCAAGAAGGTGCAGATTGTTCCCCTCGAAGTAATAATA
>CALVXA010000028.1 GCA_944368635.1 uncultured Clostridia bacterium
TGTTTTGTTCTGGGGCACGTCAACGACAAGAACGGCATAAAGATGTCCAAGCACAAGGGCAACGTGGTTGACCCCTGGTCGGTACTCGACAAACAGGGCGCAGACGCCGTCCGCTGGTATTTCTACACAAGTTCGGCACCCTGGCTTCCCTCACGTTTCTACGAGGAGGCAGTCTCAGAAGCGCAGCGCAAGTACATCGGCACCCTGTGGAATGCCTATGCATTCTTCACGCTGTATGCCGAGATAGACAAGTACAATCCTGCAGATTATAAGCTGGAGGACTGCAAACTGTCCCTGATGGACAAGTGGATACTCTCCAGGCTCAACAGCCTGATAAAGCTTGTCGACAGCGACCTCGCCGAATACGAGATTACGGAAAGCGCAAGGGCATTGCAGGACTTCTGCGACGTGCTTTCCAACTGGTATATAAGGCGCGGCAGGGAACGCTATTGGGGCAGCGAGATGACGGAGGACAAGAAGGCGGCTTATACCGTGCTGTACACCGTGCTCGTCACGCTTGCAAAGCTCACGGCGCCCTATACGCCCTTCGTTGCAGAGATGATGTATCGCAACCTCGTGCCTGAATTTTTCAAGGATGCGCCCATATCCGTACACCTTTGTTCCTTCCCCGTCGCAGACGAAAGCGCGATTGACGAGAAGTTGGAAAAGGGAATGGAGGGCGTGCTGGATATCGTCGTCCTCGGCAGGGCGGCAAGAAATGCCGGCAACGTCAAGAACCGTCAGCCTCTCGGCGAAATGGTGGTGGTAAGCGCTTCAGGTCTTGAACTGTCCGCAGAAGAACAGAAAATCGTCCTCGACGAACTCAACGTCAAGAAGATGGTAATGGCGGACGACGCCGAAAAGTACATTGCCTACAAGCTCAAGCCCCAGCTCAAGACGCTCGGTCCCAAGTACGGCAAGAAGCTTGGCGCAATTTATGCATTCCTTGCAAACTGCAACGCAGGCGAAGTGGTTGCTGCCGTCAGGAACGGCGGAACGTATCAGATACCCGACATCGACGTCACTCTGACGCAGGACGATTTGCAGATATTCACGGAGAGCGCGGAGGGCTACGTCGCCGCCGCTGATAACGGGCTTACAGTCGCCCTCGACATAAATCTGACTCAGGAGCTTATAGAGGAAGGATTGGAGCGCGAACTCGTGTCCAAAATACAGAATATGCGCAAGGAAGCGGGTTTCGAGGTGACGGACAGAATCAGCATACTTTATGTCGCGGAAGGCAGGGTAAAGGACGTGCTTGCAAAGGCAAATTTTGCCGCACAGGTGCTTGCCTCCTCTGTAGAGCAGGGCGAAGGCGAGGGCTTCACGCGCGAAATTTCCGTCAACGGCGAAAAGGTAGTGCTTACATTGAATAAAATTTCCTGAACTCTGTGCAGCAGAAGGTAACAGGCAAGCACAAGACTTTAGGTTGGAATTTAAAAAAGAAAGGGCGCAGGCAGTTTAACTGCCTGCGCCCTTAACACATTCTGTTGACCTGCGCCAGATACGGCACTTCGTGCTTGCGCGCCGTCTTTCCGCATTATTTAATCGCTCAAGACAAAGCGTTCTTATGCGCATAAATGTATGTACGCACACGTGTTTTCTGTACATTCATGCGTTGTCGTCGGCTATGGCGACAGCTGCAAGATGTACCCTTTGCCGCAGTGACTCCGGCGCAATTACCTTAACTTTGCCCCCATAGCCCAAGATCTTTTCCACGGAAGTATCGTCGTCGGGCAGCATGACTTCGGCGGCAAGCGCCCTGCCGCGCGGCTCCACGCTGTCCACGCCCAGCCACTCTTCCACGTCGGCAAGCGCTTCTTTTTTTATCTCCAGCGTGACGGGTATGCGCTGTTCGGAAGAATACTCGAAATTCAGCGGTATGTCCTGTCTGCGCACGTTCTGCTTCACAAAATTCTTGCCCGTAAAACGCGCCTGCTTTATTCTGCCTATCTTGAACGTCCTCCAGTCTGCGCGCGAATGGCAGTAGGCGTAGACGTACCAGATGTTCTGCTTGAATATCAGCACGTGCGGGTCAATGACTCTGCGGCTGTGTTCGCCGTCCCTGGATATGTAGTCGATTTCCAGGCACAGGCACTCGTTCACCGCCTGTTCGCAGACCTTCATCTTCTCGCCGAAGGTGCCCGCGTCGCACCATGCGCCGCCGTCTACGATTATGTTGGAACATACGCTCGATTCGCGCTTGTCGCTCTTTTGTTGGTGCTTTAGTTTTTCAAGCGCGGACAGCGTGTCCTCGTCGTTCATCTGCGTTGCCATGGCGGAAAGGGCGTTTATCGCCGCCGCATATTCCCCGCGCGTAAAGTATCCCGAAGGCAGACGGAATGTGTCTGCAAGAAAAATTCCGCCATATCTCCCCCTGACCACGTCGACAGGTATGCCCGCCACGTTGAGTTCTTCCACATAGCGGTAGACGGAGCGCTGCGAAATCTCGAATTTGTTCGCAATCTCCGCCGCCGTCACCCGTTTGCGCGAAAGAAGCATGAGCAACATTTTAATCATTATCTGGTATTTCATGGTATCCGCCCGAATAAGATATTAAAAAATTTACATGATTATTTTATCATATATGACACAATGTGTCAAGTTTAATGTGTAAAATAGCAACTGTAAACGACAGGAGGGACAGGATATGTGCATACTCGATTACATTGCGTGGCAGAAGAGCGGCATAGCTTCAAGGCGGCAGGGTGCGCCTGTCGCTTTGCGTAAGGGTAATGGCGGCATTCTTATGGCAGAAGGACAAAGAGAGCGGTCGGATGACGGCAAGCTGCCGTGCGGAAGCCTGTGCCGCAGCATGAATGTAAGCCGTGCGTTAAGTCATGCGGACGCTGCGCGCCGTGTGGAAAAGTCCGTCCCCGATGTGGAAAAAGCGAGCGTAAAAGTCTTGCATGAAGGGGCAAAGATAAGCCGTTCGTCACAGGCAATTCTTCGCGAACTCGACAATCTCAAGGGGTTCAACACGGAGGAGAGGATGGCATACGCCGACCCGGTTATGTGCGGACGCAATTTCCCGCCTGTGTGCGGACGGAAGCCGTCGCAGTGCGTCACTTGCGTGTAAAGTATGCGGTGCGAAGATATGCAGGCATAAAAAGGACGGGGCGCGGAAAACTTCCGCGCCCCGTAAAGTTTATCTGGTAAGTTTTTTTTCAATCAGTGCGATTATGCCATACATTCCGCCTGCAAGGATGCACAGAATTATAGTCGCAGTCATCACCAGGTCAAGCTTGAACACCTGCCCGCCGTAGACGATAAGGTATCCCAGTCCCGCGCGCGAGACGATATATTCGCCCATTATGGAGCCGATCCAGCTCAGACCGACAGCCACTTTAAGCGTATTTATAAGCGTCGGCAGCGAGGCGGGGATAATCAGTTTTACAAGCGTTGCCCGCTTGCTCGCGCCCATGGCCTTCATCAGCGTAAGCATTGTTTTGTCGACAGACAGAAAGCCTGTAAGCGTGTTCATGATGCATACGATTATGGCTACAATGACCGTCATGAAGATGATTGCCGTGTACCCCGTGCCCATCCATATGATGATTAGCGGGCCGAGTGCGATTTTGGGCAGTGAATTCAGGACGACGATGTACGGCTCGAATACCTTTCTTATGCTGTCGCTCATGTACAGCAGTACAGCCACGGCATATCCGACTATGACGGCAATGGCAAAGCCTGCAAGCGTCTCCATAAGCGTTATGCCTATGTGGTAGAACAGGTCTCCGTCGCGGTAAAGCTGGGCGGCTGTCGCAGCTATGCGCGAAGGCGAGCTGGTTATGAACGGGTCGATAAGTTCAGTCTGCGCGCATATTTCCCACAGCGCGAAGACAAGCGCAAGCAGCCCGAAACGCGTTACGTTTATAAGTATTCCACGCACGCGGTTGCGCTTAAGGAACTTTGCGTGCGCGGCAGAGTAATTTTTGTTTTTCATAGGTGTAAGTTACTTTAAAGTCCCAGTTCCTCCCTCAGTTTTTCAAATGTGGCGGCAAACTGTCCGCATTCCCGCCTGTGCTTGGGGTTATTGCCGCCAAAGTCAATTTCATGTTCCGCAAGCACGTGCGCAGGGCGGGAGGAGAGTACGATTACTTTATCCGAAAGCGCAATAGCCTCGGAAATGTCGTGCGTCACTAAAAGCGCTGTCTTGTGCTCGCTCTTGATAATTCCCTGCACGTCGTCGCACACTTCCAGACGCGTCTGGTAGTCCAGCGCAGAAAATGGTTCGTCTAACAGCAGTATGTCGGGTTGTGCGGCAAGCGTGCGTATAAGCGCCACGCGCTGCCGCATGCCTCCCGAAAGCTCTGCGGGTTTTTTCTTCAGAAAGTCCTTAAGTCCGTACTTTTCTGCAAGGTTCAGGGCGTTTTCGCGCATCATGCGCGTGTTTTTGCCCTTTACCTCCAACGGCAGAAACAGGTTTGCCTCCACCGTTCTCCATGGAAACAGCGCGTCGCGCTGCAGCATGTAGCCGAACTCCGCGTTCTCCCGCACGACCTTGCCTTCCGAAGGGGTCAAAAGTCCTGCGGCAAGCGAAAGTATGGTGGACTTCCCGCACCCCGAAGGGCCTATCACTGAAACGAATTGCCCGCGGGATATGCCGAAGTTAAGCCCCTTCAGGGCTTCTGTCTCGCCGTCTAAAGTGTGATAGGTGTAGCCTACATCTTCAAAGCGCAGTATCATTCGTAGATTGCCGTGTAAACGGAGTGTGCGGGCTCTGTAAGCACAAGTTCTTCAAAGCTCACGCGGCGTTCAAGCTCTCCGCTGTTCTCCATAATCGTCTGAAGGTTGTCAAGCGCCTGCGGCTGCATTGCCATGTCCGTAACCCATGCGTCAATCGCCCTGTAGTTTGTAATGGACGTTGCCAGCGACTCCTCCGATGTGCCGTCGAAGTAGGGGGCGATGAGTTTTGCGCAGGCGGCAGCATCGTTTTCGGCTATGTATTTCACAGCCTTGGTGACTCCGCGCAGAAGGCCTTCAATTATTTCGGGGTTATCCTCTATATAGCTGTTCTTTGCCATAAAGCAGGTATAGGGCACCTCGCCCGACTGTTCGCCGACGGACGCAACTATAAAGCCCTTGCCTGCCTTTTCGTATTCGCTTGCAACGGGTTCGAACATGGTGCAGTAGTCGGCTACGCCGCTCTCGAAGGCGGAAGTCATCATGTTGAAAGCCACGTCGTAGTTTAGCCGCGCGTTTACATTCTGTTTCGCAAGCGTATATTCGAATGTCATTGCGGGCACGCCGCCCTTTCTGCCTGCAAGTATCTCCTTGCCTTCAAGGTCGGACCACTCAAAGTCCGGTTCGTCCGTCCTCCCCACAAGGAAGCTTCCGTCGCGCTTTGTAAGCTGGCCGAATACTTTGGGGCTGTCTGAAGACTCGCCTATGACAACGTATATGGCTGCTTCGGGACCGCAGAAGCCTATGTCGGCGGAACCTGACAGTACGGCAGCCATAGTCGCGTCTGCGCCGCCGCCGTTAGTCAGTTCTATTTCAAAGCCCTCTTCTTCAAAGTATCCCAGCGCGTCAGCCAGGTACAGCGGGGCATAGAATACGGAGTGCGTGACCTCGTTTATCTTTACCACTTTGTCCTTTTTGGAACAGGCGGCGACGGACAGCGGCAGGCAAAGCGCCATCACCGCCGCCACGAGAAACAGCAGTATATGTCTTTTCAATTTTTTACTCCTTGAAAAAATTTAATAATACATTTTATGCTCCGCCGCTTACGTTTGACAACGAAGGGGGTTTTGATTTATACTTATAATTGTATTATTGTACGATTAAAGGTGAAATTAGATGGAAAAGACCTACAACCCCAAAGATTTTGAGGACAGAATTTACAGGGATTGGGAGGAGAAGGGCTACTTCAGGGCTGAAAGGGACGACGACAAGGTTCCCTTCACCATAATGATGCCCCCTCCCAACGTTACGGGACAGCTTCACATGGGTCACGCCATGGACGAGACCATGCAGGACACAATAATCCGCTTCAAGCGCATGCAGGGCTATTGCGCGCTCTGGCTGCCCGGCACGGACCACGCCTCTATTGCGACGGAGGTCAAGGTGGTGGACGAGCTGGCAAAACAGGGCATAAAGAAGGAGGCCCTTACCCGCGAGGAGTTCTTAAAGCACGCCTGGGCATGGAAGGAAAAGTACGGTAACAGGATAATTGACCAGCTCAAAAAGCTCGGCTCTTCCTGCGATTGGTCGCGCCTTGCCTTCACCATGGACGAAAAGTGTTCCAAGGCGGTAAGGGAAGTGTTCGTAAACCTCTACAACAAGGGGCTTATCTACCGCGGTTCCAGAATAATCAACTGGTGTCCCCATTGCAAAACGGCGCTCTCCGATGCGGAAGTGGAATATTCGGAGGAAGCGTCCAACTTCTGGCACATAAAGTACTTCCTCGAAGGCTCCGACAGCGAGGGTGTAGTCGTCGCAACAACCCGTCCCGAAACCATGTTCGGCGATACGGCGGTTGCAGTAAATCCTGCCGACGAGAGGTACAAGTCCTTCATAGGCAGAAACGTAATTTTGCCCATTATCAATAAGCCCATACCCGTCGTCGCAGACGAGCATGCAGATATGACCTTCGGCACGGGTTGCGTAAAGATAACTCCCGCCCATGACCCCAACGACTTCGAAGTCGGTCTCAGGCACAACCTGCCCATAGTAAAGGTCATGAACGACGACGGCACCATGAACGAACTTGCAGGCAAGTTCGTCGGACTTGACAGGTATGAGTGCAGGAAGCAAGTAGTGGAGGAGCTTAAGTCCCTTGGCAATCTCGTTAAGATAGAGCCGCACGCGCACAACGTGGGGCATTGCTACCGTTGCCATACCTCCGTGGAGCCCATAGTTTCCAAGCAGTGGTTCGTAAAGATGGAGCCGCTTGCAAGACCTGCAATCGACGCCGTGACGGACAAAAAGACGACGTTCATACCCGAAAGGTTTGCAAAGATATACTACAACTGGATGGAAAACGTCAGGGATTGGTGCATTTCCAGACAGCTGTGGTGGGGACACAGAATACCCGTATGGTATTGCCCCGACTGCGGCAAGGTAATCTGTTCCAAGACAGACCCCGACTGCTGTCCCGACTGCGGAAGCACCAAGATATACCAGGACGAAGACGTGCTTGACACGTGGTTCTCCTCCGCGCTGTGGCCCTTCTCCACGCTGGGTTATCCCGACGACACTTCCGACCTTGAATACTTCTATCCCACCGACGTACTCGTCACGGGTTACGACATCATCTTCTTCTGGGTTGCGCGCATGATATTCTCGGGTCTCGAGCATATGCGCAAGGTTCCCTTCCGCGACGTGCTTATACACGGTCTCGTCAGGGACGAACAGGGCAGAAAGATGTCCAAGTCGCTCGGCAACGGCGTCGACCCGCTCGAAGTCATCGACAAGTACGGCGCAGATTCCCTGCGTTTCTCGCTTCTTCAGGGCGTCGCGCCCGGCAACGATACGAGGTATTCGGACGGAAAGGTGGAAGCGTGCCGCAACTTCATGAACAAAATCTGGAACGCCAGCCGCTATGTCATCATGAACTGCGAGGGCAGGAATATAAGACCTGTCACGGAGATAAAGCTCAATGCGGCGGACAAGTGGATAATTTCCCGCCTTCAGTCGGCAATACGCGACGTAACGCTCATGCTCAACAAATTCGAGCTGGGCATTGCCTGCCAGATAATGTACGACTTCATGTGGTCAGACTTCTGCGATTGGTATATAGAGCTTACAAAACCCGCGCTCTGGTCAGACGACGACGCAAAGAAGGACGCCGCGGTAAGCGTGCTTTACTTCGTTCTGGACAATGCGTTAAGGCTTCTTCACCCCTTCATCCCCTTTATCACGGAGGAAATATATCAGAACCTTCCGCTCACCAATGGGTCAATAATGGTTGCGCCTTTCCCCAGGTATAATTCCAAACTCGCCTACAAGAAGGAGGCGGCGGCATTCGTCGGCATCATGGACATAATAAAGGCGATAAGGGAAGCCAAGCTGGAGACGGGCTGCGCGCCCTCCAAAAAGGTCAACGTGTTCCTGACGACGGACGCAAAGCGCCTTTTGCAGAGCAATGCGGAGTGTATCTGCAAACTTGCCGGTGCGGAGAGCGTAAAGGTAGTATCCTCGCAGGAGGAGGCAGGCGAAAAACTTGTCACAAAGGTGACAGGCGCAGGTACTCTGTTCATACCTATGGGCGAACTTGTGGACGCCGACAAGGAAAGGGAAAGGCTTAACGGCGAACTGGAAAAGGTCATGTCGGAAATCAGCCGTGCGGACGGCAAGCTGAACAATCACGGCTTTGTTGCAAAGGCGCCCAAAAAGCTTGTCGATGCCGAAAGGGAAAAGCTCAATAAGTTCATGGAGATGCGCGACAAGATACTCGACCAGCTTAAAAATCTTTAAAGGAAAAGGGCGGCCGCCGTTGCAATTTTTAAGGCGGCTGCATAGAGAGGAATATGACGGCAAAACGCAAAACTGCTTCGAAGAAGTTAATCGCCAGACTGCTTATCGTGTTGGTCATAATTGTGGCGTTGGTTGTAATCGCAGCGGCTGTAATGTACTTCTTTTTCCCTGATACGTACCAAAAAGTCTACAATGCCATCTTCATCGGCACTGACGGCGGAGACGACGAAGGCGGAAAGAACAATGACATTACGGACGGAAAACTTGAAGAGATAGCCTCCGCCGACCTGTCCATACACTTCATAAGCTTCGACAACGACGGTGCGGGAGACTGCACGCTTATAAAATCGGGCAATACCGAAGTGCTTATAGACGCAGGCTCTATGCAGAGCACTGCCGCACACATCAGGACCTACATAGATAAATACTGCACGGACGGAAAGCTGGAGTATGTCATTGCCACTCATGCCGACCAGGACCACATAGCCGCTCTCGTGGGAAATTCTTCGGGCAACAGCTACAACGGCATACTGTACAGCTATGAAATAGGCACCATTATCACCTTCGACAGAACCAATAAGGAGGAGTTAACCGACAAGGGCAATCTCACGCTGTACGGAAAATTTCTTGAGACGCTTGACTATGCGGAGATTAACGGGGCGGACGTATATACAGCGTCCGACTGCTGGTATGAGCGCGACGGCGCCCAAAAGACTTACTTCCTGGACGAAGAGCAGACAATCTCGATGAACATACTCTACAACTACTACTACGAGCACAGCTCCTCGGACGAGAATAACTATTCCGTCTGCATGTTGCTCTCGCAGGAGCTTGACACGGGCGAGTTCAATCACTATCTGTTCACGGGCGATTTGGAAGAGGAAGGGGAGGAATACCTCGTTCAGAACAACGACCTTCCCGAGGTGCAGCTGTTCAAGGCAGGTCATCATGGCAGCCCGACTTCCTCCAACGACTGCCTGTTGTCCGTAATCAAGCCGAAATATGTTCCGGTTACTTGTTGTGCCGGTACGGATGAATATTCCGATATCCCTGCAAACCAGTTCCCTTCGCAGGCGTTTATCGACAGGGTAAGCAAGTACACCGACGCCGTCTACGTAAACAACGTGGTAAGCGATGATGCGCAGGGGTACAAGGCGATGAACGGCGACATTGTGTTCGATTACAGTCAGGGCGAACTTAAACTCTGGTGTAGCAACAACACTACAAAGCTGAAGGATACGGAATGGTTTGCGCTAAACCGTACGGGTTGGGCGTCATAACTTATCCGTTCAGTCGGGTTTCTTCACACAAAAATATCAGCGCCTTTTCGGCAAAATTAAATCTGAATAACTTATACTGTATAAAAGTGCGGATGCGCGCCATGTCTGGTGTGCGTCCGCACTTTTCGTCAGCATAATTTATTTTGTCTGTATGGGCATATCCGTAATTGATTTATATGTCACTATGTTTTATGGTTCGTGTTCCGTTTTACCCGTATGGCAGTGAATCTTTCCTGTCTGTATTTGCCCGCCATTTTCGGTTAAGACGCCGCCAGGCAACATGCCGTCCGCTGCCTGAGGGATACATAAGTTATGCGAACGACGAGAGAATATCTCTCAGACAAAAAAGGAATGAGCCCGGTACAATACCGAACTCATTACCAGACAATGTGATTTGGTTTTTTGCCCGAACTTTGGGGTTTGCTTCAATCAGGACGGGGCTTAAACATAATCATGTTTAATTACTTCTTCGCCTCTGCAAGCATTGCCTCGACTGCCGTCTTGAGCTTGCCGAGCGTCACTTCCGCGTCGGACTTGTTGTTTGCCTTTACAGAATAATATATCTTAAGTTTGGGTTCCGTGCCGGAAGGACGTACGCAGACAAAGCTGCCGTTCTTCAGTTCATAGTATACGCAGTTGGTCTTGGGCGAACCAATGGGGCTCTTTTCGCCGGTCGCCAAATCCGTCTTCTCGTCCTTGGAGTAGTCTCTGAAGGAGGATACTTCATAGATGTCGAAGTGGGTTACGGGTGCAACCTTAAGCGCGTCGACGACGGCGTTCATCTCCTTCATTGCGTTCAGACCCTGATACTGTATGGATACGTTGCAGTCAAGCACATATCCGTATGTCTTGTATATCTCGTTCAGTCTGTCGAAAAGCGTCTTGCCCTTATATGTATAGTAGCATACCATCTCCGCGCACAGCATGGAAGCGACTACGGCGTCCTTATCCCTTGCGTGCGTACCGCGCAGGTAGCCGCAGCTCTCTTCAAAACCGAAGACGAAGGTGTGGGAGTGGTCCTTTTCCCAAAGTTTGATCTTCTCGCCGATGAATTTGAAGCCGACGGGAACTTCGAACAGCTCGACGCCGAATTTCTGGCAGATGGGTTTTGCCATGCCCGTCGTTACGAAGGACTTTACGACTGCGGCGTTTGCGGGCAGCGTGCCGTCTTCCTGAAGTCTTGTCAGTATGTAGTCCAGAAGGAGTATGCCAACCTGATTGCCCGAAAGCGCTTCAAATTCGCCCTTGTCGTTCTTTACGGCAACGCCCAGCCTGTCGCTGTCGGGGTCTGTTCCGAATACAACCGTCGCGCCCAGCTTTTCGGCAAGCTTAATGCCCATCGTAAGCGTTTCCTTGAACTCCGGGTTGGGCACTTTGACCGTGCTGAACTCGGGGTCTTTTGACGTCTGTTCCTCTACGACCGTGGCGTTTATGCCAATCTTTTTGAGTATAGTGGTGACGGGAATGTAGCCCGAACCGTGAACGGGGGTATAGACAAGTTTAAGGCTCTTTCCGCAGGCTTTGACTGCCTTTTTGGACAGCGTAAGTTTCTTAAGTTCCTTGTAGTAGTGCTTATCTACCTTTGAAGGTACGACTGACTTATACTTTTTCAGCTGTTCGGGTGTGGGGACGGGCGCGGAGAGGTAGTCTGTTATCTTCTCTATGCTGTCCACGACGACCTTGGTGTCCTCGGGGCTCATCTGTGCGCCGTCGGCGCCGTACACCTTGTAGCCGTTGTACTGCTTGGGGTTGTGCGAAGCGGTAATCATAATGCCCGCCGTCGTGCCCAGATATCTCACCGCAAAGGAGAGCATCGGTACGGGATGGACGTCGCTGAATACGTATACCTTAATGTTGTTTGCGGCAAGCACGTCGGCGGCGGCGTGTGCAAATTCATCGCTCTTGAGTCGGGTATCGTAAGAGATGACAACGCCCTTATCCATTGCTTCCTGACCAAGGCTCTTTATGAACTGGCTGAGTCCCATGGTCGCGCGGGATACAGTGTAAACGTTCATCTTGTTTGTGCCGTAGCCTATAATGCCTCTCATGCCCGCGGTGCCGAATTCAAGCTCTGCGCCGAAGCTGTATTCAACTTCCTTTTCGTCGGAAGCTATGGCTTCAAGTTCCTGTCTTGCTTCGCTGTTCAGTCTCTTGTCTGCAAGCCAGCTTTCATAAGCCTTTCTGTAATCCATCAGTTGTCCTCCTTACCGTGACAGGCTTCCCTGTCGTACTGTCTGTTTTAATGACTTCCGTCATATATTTTATGACTGTTTGTCAATCTATATTATATAAAATATTTCCCCCTTTGTAAAGGGGGAAATGCCATTTTCTGTAATCAAATTTTAACTTTCTGTGCAAAAGCCGCATCAGTCGTCGTTGCCTCTGAAGAACTCCTCTCTCGAAAGGGGTCTTTCGCGCTCGGGACCTATAATTGTGTTTTCGTCAAGGAAGTATCTCATGGCATGCCCTTCATAGTAATTGACGAACTGGAAGCATGTGAGAATAAGGTAAGATGCGGGCACGGTGATAAGCAACCCTGCGCCGAAAGTCAGTATGAATGCCGCAACGTTGAGCGCAACGACTATCAGCTCTATTATAAGCAGATTGGAAAATATGTACGCAGTGTTCTTGCCCTTTCTTGACAGCGCAAACTTCAACGCCTTCCCGTTTGGCATTTTGCCGTGTACTACGGCAGGCAGCCAGTCGCATATAAGCGTATTCTTTATCGCCGTAAACAGTATAAGCAGTACGGTGAATGAAAAGAACTTGATCAGCATGGGCGAAACGCTCATCACAAGTAAGCAGATTGCCGTACATATGAAGTCGTACACAAAGCATACAGGCACATAAATAAGCGAAAACCTGCTTGCCTTGCCAAGGTTTTTGGTCATGGAATAGAGGAAGGACGAATTTGCGCGGAGCGCCATCTTGTCGTTGACCACGCAACCCATCGTATATGCGCCTATCGCCGACAGAAAACGGTTGATAAGGTAAACTATGATGAGCAGTACGGCGCACAGCGCAAACAGCCCCGTCTTTGTGCCGAGCATGGCAATAAAGCTGTCAAGCGCGTCCTGTATTCCCAGCAAAAGATTGTGCAGATTGCCCGTCTCCAGGTTGATTACCGCCTGCCACATATCCGAAAAAGCAAGTTCCAGCGCCGCATATTCCGCAGTGCCCGTAATCGAACCGAGGAGGGGGATTAGTATCGCACAGCTCAGCCCTGCCGTAACTGCAAGCACTATAAGTCCGTAGACCAGCAGCTTGTAGTTGGTGGAGAAGTTGTCCAGAAATACGCTAAAGGTGTGTTTGAATTTCATAATCGTCCTCTTTGTGGTTTTGTAAAAGACAATAAGCGTCGTCAGCCGTCAATCAGTGCGTCGGCATCCACGATTTTTCCGGTGACGTTGCCGCCGTTTATTACAAGGTACAGGTATGACTTGTGCGAATATCTTGAAAGCGTGCCGGGGTTAAACAGCATGACGCCGTCCTTTTCGCTTTCCGTCGGCTGGTGCGTGTGTCCGAACAGCGCAACTTTGCAGCCAAGTTCTTTCGCCCTCTCCGCAACGCGGTCATATCCTCTTTTTACCCCGTACTTGTCGCCGTGGCAGGCAAAGATGTTCACATCCTCAAGGCTTATGACTTTTTCGTCTTCGCCGCACTTCATCAGGTCGCAGTTGCCGTTCAGAAGGCAGGTCTTGTCGGGGTATTTTTTCAGTATTGCGCTGCCGTCGCCCGATGTGTCCCCAAGGTGAATTATCAGGTCGCTTTCCGAAAAAATAACGTCAAGTTTTTCAAAAGCGCGCTTGTTTCCGTGCGTGTCGCTAATAACTACGGCAGTTTTCACAGCTTGCTCCTGAGGTCTTCCAGCGCGCGGTAGCGGTGGGAGACGGAATTTTTTTCCTCTTCCGTGGCTTCACCGAAGGACTTTTTCAGATCGCAGGAGTAGAATATGCTGTCATAGCCGAAGCCGCTTGTCCCCAGTTCCTCGAAAAGTATTTTGCCCTTTGTATATCCCTCGCCGAACAGTGCAACGCCTTCGGGATAGATAAGGCAGACGGCGCAAGCAAAGTGGGCGCGTCTGTCGGGGATATCCTTCATGAGTTTTAAAAGCATTGCCCTGTTATCGGCGGAATTTCCGCCCGAAAAGCGTGCCGAAAACACGCCGGGCGCCCCGCCAAGCGCTTCCACGCACAGGCCGGAATCGTCCGCAAGCACGGGTTCTTTCACAAAGTCGCATACGGCCTTTGCCTTGATGTATGCATTCTCCCTGAACGTCTGCCCTGTCTCCTCAATTTCGCCGCTAAAGCCTGCGTCGGCCATGGAAACAATTTCAACGTCCTTGAAAATCTGTTTTATTTCGTGAATTTTGTGGGCGTTACCGCTCGCAACAACAATCTTTTTGGGTAAAGGTCTCATAATTGCTTTCATTATACTATATACTTGTCAAAAAGTAAAGGGCAGACGAAAATTTTTCGACTGTTAATCCTTCCAGTCGAGTCGGTGCAGGTGTCCCTTTGTGTTCATGCCCGCAAAATCTGACTGTCTGAGCCCTTCATATACGGCAATCGCGACGGAATTTGACAGGTTAAGCGAACGAAGCTCGCCCATCATGGGTATGCGCAGACATTCGTTCCTGTGTTCGACAAGCAGCTCTTCGGGCAGCCCTCTGGTCTCCTTGCCGAATACAAGGAAATCTCCGTCCGCAAAGTGCGCGTCGGAGTATCGCCTTTCCGCCTTGGTCGTGAAGTAGTAGAACCTTGCGCCGTGGAAAGCGGCGAAAAGCTCCTGAAGGTTGTCCCATAACTTTATGTCTACATATTGCCAGTAGTCAAGTCCCGCCCTTTTAAGATATTTGTCGCTTATCTCAAAGCCAAGCGGTCTGACAAGGTGAAGCGTACAGCCTGTTGCGGCGCAGGTTCGCGCAATATTGCCGGTATTCTGCGGAATTTCCGGTTCGACGAGAACTATATTGAACATTTTTTCTCCTTTCATGAAAGATTTTATACCCGCGCACATTGCTTGTCAACACAATTGCGGACAGTAATTTTGCATATTTGATTGACAAGTCGCTCGGCGTAAAGTTATAATGAAAAAGCCACAATAATTGTAAAAGATTGGTACGCAGTTTAACAAAAGAGTAAAACTATCGTAAAAAATAGTTTGCGGGTACCGCTGCGACAGTGCAGAGAGGGGAAGTTCTATGACCATAGAAGGCGTAATGACCTTAATCAACAGTATATGCTTCGTGCTTGGCGGCATTGCCATCTTCATGATAGGCATGGGCATGATGGGCGACAATCTCGAAAGGGCGGCAGGAAAGAATATCCGTTCCCTTATGGGGAAAGCCACAAGAAACCGTTTTGCAGGCGTTGCCACAGGTACCGCGGTAACTGCGCTCATTCAGTCATCGTCTGCCACGACAGTTATGCTTGTGGGTTTCGTAAACGTCGGTCTCATGACTTTGACGCAGGCGGCTTCCGTAATAATGGGCGCCAACATAGGCACAACTATTTCGGCGTTTATAACGGCACTCTCGCTCGGCGGCGCGGAAATCAAGATAGCCGCTATATTTGCCCTCGTCGCATTTGTAGGCTTTTTCATGTCGCTTTTCGCCAAGTCTGAAAGGACAAAGCGCATAGGCAGCATACTGTCGGGTCTGGGCATGATATTCATCGGACTCAACGTAATGTCCTCAGCCGTAGGCGATGTCACTGCAGAAGGTACGGAAGTGGGCAACGCCATAAGGTCTATGTTTGCAAGCATAGGCAATAATGCAGAAGTTCTCACATGGGAAGTTCCCGTACTCTTCCTCATAGGCATTGCCGTAACAGGACTCATGCAGTCCTCTTCGGCAGTGACGGCAATCATAATTTCGCTGGCTTCGGCTGGACTTATGAATCTCCAGATGGCAATGTGCGTCGTGCTTGGCACCAATATCGGCACCTGCGTCACGGCAGTCATATCTTCCGTCGGAACAACTACAAACGCAAAGCGTACGGCATGCGTTCATCTGCTCTTCAACATATTCGGTTGCATATTTTTCATTCTTCCCGTAGGCATCTGGGGAAATCAGATAGCAGGACTGATTGAAACCGTTATTCCAAGCACCGAATGGCAGATAGCCGTGTTCCATCTGTTCTTCAACCTTACTACAACGGCCATCCTTGTCGGTTTCCTAAAATATCTTGTCAAGCTTGCGTGCATCATCGTACCCGATAAGTCAAAGACTGTACAGCCTCATCCCTACGAGATTCTGGACGAACGTCTCCTCAAGTCGCCTGCGATAGCAGTCGGTCAGGCCCGTCAGGAGCTGGTGAAGATGGGACAGCTGGCATTCGGGAACTACAAGCGCTCCGTAAATATGTTGCTTACAGGGTCAATGGACAGCAAGCCTGAATTTGACGATACGGAAAAGGAAATCGACGCGCTCAATAAGTACATCACGCAGTTCCTTGTCAGGCTGTCTTTAGAGCCGCTGTCAGAAACGGACGAGAAAAAGCTCTCCTCATTCTATCATGTCGCTACTGATATGGAGAGGGTGGGCGACTACGCGGAAAACATAACCGAATACGCACAGACGCTTATAGAAAACAACACCCGATTCTCCGAACACGCGGTGGAGGAGATAAAGGACATGGACGCAACGCTTACTGAACTGTACAGATATGTCGAAATGGCCTTCTCCGCGCATAACTTAAGCTATACACAGAACATTGAAAATGCCGAGGCAAGGACGGATGAAATCTGCAGACAGATGCAACTGTCACATATACGCCGTACCAACGAAGGTTCGTGTTCGCCCGAAGCGGGTTCCGTATTTTTACAGCTTGCTGTAAACATGGAGAGGATAGGCGACCATATGTACAATATCGCCAACTCCATCAAGACATATGTCAGCGACCAGGAAGGCGCATAAAAAATAAAAAAAGTTTATAAAAAGTCGTCAAAAAGGGTTGACAAAAAGTTCATAATCTAATAAACTATAAAAGCTTAAGCGAAGGCGGTACAACTTATCGCGGGGTAGAGCAGCCAGGTAGCTCGTCGGGCTCATAACCCGGAGGTCGCGAGGTTCGAATCCCGCCCCCGCAACCAAAGTCACCGCTTTCGTTAAGTTATGGCGACGTAGCTTAGTTGGTCTATAGCGGCCGGTTCATACCCGGCAGGTCGGCGGTTCGAATCCACCCGTCGCTACCAAATAAATTACAGACGCAATCATGCGTAGGTACATATATCAAGGCCCCTTGGTCAAGCGGTTAAGACATCACCCTTTCACGGTGGTATCATGGGTTCGATTCCCGTAGGGGTCACCAAATAATCAGCGGCAAGCATACAAATGCTTGCCGCTGATTATTTATGCCTACACAATCGAGCGCATTTGGTTCGGCCGCCCGACGTAGTCGGACGCACGGAGCGCAAGCGGAGTATTCCCGTAGGGAAAAGGTGAACGGGTGGATGCCTCGCAGTCTCTTTCCTTATTTCCTGAGCGACAGCGGTTTTCAATACTAAATGCTTGCCGCTGATTATTTATGCCTGCACAATCGAGCGCATTTGGTTCGCCTTGGGCAAAAAACGGATAATGTTTAATTAATGACAATAAAAACGTGGGCGACCCATCGGAGATATTCATCGGCTATCACAAGCTGTTCCTGTCAATTTTATTTAAGAGGGCAAACCGTGTAAACAGCAGGAAGGGGGGGCAATGCGTAATTAAAAATAAAATCTATTGAGGCGTCAGGTTTAATTCCCTTCAATGGCTGCATCTGATGGCGCGAAATTGACAATTGGCGTTGCGATATTGAAAGTTGAACGAAAATCGATTATACTTTAGTCAGCAAATGCAGCATAAGGGGAAACGATATGAAATCTAAATTATTGATGGCATTGCTTCTTTCGGCAGTCACGGCGTGTGCCGCGCTTTCGGGGTGTGCTCAGCCTGCGGACGGCAAGTCGGCCTATGATATCTGGCTGTCGGC
>CALVXA010000029.1 GCA_944368635.1 uncultured Clostridia bacterium
CCGTTTCGCCCGAAAGCATGATGGCGGAGGAACCGTCATAGACGGCGTTGGCGACATCGGAAATTTCTGCCCTGGTGGGACGGGGCTGCTTAATCATCGATTCCAGCATTTCAGTTGCGGTTATGGAGCGTTTTCCGTGAATACGGCAACTGTTTATAATCATCTTCTGAATTGCAGGCAGTTCCTCGTAGGGAACTTCAACGCCAAGGTCGCCTCTTGCGACCATAATTCCGCTGCAGACTTCCATAATTTCTTCAAGATTGTTCACGCCTGCGCGGCTCTCGATCTTTGCGATTATTTCTATGTCGTCCTTAGTGTCTCCGCATTCCCGCAACCAATTTCTTACGTCAATGACATCCTGTGCGCGGGATACAAAGGAGCAGGCAATAAAGTCAACGCCCTGCTCCACACCGAACTTTATGTCTTCCTTGTCGTGTTCCGAAAGGTAAATCATCTTCAGTTCCTTGTCGGGGAAGAACATGGATTTACGGTTTGACAATTCGCCGCCGATCACCGTAGTGCAGATTACGTCGGGCTTTTTGACTTCGTCGACACGGAATACCATAAGGCCGTTGTTCAGAAGTATTTTGTCACCGGGAACCATCTGTTCGCATATTCCGTCGAAGGAAACGGAAACTCTCTTCTCGTTGCCGATTATGTCGTCTGTGGTGAAGGTGAATTTATCGCCGTTTTTAAGGGTGATTTTGCCGTTTTCAAATGTCTTGATTCTGAACTCCGGACCTTTTGTGTCAAGCATTATGGCAATAGGCTGTTTCTTCTGGTCCCTGATTTTCTTAATCGTTGCAATCTTTTTTGCGTGTTCTTCATGTGTTCCGTGCGAAAAATTCAGCCTTGCGACATTCATTCCCGCATCGATCATCTGGGAAAGTACTTCTTCGCTTTCACTGGCCGGGCCAAGCGTGCAGATAATTTTTGTCTTCTTCATAAAAAACTCCTATATGAAATACAGATATATTTTAAAAACAGATATATTTTAAAATATCCGCAAAAAAAAATCAATGAATTAGAGAGCAATTAGCTTTGAGAAATTTGAATTCTGTGATAGAATAACAGTTGTCCGAGTTGGCTGTACGGTTGCGGGCAAAGAAATTTGCATGAGGAAAGTCCGAGCATCGCAGGGCGGGATGCCTGCTAACGGCAGGTGAAGGCGACTTCAAGGAAAGTGAACAGAAATATACCGCAGCTCCGCAAGGGGCTGTAAGGGCGGAATGGCGAGGTAAGAGCTCACCGAGGTTGCGGTAACGCAGCCTGCCAGTCAAACCCCATCCGATGCAAGATTGGGACAACGTCTTATTTTAATATAGAGGGTTGCCCGTCCGACGTTGTCCGTTAACATCGCTTGAACCCACAGGCGACTGCGGGTCTAGATAGATAACCGTACTCGACAGAACTCGGCTTACAGGCCAATCTCGGACAATTTTACCCCTCGGCATTTTCCGCCGAGGGGTAAAATTATTACTCATAACATTCAGATATCTTCGCGCAGCCGTTCTGACGTAAGGGGATTATTTTCAGATGAAGTTTATCTTCTGGTTTTCGTTGTGTTCGCCGTAAGGATAGTTGATATATCTCCAAACTTTGTAGCTGGTGTCAGTGCTATTGCACAGGTATCCGCTTGCGTTTTTGTAAAGCGATGAAAGCGGGGGAAGCAGTTGGTCCGACATTCCCCTGCGCACGGCAAGCACGCGCGTGAGTGGCTGTTCGTCAAGCGCTTTCTTTGTGGCTGCGGCGTTTAACCCAAGCAGGTTGCCCGTCATTATGCGCCTTATGCGTGCGGCAGAATATCTTCTGCCCGTACACGTCCGTTCAATTTCATCTGCATTGCCGCAAACGCACATTTTTTTCAGCCTGTTTTCAAGTCCTTCGCTGCAACCGAACTGCATTGCAATGTCCGCTGCATTTTTAAAAAACAGTGCGTCTGCCGAGAGTTTTGAAAATTTTTCGGTATTGTCGGGGAAAGAACGCAGGTCATTCAGTACGTATTCAGGGACAAATCTTTTAATTGCATCGTCGTTGCGGTTAAGGCGTATTGCCTTTGCCGAACAGTACTCGCCGTCAAGTTCTGTACATGCGTATGCATTCCCGCAGCGCTTTACGGGCAAAAGCTTAAATGTCGAGCCGCGACGCAGATTTGACTTTGCGTACTCTGCGGCAAGTATATTGTTTGGCGAGGAGAGCAACTTTCCGTCTGTGCCTGCTGCCTGTGAGTATGCGGCGGCATAGCCCGTTCCGCTGTCTAAAAGTGCATAGAAACGTTGTCTGAATTCATCTGTTTCGCATAACAGCCGTCTTGCAACGGCGTCAAAGTCAGTAACCTCTTCGCAGCCGAACGCCAGATATTTTACTTCCTTAATTGCGGAAAGTATGCTCACGGCGCCGTCTGCAAATATTTCTGCGGGCGCGACGGCATAGGGGGCGGGTAATTCTGCAACGACGTCTGCCCCGCCGAGTATGGCGTGCCTTGCGCGAACATATTTGTCAAGCACGCACATGTCTCCACGCTGTGTGAAGCTCCCGCTCATCAGGCACAGCACCGCATCGCACCCCGACAGTGCGCGGGCGCGTTCTATAAGGTAGGCGTGACCGTTATGAAAGGGATTAAATTCACAAATTATCGCGCATATATCCATATTAAACCTTTACATTTCAGGAAATTTATTATATAATAACATCGTTATCGTTGGCACTTGTGGCTTTCCATCATTATAAACCATAGTTGCGGATAAATAAAGCTTTTTTAAGGAGTTGTTGAAATGGGTTTACTTGAAGAAATAAAGGCAAAGGCCAAGTCGCTCAAAAAGACCATAGTTCTCTGCGAGGGTGAGGACAAGCGTGTCGTGGAGGCGGCTGCGGAAATCACCAAAGAGGGAATTGCGAAAATAATTTTAATAGGAAACAAAGAGGAATGCGCAAAGGTTGCCCCCGACGTTGACCTTACTGGCGTAACGCTCATAGATCCGCTCACTTCTGACAAGACGGCGGAGTACGCAAAGATACTGTATGAAGCGAGAAAGGCAAAGGGAATGACGGAGGAACAGGCAGCTGTTCAGGCAAAGGACAGGACAATGTTCGGCGCGCTCATGCTAAAGGCGGGCGACGTTGACGGATACGTTTCGGGCGCGTGCCACTCAACGGCTAATACGCTTCGTCCCGGTCTGCAGGTCGTCAAGACTGCGCCCGGAATCAAGACCGTTTCCAGCTGTTTCATCATGATAGCTCCTGAGGGAGGCAACAAATATAATCCCGACGGCGTTGCGGTATTTGCAGACTGCGCCATAAACATTGAACCCGACGCTCAGCAGCTTGCCGACATTGCGGTATCCTCTGCAAAGACGGCAAAGGCAATCGCAGGGATAGAGCCCAGGGTGGCAATGCTCTCCTTCTCCACGAAGGGAAGCGGCAACGATGACAAGTTCTTCAAGTCTGTTCCCAAGATGCAAGAAGCGACCGCGCTTGCAAAGGTAATGGCACCCGACCTTGCCCTCGACGGCGAGTTCCAGTTCGATGCGGCAGTAGCTCCCGAAGTAGGTCAGCTTAAGGCGCCCGGTTCTACGGTCGCAGGGCATGCAAACGTGTTTGTATTCCCCAACATAAATGCAGGTAACATCGGTTATAAGATAGCGCAGCGTTTTGGCGGCTATATGGCAATAGGACCCGTATGCCAGGGTTTTGCACGTCCGCTTAACGACCTTTCCAGGGGATGTACGGTAGAGGATATCGTCGCAACCGTGGCAGTTACCGCGCTTCAGGCAGAATAATTTTCCGAAGGTGTAAATATGAAGATATTAGTTGTAAATGCAGGCAGCTCCTCGCTTAAGTATCAGCTTATCGACATGGAAACGGAGTCCGTTCTTGCAAAGGGCGGCTGTGAGAGAATAGGCATAGCAGGCTCTGTCCTCAAGGCAAAGGGCAACGGGCGCGAAAAGGTGTTTGAAAAGGAGATGCCCAACCACAAGGTTGCAATAGAGCTTGTGCTTTCCGCGCTGACAGACAGCGAAATCGGCGTCATAAAGTCCATGGATGAGATAGACGCGGTAGGACACAGAATTGTTGCCAGCGGCGAGTATTTCAAAAAGACAACGCTTGTTACCCCCGAGGTTCTCAAGACTCTTGAGGAAAAGACCTTTGAGCTTGCTCCCCTGCATAATCCTGCGGCGGCGACGGGACTCAGGGCGTGCATAGAAGTTATGCCGCATACGCCCATGGCGCTCGTCTTCGATACTTCTTTTCATCAGACTATGCCCGAAAAGGCATATCTTTACGGCATCAAGTACGAAGACTACAAGGCTTATGGCGTAAGAAAGTACGGCGCCCACGGAACGAGCCACAAGTTCGTCTCTCAGGAGGCGGCAAAGTATCTCGGCAAAAAGCCCGAAGAACTTAAGATTGTAACCTGTCACCTCGGCAACGGTTCTTCCATAACGGCGGTAGACGGCGGTAAATGCGTCGACACGTCCATGGGCTTTACCCCGCTTGCAGGCGTGCTTATGGGTACGCGTTCGGGCGATATAGACGCATCTGCAGTGGAGTTCCTTGCAAGGAAGAAGGGACTGACGCATGCCCAGATAGTCACTTATCTCAACAAGGAATGCGGCGTTGCAGGAATATCCGGCGTATCCAGCGATTTCAGGGATCTTGAAGCGGGAGCAGAACAGGGCAACGAGAGATGTATTCTCGCGCTGGATATGTTCTCCTACCAGACCAAGAAGTTTGTAGGTGCATATGCTGCGGTAATGGGCGGACTCGACTGTATAGTCTTCACCGCCGGCATAGGCGAAAATACGCCTGTCGTCAGGGCAGGGGTCTGCGAAGGTCTTGAATTCCTTGGCGTAAAGCTGGATAAACAGCTCAATGACGGCAAGAATAACGGCTCCATACGCGAAATTTCCACAAAGGACAGCAAGGTAAAGGTATTGGTTATTCCGACCAACGAGGAACTCGTCATCGCAAGGGAGACGGCAGAACTTTTATAAAAAAATGTAATCTGTCGCAAAATGAGTTGACAAAAATACCGCCTTATAATATAATTTGAGAAGTCGGCTCCGGATATGATTATCGAAGTAAAAAGGTTGCTTTCCAAGGGTAAATATACGGGCGAATTCGAATACGATTTCACCCCGGATGAGGACAGAACGGTAGTTCCGCTCTCAACCATAGACAGCGTGCATGTGCGCGGCTCGTACGAAATTTTTGACGATGACAGCGTGAGTGTGAAGTTGACGCTTTCGTATGTGCTAAAAGGGCAGTGTTCCTATTGCCTTGCTGACGCCGTTCAACCCGTGGAGTATTCTACAGAAGTACTTTTCGTGACCGATAAGGGCGACAGCGACAATTACGTCTATGACGGCGCGAGGTTGGACCTTAAACCTGCCGTAGACGATGCGTTACTCTTCAGTCAGCCTTCTGTCTTGCTTTGCAAAGAGGGCTGTGAAGGCATAAAAATCAATTAAGATAAAGTTAGAGAGGTGTATAGAAATGGCAGTACCCAAGGGAAAACAGTCGAAGAGCAGGACGGATAAGAGATTTGCTAACTACAAGGCAACGGCGCCCACGCTTGTTGAGTGCCCTCATTGTCACGAGCTCATGCAGGCACACAGAGTATGCAAGAACTGCGGTTACTACGATAAGACCGAAGTTATCGCAGAAAAGCCTGCCAAGAACTGAGTTAAGGCATAATAGTATTCGTGAAAGCGGACTCCACAGGTCCGCTTTTTGCTGTACAAAAAATCTGTCGCTGAATTGCTTAAAGGTTTGATTTATGTGACGGAATGCGGTATAATTATTAAAATGGATGAGATGTGTTTTGTTGCGGTAGAGTTCCCTGACGACGTAAATGTGGCGGGAAGAACTTATTGGTATCTGTGCAGAATAGAAGGCGCAGAGACGGGCGATAAAGTCGATGCGCCTCTCGGCAGACACAACCGCGTTCAGCGCGGAGTCGTCAGAGAGGTGTTGTTTGCCAGGCGTGACAATCCGCCATATCCGTGGTATCTCATCAAAGACATAGTCAGGCTTATAAAACTTTCAGGAGCAGAGTAGGATGTATAAAATAGTCAGAAAACGTGTGCTTAATCCCACCGTTACGATGATGGACATAGACGCGCCGCTTGTAGCCGCAAAGGCATTGGCGGGGCAGTTTATCATCTTAAGGGTAAATGATGACAGCGAGAGAATACCTCTCACTGTTGCGGGATATGACAGGGTAAAAGGTACCGTAAGGATAATTTTTCAGGTTGTCGGAGAATCTACCATGAGCCTCAACGACAAGCAGGAAGGGGATTTTATCTGTGATTTTGTGGGGCCTCTCGGCAGACCGACTGAAACTGCAGGCATAAAAAAGGTGTGCATTGTCGGCGGCGGCGTCGGCTGTGCGATAGCCCTTCCCGTAGCGCAGCGTTTCAAGGAGCTGGGTGCGGAAGTCCATTCGATAATAGGTTTCAGAAATAAAGACCTCGTCATACTCGAAGACGAGTTCAAAGCATGTTCGGATAAACTTACAATAGTGACGGATGACGGCAGTTATGGGACAAAGGGAGTCGTCACCATGCCTTTGAAGCAGGACATAGAGAGCGGCGAGAGGTACGATTTGGTCATGGCGATAGGTCCCGTTATAATGATGAAGTTTGTCGTGGAGACGACTCGGCCTTATAATATACCGACTACCGTATCAATGAATCCCATAATGATAGACGGAACGGGAATGTGCGGCGGTTGCAGGCTTACCGTTGGCGGCAAGACGAAGTTTGCCTGCGTCGACGGACCCGACTTCAACGGCTTCGAGGTGGACTTTGACGAGGCGATGTTGCGTTCTACCATGTATGCTGACTTTGAAAAGCGGGAGAGGGAGGAATACTGCAACCTCTTCAAAAAGGAGGTAAGGTAAATGGCTATTCAACCCAAAAAGCATGATATGCCTGTGCAGGATGCAAAGCAAAGGGCAAAGAATTTCAACGAAGTTGCGCTTGGCTATACAGATGAGATTGCCGTCGCGGAGGCTGCAAGGTGCCTTAATTGTAAAAACAGGCCGTGCGTGGAAGGCTGTCCCGTAAATATACGCATACCCGATTTCATAACCAAAGTCAAGCATGGCGATTTCGAGGGCGCATACGATATTATTTCCGAAAGTTCATCTCTGCCTGCCGTATGCGGAAGAGTCTGCCCGCAGGAGACGCAGTGCGAAAGCAAATGCACGCTTGGCATAAAGTTTGAACCTGTAGGTATAGGCAGACTTGAAAGATTTGTCGCAGACTATCATAACTCCAATTTTACAGGAGAAACAACCGTGCCGCAGAGTAACGGCCACAGGGTTGCCGTTGTTGGGTCCGGACCTTCAGGTCTTGCCTGCGCAGGCGACCTTGCCAAGAAAGGATATAAGGTAACCATATTCGAGGCGCTTCACCTTGCGGGCGGCGTGCTCGTTTACGGTATACCCGAATTCAGACTTCCCAAGGAGATAGTGGCAAAGGAAGTCGACGGGCTGCGTAAGCTTGGCGTAGACGTGCAGACAAATGTCGTTATAGGCAAGACGCTTACAGTGGACGAGCTGTTCGGGATGGGATATGAAGCTGTATTCATAGGCTCGGGCGCAGGGCTTCCCAGATTTATGGGTATTCCCGGCGAGAGCCTGAAGGGCGTATATTCGGCAAACGAGTTCCTCACGAGGAGTAACCTCATGAAGGCATACAGCGGTCACAGCAAGACGCCCATCATGCACGCAAAGAGAGTTGCGGTAGTGGGCGGCGGCAACGTGGCAATGGATGCCGCCCGCACAGCCTTAAGACTTGGAGCGGAAAAAGTTTACATAGTCTATCGCCGCTCAATGGAGGAAATCCCTGCAAGACGGGAAGAGGTGGAACACGCCCGGGATGAGGGAATACAGTTCGAGATACTGCGCAATCCCGTAGAAATATTGGGTTACAATAACCCTGAGAACAAGCGCGACCCCGCGAATGGCTTTGTTAAGGGCATAAAGCTCATAAAATGTGAACTTGGCGAGCCGGACGCTCGCGGAAGAAGAAGACCGGTCGAAATTCCCGACAGTGAATACGTTATGGACGTGGACTGCGTAATTATGTCCATAGGCACGAGTCCTAATCCGCTCATAAAAAATACCACGGAAGGACTTGTCGTCAATTCCCACGGAGGAATAGTTGTGGAGGAGGCGACGGGAAAGACTTCCAAAGAAGGCGTATACGCAGGCGGCGACGCGGTGACAGGCGCGGCTACGGTAATTCTCGCCATGGGCGCAGGCAAGACCGCTGCGCGCGCAATTGACGAATATATTTCCCGCAAGAATAAAAAGGGCGAGCAGGCGGCAGAATAAGGCTATGATGGTTTTCGAAAACTTGACGGATGCCTTTATGTGCGCCGCCGAAATAGCTGTAATCAAGGACGGAGAGTACAACGCCTATGCTGCCGACAGCGGAGAGTTCAGACAGATATCCGCAATGTGGCAGTCAGCTATATCGCAGGGCAGACAGATGCCTGCCTTTGGCGTCAGCCTTGACGATATGACGACGAAAGAGATGCAAAGGGGCGTATGGCTTGAATTTTGCTTTGACGGCAACTGCACTTGCGACGGCATGCCATTTGAAAAACTTGCTGTAAATATACGGGCAGAATACGGCGGATTTAATGTGATAAGATACAATGTCGACGACGGCTATGCAGGAAGATGTTATTACATCGACCTGTGCGGCGGCGACCTGCGTGAATTTTATACGGAGATAATTAAGTACTGAAGTTTTGACGAAGTTAGTATATTTTAAGACAGGTGCGGGCGCGCAGAAAATTCTGCGCGCCCGCACCTGAATTAGAAAAAACTTATATTGTGCAACTTTTGTAAATTAACGCGTTATACATAAAGCCGCCATGTGCAAAAATATTAAAAAGTGCAATCTGCACTGCCCGGTTGGTTTATTTACCAATGCTCTGCTTGTATTTCTCTATTGCCCTTGCCAGCTGGTCAGGGCAGGAAGTGCCGTTGCGACACTGTACGCCCTTCAACAGGTCGTGTACATCGTCTATTTTCATGTTCTCGGCAAGACGGGCAACGCCCTGAAGGTTTCCCCTGCAGCCGCCTTCAAACTTCACCGAATGAAGTCTGCCTTCGCCGTCCACTTCAAATGAAATGCTTCTGGAGCAAGTTCCGTTAGTTATGTAAGTAAACATAGTCAATCACCGTCAATCGCACAGATTTTCGTATATCGCAGAATATACGTCTGCCGCCTTTTCTTCCCATTTTTTATATATTTTGTTTGCCGTTTTTCTGTCAGGTACAACAAACTTGAGTTCCATCATTGGCTGAACGGGGGCAAGTATTTTAAGAAAAACTGTGTACGTGCCGTCTTTGTTCTGATAGTAGTCGGAACGACATTCCTGTCTCGTCCGGTATTTTGCACTGTTTTTCTTTACAAAGCGGGATATTTCTTCCCTTACGCTTTTGGGAATATTTATGTAAAAATTCGCCAGCGTTTCCCTTCCGTCGGGCGTGATGGAATACAGCGGGTCTTCGTCCTCATTCACAACGTAGATGAAATTGTCGTCAATAAGCTTGTGTATGACGTTTACGCAGTCCATATATCCCATCCATTCGTTGGAGGAGGAGCACATGTCGACAATGGTTCTTTCAGACAGTGCGCTTTCCATCTTATCAAAGACGAACAGAATTATTAATTTGTTTGTGGAAGTTTCTGTCGATTTTATCATAGTGCCCCGACCAAATAATTTACAAGGTGAAAATACTCGTTTATTATACATAATTTCACCCTTAAAAGCAAGATATTTGGACGAAAAATATTTTAATTTGCGATAGTTTGTGATATAATGTATAAAAACACGAGAGGGAGCGGGCCGTGAACAGCGTAAAGGATGAGGTAAAAGATTTTCTTGACAAGTGCGAAGAAATGCGTAGCTGTAAATTTATCATGGCTACCACCAAGATAAGGGATTTGCTGAAATCTATAGTCAACAGCAGCGAACTGTACGAACTTTTCAATACTGTTGTCTCCAAATTCGACTACTCCGCGGCAAAGCGTCGATGTCTGCTCGACGGCAATAACGGAGTATATTCTTCCAGCTATGTTGTTCTCCCCGATACAATGGGTGAAAGGCTTGCTTTCATATTCTGTCTGCTTGCGGAATTTGACAGGGATGAGGTAAATTTTAATGCCTTCCTCAGGCGTTATTATATGCGCGACGGCAGTTATTACTCAAGTTATCATGCTTTTTGCGACGAGATAATCGTAAGTCTTGAAGATATAATAAGGGAAGTGTATTCGGAGGAGTTAGGAAAAAAGGGACCTTCATATTCTGCTGATTTCGGCAGTGATGATTCGGTAAATTCGGAACAGTCAGGCAGCATTGCTCTGCTCGTGGACCGCGAAAAAGATTTCATTTCCCGCTCGTCGCTCAGAAGCGAGGACAGGATCGCAGCCGATAAAATTCTTACATGCCTTGCGGCTGCCGTCAGAACGGGCGATAAGGAGCTTGTGGAAGCCCTCGCCTTCGGATATAATTATTTTACGGCGCTTTTCAATCCCGACGGCAGGGAGGAGGACGCCCTGTTCGACGCCATAGGCAATTTTGTCGAATAGTTCAGCGGAGTGTATATGGATTTTGAAGAAAAATGTCTTAGTTCTGAAAAGATTTACGGCGGAAAAATAGTCAGTCTTTACCGCGATGAAGTGCTGTTGCCCGACGGAAGTCGTTCGGCAAGAGAATACATTAGGCACAGCGGCGGGGCTGCGGTGTTGTTTGTCAAAGACGGTAAAGTTGCGCTTGTCAGACAGTACAGATATGCCTACGGCGAAGAAACGCTGGAAATACCCGCAGGCAAGCTTGAAAGGGGAGAACTGGCCGAACCTGCTGCGTTGAGGGAACTGAGAGAGGAGACAGGTTATGAAGCAAAAAATTGTACGCACCTTGTCGACATATATCCAACGCCGGGGTATACGGACGAAATAATTCATATATATCTGGTGACGGATGCAGTTTTTGTGGGGGAAAATCCCGATGAGGATGAATTCATAAATTGCAGTTTTTTAGAACTTGCGCAGCTGTGCAGGCTGGTGGACGAAGGAAAAATTAAAGATTCCAAGACAATAGTTGCCTGCTATAAATATCTTTTCGACAAAAATAAGGGACTGAATTAATCAGTCCCTTAAGTTTTACTTGTCAGTTGCCGCAACCGCACCCGCAGCTCTTGTCGCCGCAGAGTATGCTGCTCAGCGTGCCGTTTTTCCACATTGTGTAGATAATGGCGATGAGTATGGGCGTACAGCTGCCTGCAAGTACGCCGTCTATGCCGTTACCGCTGCAACTTGCAGCTATGAATAACAGAATAAGTATCCAAAGACAGCTGTTGCATCCGCACTGCGAAAAGATGTTCATAAATTATCCTCCTGTAAATTAAGCTGCAGGGGATATGTAAGGTTGAAAATTTTTCCCTGCAGGTAAAGCCGCTTTCGTTTTGCTCTATATTAAATAATATTATATTTACGGCGGAAATGTTACCGCGCTACATCAATAATGTTAAGCGTTCATTTGCTTGCATAATCGGTTATTAAATGATATAATAATAAACACTGTAAATTTGAAGATGCTTTCGGCGGATATTTCATTCGTGGAAGTCCGACCATAAAGAAAGTAAATAAATTTTTTCTACGGATATCCTTACGGAATCCGATGGAGGTTTTTATGAAAAATGTGGAGAACGCATTTTTTACTGCAAGAAATGTCGCACTTCTCGCGGTGTTGCTTGCAATAGTTGTTGTTTTGCAGGTTTTCGGGCTTGCAATTCCCATGCCTGGCGGCACTTCTATGTCATTCGTGCTTCTGCCCATCATTCTCGGCGGAATGCTGATGGGACCGATTGCCGGCACTGTTCTGGGATTTGCTTTCGGAATCATCACAATTTTTGACCCGCTTGCCCTTACGCTTATGAACTACACCCCTGCGGCAGCCGTTATAACTGTAATTCTTAAGGGTACGTTGGCAGGTTTTATACCCTCGGTATTGTTCAGACTGATCTCTTCCAAGAACAGGTATGTGGCGGCGTATGTTGCCGCGGTTGCTGCCCCCGTCTGCAATACGGGTACGTTTTTTATCGGTTGTCTGGTAATGCAGGATGCGCTTGTTTCAAGCGTGGGTATGGCGTTCTGGGCTTTTATCGGCTTGATTATGATAAATTTTGCCATCGAACTTGCCGTTAACGTTGTGCTTGCGCCTGCTATCTATTCGGTAGACAGAGTTATTGAAAGAAAAATTGTCAAAGCAAAGAACAGGACGGCATGATGCCGTAAGGATAATATATGATAATTTGTATCGATGTCGGTAACACTAATATAAAGTACGCGCTATTCAAGGGTGACAAGCTGGCAATCAGCTTCCGCGTCGCGACCGAGCAGAAGAGAACCTCTGACGAGTATGGCGGTCAGCTCATAAGCATAATGCGCAACAACGGATATCGTCCCGAGGATATTGATGGGGGTATAATTTCCTCTGTCGTTCCGTCGTTGGACTATACGATAGACCGAATGTGCAGGACGTATTTAAAGATAAAGCCGCTCATGCTTGCCCCCGGGTTAAAGACAGGTCTTAATATAAGGGTCGATAACGCCAAGGAAGTTGGGGCGGACAGGGTGGTCAATAACGTTGCGGCTGTCAGAAAGTACGGCGCGCCCGTCATCGTAATCGATTTCGGAACAGCAACAACGTTCAACGTAGTGGACGGCAACGGTACGTTCATAGGCGGCATAATTGCACCAGGCATAAAGGGGTCGCTGGACAGTCTTGTAAACGGGACGGCAAAGTTGCCCAGGGTGGAGATAGAGCGTCCTGCCAAGGTAATAGGCACAAATACCGTAACCAACATGCAGGCGGGTATCGTTTACGGCTTTGCAGGGCTTGTGGAATATATTGTAAAGAAGATAAAGCATGAACTGAAGTCCGAGAATGTAAGGACGGTTGCGACGGGCGGGTTTTCGGAGATAATTGCCGCAGAGACGCCGTGCATAGATAAAGTAGACAAGCTTCTTACGCTTGAAGGGCTTAAGTACCTGTACGACATTAACTGAAAAAAAAAAAAAAAATGAAGAAAGTAGGCGTTGCAATATTGGGCCTTGGCGTTGTAGGCGGCGGAACATACCGCATACTTGATTCGCACAGAGAGGAATACAAGCGCAATCACAAAGTTGACATAAGTGTCGAGTGCGTGCTTGAACGTCGCAAGGAAAGGGCGATTGAACTTGGCATAAGCGAGGACAAAATATATAACAATATCGCCGAAATTTGTTCAAATCCGGAGGTTGACATAGTCGTTGAAGTTATGGGCGGCGTGGAGCCGGCAAAGACATTTGTGCTTGCGGCCCTCAATGCAGGGAAGTCTGTCGTAACTTCAAACAAGGAGATGTTCTGCAAATACAGTTACGAGTTGGAAAAGGCGGCAAGGAAGAATCACTGCGGTCTGTTCTATGAAGCTACGTGCGTTGGCGGCGTACCTGTCATCAGGTCGCTTCTGGATAACCTGCAGGGCAACAGAATTACTTCCATGATGGGTATCATCAACGGCACAACCAACTATATACTGACAAAGATGTCCACAGAAGGAGCATCTTATGACGAGGTGCTGAAGGAGGCGCAGCGTCTTGGTTATGCGGAAGCTAACCCTTCGGCAGATGTCGAGGGTTATGATGCGGCTTACAAACTTTCCATTCTTTCCAGCCTTGCGTTTCATACAAAAATTCCCTATACGAAAATTTATCGCGAGGGCATAAGCGGAATTTCGGTTGAGGATATAAATTATGCAAAGCGGCTCGGCTATGCCGTAAAGTTGCTTGCCATAGGCAAAAACGGCGACAGCGGCATAGATGTCAGGGTTCATCCTGCGTTCATAAAGCAGACCCACCCGCTTGCAAGCGTAAACGACAGCTATAATGCAGTTTATATAACAGGCGACAGCGTGGAAGATGTAATGCTGTACGGAAGGGGCGCAGGAGCGCTTCCCACAGGCAGCGCGATAGTCGGCGATATAATTTATTGTGCCACGCACACAAGCTTTCAGTATTCGCCCTTTGATAATACCGAAAATGCCGCACCCGGCACGAAGTTTGTGGAAAATTTTGAGAGTGCGTACTATATCAGGCTTAACGTCATGGACAGGGCTGGCGTGCTTGCCAAAGTATCTTCAATATTCTCCCGTTGCGGTATAAGCGTTGCCCAGATGGTGCAGGAAGAAGTTACCGTTCCGGGTGAAAACATTCCGCAGATCTTCATCACGCATAAAACCAAGGAGCACAGCGTAAGAAAGGCAGAGCAGGAGATAAACGCTCTGACCGGTGTCGCAAGCGTCGGCTCCATAATAAGGGTAGTAAATTAAAAGGTTCGGGCATGGAATTAAAAATTCCTGCCCGTCTTACATTTGTCAAAGGGAAAAGGCAGTAACTGCAAAAGTTACTGCCTTTTTATGCCGCAGAGAAGAGGATTAGCCGCTTGGGCACGGCGCACGGTTGACAGCCCAAGCAGAGGGCTGTCAAGTCGCAGGTAGAGTCCTGTGACATACAAAGCTTAACTTGCCTGACTCCCCTCAAATCCTCTGTATTCTTTGAAAAAATAAATCGGAGCAATAACAAAAGTTACTGCCCCGCTTTATGGCGCAGAGAAGAGGATTTGAACCTCCGGACGGGGTTAGCCGTCACACGATTTCCAATCGTGCGCCTTAAACCGCTCAGCCATCTCTGCATATGCTTAAATCAAGCATTATTATCATATAAAATCACGCGCAAAAAATCAAGCAATTTTCAGTCAAAGTTTTAACTTTGCATGAAAAATTTATTGAGAGGGCGGCAATATTCTTTACTGTAATCTGCTTTTATGATAGAATTAAACAAAATACACAAACTATGTGCGTCGTATTAAAATTGCGGCGTTTTTCAGCCGTATGCTATAACGCGCGCAGACACTGACACAAGGAGGCAAAAGCAAATAATGGACAAGGAAAGACTTGAAAAATATGCCCATCTTCTGGTTGTCTGCGGACTGAACGTCCGCGAAGGTCAGGAAGTGGTTATACAGTGCGGGTTGGACCAACCCGACTTCGTGGCGATGGTGGTGGAGGAATGTTACAGGCATGGTGCTAAACGCGTGACTGTAAAGTGGTCATATATGCCCGTCAGCAAACTCAACCTCATCTATCGTTCGGAAGAGACATTGTCGGAAGTTACGCTTACCGAAAAGGCGGAATGGCAGACGAGGGTGGACACGCTCAGTTGCCTTCTCTGGCTTGATTCCGACGATCCAGACGGGCTTGACGGCACTGATAACGGAAAGATATCGAGCGAGAATATGGCAAGATATCCGATTATAAAGCATTATCGCGATGCAATCGAAAACAAATACCAGTGGTGCATAGCTTCCGTACCCGGCAAGGAATGGGCGCGCAAAGTGTTCCCCGATTTATCTGCGGAAGCTGCTGTAGAAAAGCTGTGGGAAGCCATACTGACTGCTTCGAGGGTGGACGATGACCCTGTCGCCGCATGGAAAGAACATAACGAGGACCTTGCAAAGCGTTGCAAATTCCTCAATGACAGCAGATTTGACAAATTGGAGTACAAGTCCTCCAACGGAACAGACTTTACCGTGGGGCTTAACGAAAAGGGCATATTCTGCGGCGGCGGAGAAAACACGCTCGGCGCGGGAGTATATTTCAATCCCAACATTCCCAGCGAAGAGGTTTTCACCAGCCCGATGAAGGGAAGGGCTGACGGTAAGGTAGTTGCAACCAAACCTCTTTCATATCAGGGTAAGCTCATTGAAAATTTCTGGGTAGAATTCAAGGATGGTAAGGCTGTTAAAGTCGGCGCAGAGAGAAATCAGGATTTGCTTGAAAAGATGATATCGATGGACGAGGGTGCAAGCTACCTCGGCGAAGTTGCGCTCATTGCCTACGATTCGCCCATAAATAACACAGGCATCCTGTTCTACAATACCCTTTTCGACGAAAATGCAAGCTGTCATCTTGCGCTCGGCAGGGGTTTCAACGGTTGTCTTGAGGGGTACGAAAACTATACTAACGAGCAGTGCATTGAAATGGGAATAAACGAATCCATGATTCACGTGGACTTTATGATAGGAAGCAAGGACCTCTCTATTGTGGGTATAACAAAGGACGGAAAGCGCGTACAGATCTTCAAGAACGGCAACTGGGCGTTCTGACAATATGCGGATAGTATAAAAACGGGGCTTCGCACAATTTCTGCGAAGCCCTTAAAATTATACTTGCGATATGGCTATATTTTCAGATTATCTGAAGTATGAAAAACTTGAGGTACTGTGTCTCTTCGGCGCAAAGAAGCGAGGGGTGATCGGGTGCCTGCGTCTTTATCTCTGCGCTTCTCACCGTTCGACCGCTTTCTCTGGCAGCCTCTATCAGCATCTTTTCGAACAGAGGCAGAGTCATGTAATGCGAGCAGGAGCAGGTGACCAAAAATCCTCCGCTCTTCACAATCTTCATAGCCGTGAGGTTTATGTCCTTGTAGCCCCTGTAAGCGTCTCTGACTTCGTCCGCAGTCTTGCAGAAAGCGGGAGGGTCAAGTATCACTACGTCGAACTGTTTCCTGGACGCCTTGAATTTGCGCAGCTCGTCAAATACGTCGCCGCAAAGAGTGGTGATGTTTGCAAGACCGTTGAGCTTTGCATTTTCTTCCACGGTCTTAAGCGCCAGGGGGGAGATGTCACAGGAAATAACCTTCTTTGCCACAGTTGCGGCATTTAACGAAAAACCTCCGCTGTTGCAGAAGCAGTCCAGCACTTCTTCTGCACCCTTGCAGTATTTGCGTATTGCATATCTGTTTTCTTTCTGGTCAAGGAAATAGCCTGTCTTCTGTCCGTTTTTGACGTCTGCAAACATCTTAAGACCGTTTTCTGTTATCTCGCACAGGTCGTCTACTTCGCCCGAAATCAAGCCTTTGTACTCGGCAAGACCTTCCTTCTTTCTTACTGCGACGTCGCTCCTTTCATATATCCCTCTGGGGTGGAAGAGTTCATTCAGGCAGTCGGCAATCATATGCTTTCTCTGGTCAATTCCAAGCGAAAGGCATTGCATTACAAGCACGTCGCCGTATTTGTCTACAATCAGCGCGGGCAGGTTGTCCGCCTCTGCAAATACCATTCTGTAGCAGTTGTCATAACCAAGCTTCCTGCGGTAGTCATCGGCTTGCTTAAGCCTTTTTAGGTAAAGCTGTCTGTCATCTGCAGAATTGTCCCTTATGAAAATTCTGACAAGTATTTTGGAAGCATGGTTAATGTAACCTTTTCCTATGTATCTGCCGTCCCAGGCATAGACGGTTGCGAGCGAGCCGTTTTTATCCTTGCCGTCTATCCGTGCAACCTCGTTCGCATAAACCCAGCTGTGACCGGCAACAATGCGTTTTTCTTCATTCTTTTTAAGGTAAATTTCGTATGCCATAACTCAATTTTAGCAGAATAAAGCACTAAATGCAAATAAAATATTGCAATCGTCAAATTGAAGC
>CALVXA010000030.1 GCA_944368635.1 uncultured Clostridia bacterium
GGGGTCAAACCCGCTCTTGCTCTCTTCGCGTCCTATGTTTATCTGTAAAAGTATGTCAGCCGTCTTGCCGAGCGCCGAATACTTTGCAGAAATTGCGGAGGCAAGTTCGGGTCTGTCCACGGACTCGAACAGGTCAATTTTTCCTACCAGGTATTTGAGCTTGTTGGTCTGAAGGTGTCCTATGAAGTGTCGCCTTGCAGACGGGTTGATAAATTCGTTCTTGTCCCTGAATTCCTGCGCGTGGTTGTCGCCTATGTCTGTAATTCCCGCAGCAATCGCGCGGTTTATGCTTTCAACCGTCTGCGTCTTTATTGCAGCCACAAGCGTCACTTTTTCGCCGCAGGGGTTTGTTTCAGGTATTTCTTCCAGCAGTTTTTTAACGTTTTCTTCAATCATATTCTCTCTGCAATCAGCTGTGCCATGCGGCTTCCGTTCACGCGGGTCTTCCCCTCCTGCATGATGTCCGCCGTGCGGTAGCCATCTTCAAGCACGCTTCCGACGGCTGCCTCTATCGCCGAATATTCGCGCTGCAGTCCGAAGCTGTCCCTCAGCATCATCGCCGCCGCAAGAATGGTGGCAATGGGGTTGGCGATGTCCTTGCCGGCAATGTCGGGCGCGGAACCGTGTATGGGCTCGTAAAGCCCCCTTGTGCCGTCGCCGAGGGAGGAGGAGGCGAGCATGCCGATGGAGCCCGTTACCTGTGCCGCCTCGTCGGAGAGAATGTCGCCGAAAATATTGGACGTGACCACCACGTCGAACTGTGCGGGGTTCTTTACAATCTGCATGGCGGTATTGTCAACCAGCATATCCTCAACCTGTATTTCGGGGTAATGCAGCTCTGCATACTCGTGTACGGTCTTTCTCCAGAGTCGGCTGCTTTCCAGCACGTTTGCCTTGTCTACGGAGATTATCCGCTTGCTTCTCTTAATTGCAAGTTCGCAGGCAATCTTCATTATGCGTTCGATTTCGTACACCGAATATTTTTCCGTATCCCACGCAAACGCATCTTTACCTTCTCCGCCCTTGCCGCGTTCGCCGAAATATATCCCGCCCGTAAGTTCCCTTACGATTATTATCTCTACGCCGTCCTTCACAAGGTCGGGGCGCAGGGGGGAGGCGGAGACAAGGCTCTTCCACAGTTTTGCGGGGCGGATGTTGGAGTACAGCTCCATTGCCTTGCGTATTCCAAGAAGTCCCTTTTCGGGGCGCTTGTCCACGGGCATATTGTCCCATTTGTAGCCGCCGACCGCGCCGAGAAGCACGCTGTCGGAGGCAAGGCAGCCCGTCACAGTTTCCACGGGCAGGGGGGTATCGCAGGCGTCTATCGCGCTACCGCCTATCAGGTAGTGCGTAAAGTTGAATTGGTGTCCGAACTTTTCGCCGATGCGCTCCAGCACTTTAATCGCACCTGAGCAGATTTCAGGACCTATTCCGTCGCCGTCCAAAACGGCTATGTTGTATTTCATTGTTTTTTGCTCCTCTTTGCAAGGTTGTTCAGAAGACCTCCGTCTTCGATTATTCCCCTTATGAATTCGGGGAACGGCTGCGCCTTGAAGCTCTTGCCCGTGGTCACGTTGAAAATCGTGCCCGTAGCAAGGTCGGCGCGCACTTCGTCGCCCGCGCTTATGCCCCTGACCGCCTCCGGACATTCCATTATGGGCAGTCCTATGTTGATGGCGTTTCGGTAGAATATCCTGGCAAAGCTGTTGGCAATCACAAGGCTTACGCCGCTTGCCTTTATGGCGAGGGGCGCGTGCTCACGGGAGGAGCCGCAGCCGAAGTTATCCTCTGCGACGATTATGTCGCCTGCGCGCACGTTTTTCACGAAATCAGGGTCAATGTCCTCCATGCAGTGAGAGGCAAGCGCCTTTTCGCTGCTGTCGTTAAGGTATCTTGCGGGTATGATTACGTCCGTGTCAACGTCGCTTCCGTATCTGAATGCCTTTCCGTCAATGTTCATAATTCTCTCCTCAAAGTTCGTCCGGCGTGCAAAGTCTGCCCGCAACGGCGGAAGCCGCCGCCACATAGGGGGAAGCAAGGTAAACCTCGCTCTTCACGTGACCCATTCGGCCCACAAAGTTTCGGTTTGTGGTGGAAACTGCCCTTTCGCCCTCTGCAAGTATGCCCATGTAGCCGCCAAGGCAGGGGCCGCAGGTAGGGGTGGAAACAATGGCGCCCGCATCGATGAATATGGAAAGCAAACCTTCGTCTATGCACTGTCTGTAGACGCTCTGCGTGGCGGGTATGATAATTGTGCGTACGCCGTCTTTGACTTTTCTGCCCTTAAGAATTTCTGCGGCTATGCGCATGTCAGAAATTCTGCCGTTGGTGCAGGAACCTATCACAACCTGGTCTATCGGAATATCTCCCCATTCGTCGCACGTCTTTGTGTTTTCGGGAAGGTGGGGGAAGGCGACGGTGGGTTTAAGCTGCGCAAGGTCAATGTCGTATACCTTTTCGTACTCGGCGTCGGGGTCGGGTTCGTAAATCTTTACGGGGCGTCTGAATCTGCCCTTCATGTAGTCCAGCGCAATTTCGTCCACGGGGAAAATGCCGTTCTTTGCACCCGCCTCTATCGCCATATTGCATACCGTAAACCTGTCGTCCATGGACAGGTTTTTTACGCCCTCGCCCGCGAACTCCATGCTCTTGTAAAGCGCGCCGTCCACGCCTATCATGCCGATTATGTGCAGTATCAGGTCCTTGCCGCAGACATTTGCGGGGGGCTTGCCGTGCAGTACGAATTTAATGGCTGAAGGGACTTTGAACCAACAGGTCTGGCTTATCATGCCTGCCGCCATATCCGTGGAGCCTACTCCCGTCGAGAATGCGCCCAGCGCGCCGTAGGTGCAGGTATGGCTGTCCGCACCTATCACGAGGTCGCCCGCGCCCACAAGTCCGAGTTCGGGCAGAAGGGCGTGCTCTATGCCCATCTTTCCCACGTCGTAGAAGTTCTCGATGCCCTGTTCTTTGGCAAATACGCGGCAGATCTTGCACTGTTCCGCGCTCTTTATGTCCTTGTTGGGGGCGAAGTGATCCATTACAAGCGCAATCTTGTCGCGCTCTGCCACGCGCTCCGCGCCTGATTTTTTAAATTCCCTTATAGCTACGGGTCCCGTTATGTCGTTTGCAAGCACGAGGTCGAGCTTTGCCGATATCAGCTGACCGGCTTTCACCTCGGCAAGCCCTGCGTGCGCCGCAAGAATTTTCTGCGATGCCGTCATTCCCATTGTCAAATCTCCTTATCGCTGTGTTCGTCGGCAGTTCCGTCTTCGGTTGACTGTCGGCTGAGCTGTTCTTCCGCAAGCTCTGCCGCACATTCCTCTTCCGCAAAGTCAACGGTAACGCTGCCCCTGCGCGCGAATGCGCTGAAGTTATGCGTGCCCTTGCGCTCTTCGCTCCTGTCGGAGGGGGAGGAACCCGAAACTATGTTAAGATTAAAATCCTGTTTTCTGCCCGTAAGTGTGGCAGTTATGTTTCCATCTTCGGTTTCAAGCGTACAGTCGCGCGTCTTCATTCTTACTATGCCGATGCTGCCCTTTTTCGTCCTCACGACAGTCACGCCCGCGAATGTGTGTTGCGCAAGAAAATCTGCATTACGCGCATTTACGTAAAGACTGCGCCTGAATACGGTGTCTTCGAGGTTGGCGTCCACGCTGTCGCCGCACACATTCAGGCTTTCCGCGTCTGCGTCAGAGACGTAAAGCTTCGCGCTCTCGCAGTCAAGGCGTATTTCGCCGTAAATGCCGTCCTCTATGTGTACGTCTGCCTTCTTGCCGCCCACTTTTACAGAAGGGACTATGTGACCCGGCACGCTTACCGTTATCGTCTGCCTGGCGGAGAATATCGGGCGTTTTTGCTGGCTTATGTACAGCGTAGTGCCGTCGCATGCCGCGTGCAGGTTGGAAGCCTGGGGCATTGTAACGCACAGACGGTCATCGTCCGACCTGACTATAATCGCCTGTGCGTCCGTTAAGTCTATGTCAATGGCGTTAACGTCCGTTTCCGCCTTAAAAATACATATTTTATCTCTCATAGGTATATATTATATGCCTTTGCGCGCGGCAATATCTTACTTTTTGAATACCGCGCCCTCGGAGGCAGACGCTACGCTGCGGCGATACCTTGCAAGGTACCCGCTTACGGGCTTTTCAAGGGGTTTGAAGGTTGCGTATCTCTTTGCAATCTCTTCGTCCGAAAGCCGCACGTTAAGCGTGCAGGCGGGAATATCTATATCAATTATGTCGCCGTCCCTGAGTATGCCTATAAGTCCGCCTGCCGCAGCCTCGGGGCAAACGTGACCTATTGCCGCGCCCCTGGTCGCGCCCGAAAATCTGCCGTCGGTAATCAGCGCAACCTTGTCGCCCAGCCCTGCGCCGACAATGGCGGAGGTAGGGGTAAGCATTTCCCTCATGCCTGGTCCGCCGACGGGCCCCTCGTAGCGTATTACAACCACGTCGCCCGCCTTAATTTTACCGCCGGAAATTGCCGTCATTGCCTCTTCCTCGCTGTCAAAGCATCTTGCAGGTCCGCTGTGACGCAGCATTTCGGGGTCCACGGCCGACTTTTTGACAACGCTGCCCTCCTTTGCAAGATTTCCCTTGAGTATGGTAAGTCCTCCCTGGGCAGAGTAGGGGTTGTTCAGGGGACGGATTATCTCGCTGTCACGGTTATAGGCATTTGCCACTACTTCCTTAAGCGGCTTGCCGCTCACGGTCATTACATTGCCGTCCAGAAGTCCGCCGTCCAGAAGTTCTTTCATCACCGCGGAAATGCCACCCGCTTCGTTCAGTTCCTCTATATAGTGTTCGCCTGCAGGCGCAAGTCTGCAAAGGTTGGGCGTTCTTTCGCTTATTCCGTTCAGAATATCCACGGACACCTGTTCTTCGGTAAGTCCCGCTTCGCGTGCAACGGCTATAAGGTGAAGCACTGTATTTGTGGAAGCGCCTATCGCCATATCCACCGTTTCGGCATTTCTGAACGCCGCGGGCGTCATTATGTCCGAAGGGCGTACGTTCTTTTCCAACAGGTTCATTACCGCCGCGCCCGCGCGCTTCGCAAGCGCAAGTCTCTGGCTGTACACCATGGGTAGCGTGCCGTTCCCCGGAAGCGCCATGCCCAGCGCCTCGCACAGGCAGTTAAGGCTGTTTGCCGTGAACATGCCGCTGCAGGAGCCGCAGGTGGGGCAGGCGTTGCACTCGAAGTCCTTAAGCTCCTCCGCGGTTATTCTGCCCGCGTTGTACGCGCCCACTTCTTCGAACATGGTGGAAAGTGAAGTTTTCTTTCCGCGCACCCTTCCTGCCAGCATGGGTCCGCCCGAAACGAATACGGAGGGGATGTTGACCCTTGCGGCAGCCATCAGCATGCCGGGTATAATTTTGTCGCAGTTGCCTATGAACACGGCTGCTTGAACGCCGTGCGCGCGCAGAAGTATTTCCGCGCTGTCGGCGATAATTTCCCTGGAAGGCAGGGAATACTTCATGCCCGCATGTCCCATGGCTATGCCGTCGCAAACGCCTATGGAGGGCATTATGACGGGTTTGCCGCCCGCCGCAATTACGCCTTCGCTCGCCGCCTTGGCAATCATGTCAAGGTGCATATGTCCCGGAATTATGTCGCTCTGCGCGCAAATAATTCCCACAATCGGCTTTGCCATTTCCTCGTCCGTCCAGCCAAGCGCACGCAAAAGGGAACGCTGCGAACTCATGTCAACGCCGTCGCTGAATATATTCTTCATGTTATAACCTCGTGTTGTCCGTATTTCAGATAGGGGAGAAGTGTCTCCCCTTAATGGATGCTTCAGTTGACGTGGTCGCCGTAGCAGTCCCTGTCCTTAAGCGTGTGCCTTCCCCTCGCAAGCACAGTTACGCCCGTCCTCTGCATTTCAAGAATTCCGAAGGGTTCAATGACTTTCAGGTAGGCGTCAAGTTTTTCGGGGTCGCCCGTCAGTTCAAGTATCATGGTATCTATGGACAGGTCGACGACTTTCGCCTTGTAGACCTCGTTTATAAGTGTAATCTGGGAGCGCGTCTCGCTGTTTGCGTTCACCTTTGCAAGCAACAGTTCCCTGTAAACGCAGTCAAGCTCGTTGGCGCAGCCAATCTTCATCACGTCTTCAAGCTTGTCCATCTGCCTTATCATCTGGTTGAGCATATATTCGTCGCCGATGAGTATTACGGTCATACGGGAGACGTCGGGGTCTTCCGTCGCGCATACGGTAAGGCTTTCAATGTTGTATCCCCTGCGCGAGAACAGGCCCGAAATTCTCGTCAGTACGCCGCTCTTGTTGGCAACAAGCGCGCTTATGGTGTATTTCGTCGTATCGCTCTGCATATCAGTCGTCCTCCATTTCCTTAAGCTGCGTTTCGTATGCCGCACCCGGTTTAATCATGGGCAGAACATTGTCGTCCTCGGAAATGCGGCAGTCCACAAGCACGGGTTCAAGGTTGTGCGCGGCAAAGTCGAACGCCTCCTTCAGTTTTGCGCCTATGTCGTCGTTTTTGTCAATCAGAATGCCCTTTGCGCCGAAACTTTCAGCAAACTTGATGTAGTCGGTCTTCTTGTGAAGGGTGGTCTGTGAAAATCTGCGGTTATAGAAAATTTTCTGCCACTGACGGACCATGCCGAGAACGCCGTTGTTCATAAGCAGAATTACAAGCGGAACGCCCTCCGTTACTGCGGTGGACAACTCGTTCATATTCATGTTGAAACAGCCGTCGCCCGTTACAAGCACGCACAGCCTGCCCGTGCCGAACGCCGCGCCTATCGCCGCGCCCATGCCGTAGCCCATTGTGCCCAGACCGCCGCTCGAACAGAACAGCGCGGGCTTGTTCATGGGGTACTGCTGTGCCGCCCACATCTGGTGCTGGCCAACGTCCGTGATAAGGGGACTGTCTTCGGGCGCAAGTTCTGCGGCCTTTTTAAGTATGTCGTAAGCGCGCACGTTTGCGACTGCGTCTTTCTTGCCGTCCGCCGCCTTCGCCGTCTTAAGCCATTCGCCGTCCTTGCCTTCAAGCTTTGGCGTCAGTTCCTGTAAAAACGTCTTTACGTCCGCAAGTACGGAAAGGGTCACGTTTACATTCTTGTTGAATTCGGCGTTATCCACGTCTACGTGTATGACCTTCTTGCCGTTTGCAAACAGCTCGCGGTTGAGCGCGACTCTGTCCGAAAATCTCGTGCCCAGCGCAATTATGCAGTCGCTTGCAATCAGTGCGCGCGCTGCAGCCACCGTGCCGTGCATGCCAAGCATGCCAAGGTTTCTTCGTTCGTCGTCGGGAAGCGCGCCCTTGCCCATAAGGGTATACGTCACAGGCGCGTCAATCTTTTCGGCAAAGTCCTTAAGTTCGTCGAATGCCCTGCTCGCCACGACGCCGCCGCCGACCATAACAAGCGGTTTTTTGCTCTCGTTTATAATCTCCGCCGCCCTGTCAATGTTGCCATTGTCAATGGCAATCTTCTTGGGGGGAAGGGGCTTTGCGGGTTCGTACTCGCATTCCGCCGTCTGAACGTTTTTGAGTATATCGATGAGAACGGGGCCCTTTCTTCCGTTGGAGGCAATATAGAACGCCTTGCGTATGGTAGAGGCAAGCTCCTTTACGTCCTTTACGATGAAATTGTGCTTGGTGATAGGCATGGTTATGCCCGCAATGTCAACTTCCTGGAAGGAATCTCTGCCAAGCATGTTCAGTCCCACGTTACCCGTAACGGCAACCATGGGAATGCTGTCCATATATGCCGTAGCAATTCCCGTAACAAGATTGGTTGCGCCCGGTCCGCTGGTGGCAAAGCATACGCCTACCTTGCCCGTAACCCTTGCATAGCCGTCTGCGGCGTGTGCCGCGCCCTGCTCGTGCGCGGTCAGAATGTGGTGTATTTTGCCGTTCCTGTAAAGGGCGTCGTAAATGTCCAGCACCGCTCCGCCGGGATAGCCGAAAATGGTGTCCACGCCCTGTTCCAAAAGGCAGTTGATGAGTATGTCAGCGCCTTTCAATTTCATATGGTTTTATCTCCCTTTCGATATTCGCCGCAATGGGCGTATAACTTAAAATTATTATTTACATATTGTACAACTACTGCGCGCCTTTGTCAACCCCCGCAGTATGCTAAACTGTATAAATTCTGAATATGTATGAATATTTGTGTATATTTTTGTCATGCGTTGCATTTTACCTTTTATATTTACAAAATTTATCGTACTTTTTCCTCAATGGCAGCGCCTCTGGCAAAATCTGTCCGTGTTTTAAGCCTGTCCGCCGCCTTTATCGTCGGTCAGGTATGAAGGGTGGAAAGCTGCTTTTGGTTTTTCCATGGCGGCGGAGGCGGAGCGACTTTACGTACAGATTATCTGTATTTTTCGTGCGTATGTAAACTTTTGCGCGGTCAAGCGCATATCTTACATTATCGCTATGAAAAAGTTAAAGGCAAAGGCAAGGCTTAAAGCGCTCAGGAAAAAGGGCGTAAACGTAGTCGGCTGCGACGTGATAGTCGGCGACGAGGTGATAGTCGACGGCGGCGCGACGCTGTATTCTCCCTGTACGATAGTTGGCAAAAGCCGCATATGTGCGGGCGTAAACATCCTTCCCAATACATATGTGGAATCGTGCTATATAGGCAGGGACACATATGTCTCGGCAAGCACTCTCAAGGACAGCCGTATAGGTGCGGAGTGCAACATAGGACCGTTCGCGCATATAAGGCAGGGCGCAGTCGTTTCGGACGGCTGCAGGATAGGCGACTTTGTGGAGATTAAAAATTCCACTCTCGGCGAGGGGTGCAAGGCGGCGCACCTTGCATACATAGGCGACGCCTGCGTGGGTAAACGCGTAAACGTCGGCTGCGGCGTCGTGTTCGCGAATTTTGACGGAAAAGTCAAGCGCGGCACGATAGTGGAAGATAACTGCTTCATAGGCTGTAACTGCAATATAATCGCGCCTTCGCACATAGGCAGGGGAGCGTATATTGCGGCGGCAACGACAGTCTGCGGGGAAGTGCCGGAAAAGGCGCTTTGCGTAGGCCGCGTGAGGCCGAAAATGCTTGAAGGCAGGGCAGAGGGGAGGTATTCAGACGGGTAAATATTTCGGGACGGACGGCTTCAGGGGCAGGGCGGGCGTAACCATAGACAGCAGACAGGCGTTCGAAGTGGGGCGCTTTCTGGGCTGGTACTATCTGTCCCGCCGCGGCGGGTGCAGGGTGGTGATAGGCAAGGATACCCGTCTTTCGTCCTACACCCTCGAATATGCCCTTGCCGCGGGAATTACGGCGTCTGGCGGGGACGCGTACATAATGCACGTCACGACGACGCCTTCCGTAGCGTTCGTGACCAGATGCGAGGGGTTTGACTGCGGAGTCATGATTTCTGCCAGCCACAACCCTTATGAAGATAACGGCATAAAGCTTCTGAACGGCGCGGGCGAAAAGCTGGAAAGCGGAGTGCTGGAGCTGATAGAACGCTACCTCGACGGGGAATTTGCCGTCTGCGGAAGGACGTCGCTCCCCTTTGCCTGCGGCGAAAAGATTGGCAGGACGGTGGATTACGTTGCGGGCAGAAACCGCTACACGGGGCACCTCATCTCCCTTTCGGCAAATTCTTACAAGGGTTTGAAGATAGGGTTGGATTGTGCGAACGGCGCGGGTTACAAGATAGCGCGCAACGTGTTCGAAGCGCTGGGCGCGACGCTCTGCATGCTTGGCGACAAACCTGACGGGCTGAACGTCAACGAAGGGTGCGGCGCGACGGATACGGGCGCGCTGTGCAGGGCAGTAAGGGAACACGGGCTGGACGTGGGGTTTGCCTTTGACGGCGATGCGGACAGGTGCCTATGCGTAGATGAGAGGGGACAGGTGATTGACGGCGACGGAATACTCTACGCCGCCGCCTGCACGCTTAAGGACAGGGGGGAACTGCTTGCCGACAGGGTCGTCGCCACGGTAATGAGCAACGGCGGACTTAAAAGCTGTCTTTCCGAAAGGCAGATACAGGTCATAACCTGTCCCGTCGGCGACAGCCGCGTGCGCGAAAAGATGGCGGAGTGCGGAGCCGTGCTGGGCGGGGAGCAGTCGGGGCATATAATCTTCGGCAAGCTTGAAAACACGGGCGACGGCATAGTCACGGCAATCATGCTTGCGGAGATTATGGCGGACAGGGGAATTCGCGCCTCCGAACTCGTGCGGGGGTTCACAAAACTGCCCCAACAGCTTGTCAACGTGCGCGTAAGGGACAGGGAAAAGTCGCTTTCGGACGTGCGCGTTGCTGCTGCGGTGCGTGCGGCGAAGGACATTTTAGGCCCGCGCGGCAGGCTGATAGTCAGGGCGTCTGGCACGGAAAGCGTAATACGCGTGCTGGCGGAGGCGCAGTCCGACGAGGAGTGCGTACAGGCGGCGGCCATCGTGGCGCGCGCAATAGAAAACGTCGACGGGGAGGGAATATGTGCGGAATAATCGGCTGCATCACGTCAGATGACTGCGCCGCGAAAAGCGTCTATGAAGGGCTTCTGCGGCTGGAATACAGGGGTTACGATTCCGTGGGCATATCCGCCCTCGGCGGGGGAAAGATAGTCACGGTAAAAAAGAGCGGCAGGGTGAGCGGACTTGCGGAATATGTCGGCGGACTAAAGGGCAACGTGGCGGCCGGGCATACACGGTGGGCGACGCACGGCGCCCCTTCAGGCGTAAACGCGCACCCTCACTGCGAAGGGCGTTTTTCCGTCGTGCATAACGGCATAATTGAAAACTATGCGGAATTGCGTGACGAACTGATTTCGCGCGGGTACGAATTCAGATCGGAAACGGACAGCGAGGTGGCTGTAAAACTCATTGCCGACAATTTCCGCGGCGATGTGCTTGCCGCCGTTGCGGCAGCTGCGGTAAGGCTGCGCGGTTCCTTCGCGCTCGTGGTGCTGTGTGAAGGGTTTGAAGGCTTCGTCGCCGTCCGCAACCGCAGCTCGCTTGTCGTGGGAGTATGCGAAGAGGGCATATTTGCCGCAAGCGATGTGCCCGCCCTGCCCGAAAGCGCGGACGAAATCACCGTCATGGAAGACGGCGACATTGCCGTGATAACCCGCAGCGGTGCGCAGTACTTCGACTTCTGTCTGAATACCGTCACAAGGCGGGCGCGCAGGGTGGAGCGCGACGGCTTCACCGCAGACAAGGGCGGTTATCCTCATTTCATGCTCAAGGAACTCAATCAGTCCGCCCGCGCGGTGGAGGACACCGTTGAGGGCTTTTTCAGAAGCGTTGACCTCGGAAGGCTGCGCTCACTCGTCAGCGGCGCGGACGAAATCATACTCACGGGGTGCGGCACGGCTTACAATTCGGGGCTGATCGCCGCACGCTTCTTCGGAGAAAGCAGTGCGCGCGTACGCGTGGAAATTGCCAGCGAACTGCGCTACTATCCTCCCAAAATGTCAAAGAATACGCTTGTAATTGCAATAAGCCAGAGCGGGGAGACGGCGGATACCGTGGGCGCGGTTTCCCTGTTCAGACAGACGGGCGCGCAGGTTATTGCAGTCACAAACTGCGGATACTCGGCAATTACACGCCTTGCAAATATAGTCGTGCCCGTATGTGCGGGTGCGGAAATATGCGTTGCCGCCACTAAAAGTTATTTCGGTCAACTTGCCGCGCTGTACCTCACGGCAAACGTGTGCGCAGATGTCGCGTTTGCAAAGTCGCAGCTCCGCAGCGTCGCTTTGCAGTTTTCGTCCGTATTGTCGCAGACTGCGGAGTGCGAGTGCTTTGCCGGAATGTGTGCGGCCAGCCGCGCTGTTTTCTTTATGGGCAGGGGTGCAGATTACGACGTGGCGGTGGAAGCGTCGCTCAAGCTTAAAGAAGTTTCGTACATATTCAGCGATGCCTACCCGGCGGGGGAACTCAAGCACGGAACGCTTGCGCTCATAGACGGCGATACGCTGGGCATATTCGTCATCTGCCAGGAAAGGACGGCGGAAAAGTGCATAAGCGCCGTGCACGAGGTGCTGTGCCGCGGCGGCAAGGCGGCGATAATAACTGACATGGAGGCGGAGGACGACTCGCTCGACGGAGTACCCGTATGGCGCATACCGCGCGTTGGAAAAATGTCGGTATTCTTAAGCGCGTTTGCCCTTCAGCTTGTGGCATACAGGACGGCGGTAAAGATAGGCAGGGACCCCGACAAGCCGCGCAATCTCGCCAAGTCAGTGACAGTGGAATGAACACATTCTGTGCCTGCGTATAATAAAAATCGTGCCCGCGGCATATGCCGCGGGCATAAATTTTCCTGTTACGGAAAAGGTTAAATTTTTAAGTCAGCATAAAACTTTCTTTAGCTTCAGGAGTTTGCGGGGACGATGTATTTGCGCTTCAGCGTCGCAATGTCCTCGTCTGTAATTCCGAGTTCCTGCTTGCAGTAGTCCGTCACGGAGCCGTATTTACTCTCCAGCTCGTCAAAGGGCAGATATTCCGGCTTTGCCTCCATCATAGCCATAAGTATGCGGCGCAGTCCGCGCGGAACGAAGGGGACGGCTGTCAGCCAGAACTTGTTCCAGAAGAACTTTCTGCCGAGGTAGTCTGTGGATATTACATAGTCGTGAATGATGGTCTGCTTGTCCACGCCGAGCAGGCTCTCTACAAGCATTGCCACAATTCCCGCCCTGTCCTTGCCTGCGCTGCAGTGCCACAGTATGCAGCCTTCGTTCTCTATGATAAGGCGAAGTACTTCCGTAAGCCGTATCTTTGCTTCCTGATTGAAGAAGATGGAACGGTACATTTCCTTCATGTAGTTGTCCGTCGTGCCGAATTCCTTTTTGATTCTCTTTGCCTCGATGGACATCGTGCGGCGCATACTCTTTTCGCGCGTTATGCCGGGCGTCGCCGTGCACAGTACGGGCAAATGGCGGTATTCTACGCCCTCCCACAGGGTATCGGGCGTCTCGTCGCATTCAGTATATATGCGCAGGTCGACAATCGTAGTTATGCCGTACTGCTTCAGCGCGTTCACCGTCTCGTCAGGCAGTTTATAAAGTTTTCCGCTCCTTATAAGCTTGTTGGGGGCAATGTTGCCCTCCGCGGCAGGCAGTCCGCCAAGGTCGCGCGTGTTTACAAGCCCTTTAAGGTCTAATCTTTCATGCATATGACTATTATATCACCAAACCTCTTTGTCGTCAAGGGGGGAATGCCCGTCTGTAAGACAAAAAAGCGCGCTTGTTTTTGACTTTTTTAAGGCCGTAATTTTGCGCGGCGCGCATCGTGCGCCGCTTCGTAAGGAAAAATATGTAAGACGTTTTGCCGCTTTCGGCGTGCGCATTTTATTGACTTGCACGGGCAGATATATTACAATTTTGTTGCGATGGCGCCACGGGCGGCAGGAACGCGGCCGGCGCAATAAGTTTTTTATCCGCGTATATTGTATTTGCAGACAGACTTGTGCTATAATAAATCTGCAAGGGAGGCAACTAATGAATACGGTAGACCTGGTCATTCTCGGAATAATAGTGGTCGGCGCCATACTCGGTATGCTGTTCGGCTTTGGCAAGCTGTTAAAATTTTTTACCGGCGGCATTGTCGGCATAGTCATATCCATTGTGGTGGTATATTTCTTCCTCGGCGTGGTTTCAAGCTGGGGATTTGTTCAGGATCTGATGGCAAAGATGCACGAAGCTATGGTCAACGCCAACAACGGCTTTGTCGATTTCCTCATTAAAATCGGCATAGAGAAGGTCATTCTCGCCATAATTCTGCTTGTGGTCGTGCAGATTATAAGGATATTCGTCGTAAGGGTTATCAAGGGCATAGTGGAGATTGACAACCCGATCATGAAGGCGGTCAACAAGTTTTTCGGCTTGGTGTTCATGCTTGCCGTGCTGTTCTGCCTTCTGCTGATAGTGTTCCAGATTGTTCACGCCGTGGGCGGACAGTCTGCGGAAAATTTCCGGCAGGCGATAAGCGGAGCCTTCCATCTGGAGTGGCTGTTCGACAATAACCCTCTCAACGCTCTGTTCATGCGCATCGGCGGCTGAAACAAGGCATAAAATGCGACTGGAAATAAAAAGTTTAAATTAAGCTTATGCGGCGCACAAAAACTGTAGTGCGCCGCATATATTATTTATGGCACAGAATATGGAATACTCCTTCAGTCAGCTTAAAAAGATGGATGTAATTTCTGTCGGCGACGGCAAGAACCTCGGCAGGATATACGACGTCATTCTTTTACTTCCCGAAAATAAAATCAAGGGCTTTTTCGTCACGGGCGGGAAGGGCTTCCGCCTCACGCGGTCGGATATGCTCATACCCGTTTCGCAGATAGTGAAGGTGGGCGAAGACGTAATTCTCGTCAGAACGCAGGGCAAACCCGATTGTGACCCTCACCCCCGCCGCGACAGGGGAAGGGATGCCTGCAAGCCGTTCGGCGCGTGCGACGACCCGTGCTTTCACCCTGACCCCAGGCGAGATTTCGGCGAATATGAGTAAGCGGCAGGCGCTTTCCTTCTGCGGTCAGGCTTCAAAGTCGGAATTTGCGGTATTGCCTTCTGCGCGCGGGCGGCGGAAAAAACCAGACTTTGCGCGGAGGCAGGCGCTATACATTTGCCGTCAGAAGATGTTTTCCAGCTGCACGGAGTAGGCATCCGGCAGATTTTTTGTTATCTCGGCAAGCACTTCAAGTTTGCCAAGCGCAAGGTCGTAATGTCCCGTATAGATAAGCGAACAAGCCTCGCTCAGCCAGTAGTCGATGTATGATATGTCGTTGTGCGGTATGAAGATGTGCAGTTTTTTCTTCTTGTCCGCCCACATGCTTCTGACGGCGTAAGCGTCCTCCCTCAGGGCGCTTTTTTGTTCCGTCTTATCGTAAAGTTCGTGCAGGGCGTCCCCGAACTGTCCGAATTGCTGTCTTATATAGCTCTGCGTCCAGATGAAGAAAAGCGTGCAAAGCGCAACCGCGACAAGCGTGTAAATTATGGACTTTACCATTTGCCCTTTACCTCGCATTTAAGGATTGAATAGGGCTTTCCCTTTTTCTGGAAGTAGACGCGTCCGTCCCCGTCTACGGTCATCACCAGCACATCCTTCAGTCTGCATTTCTGTTGCCTTACAAACTCTTCCAGCTCCTTTCTGTCCATGCCGCTTATGCTCATGTTCTTTTCCACCGTCTTTCCCCCGTCTATAAGTACCAGCGGCAGTGTGGGCGTAAGCTTTTCCTTGGGCAGGGCTGAAAAACTTCCGTTCGCCTCGTACAGCCCGTAGTATACGTCGTCAAGGTTGAAATAACCTGCGGAGCGCATGCTCTCCACCAGGTCGCTTACGTCCAGGTTGTTCTTGCGCAGCTGGTAGCTGTCAATTCCCTGTTTGTTGATTACAAGCGACGGCTTGCCGCAGATTACGGTCTTCATTGGTCTGAACAACAGGTCAATGAGCCATACCGTCTGATGCAGGACGAAGATAGCCAGTATGGAAATTACGCCGTAAAGCAGGGGAATGGAGCTGTCCGCCATGGGTATGCAGGCCAGCTCCGCAATCAGCAGGGTTATGACGAACTCGAATGGTTGCATTTCGCCTATCTGACTTTTACCCATAAGCCGCATTACGGCAAGCAGAGTCACGAAGATTATTGCCGTCCTTATGAATATGAGTGCCATATATATAAGTGTGCGCCGAAAAGACAAAAATATTTGTCGCAAGCGCGGTGCAACTCGGGGTTATAATCTCTTGCAAAAGACGGCGACGGGTGATATAATCGTTGCATAGTCAAGTTGCGTAAAGTGGTGCAGGTCGGACAGCCTGCGCACGAAAGGCGAGCGGAGCCTGCGGTAACTCGGCTGCGTCCTGACATACAAGCAAGAAAAATAAAGGACGCAACTTTTTTTGAGGGAGCGTCCTTTTTAAGTGCAGAATACAGCTCAGCGGGATATAATCGAAAAAATAGTCAATGCGGAATCTGACGGAAGCAAATTCGGTCTCGGGCGGACGCGCGCCCTGCTGGAAGCGTTCGGCTTTCCCGAAAAAAAACTTTCGGTCGTGCATATTGCAGGTTCCAACGGCAAGGGCAGCATTGCGGAGTACGTCACGGACATATTGCTTGAAGAGGGCAAGACAGTCGGGACTTTTACTTCGCCCGCAGTGTTCGACTATGCGGAAAAGTTCAGAATAAACGGAGAATTTCACGACGAGGACAAGCTCAGGTATCACCTTTCGCGCGTGTATGAAAGGGCGTGCGGAATGGCGGATAAGCCTTCCTCTTTTGAAATAGAGGTGGTTGCGGCGCTCAACCTGTTTGTCGACTGCGGCGCGGAGTATGCCGTGCTGGAATGCGGACTGGGCGGACTTGAAGACGCAACAAATGCAATAAGCTGTAAAAAAATGGCAATAATCTCTTCAGTGTCCCTCGAACACACTGCCGTGCTGGGAAATACGGTTACGCAGATATGCCGTCACAAGGCGGGCATAATAAAGGACTGTCCCGCCGTGGTAAACTCCCTGCAGTGCGAGGAAGCGAGGGGGTATTTTACATCTCTCGGCGCAACGTTTGCCGACGGAGTTACAGACATAACCCCCGCTGAAGACGGACAGTATTTCACCTTCCGCGGCGAAAGATATTTCATTCGCATGGCTGGCAGCGCGCAGTGCCATAATGCGGCGACGGCGGCGCTTGCGTGCAGCATGCTTGGCGCAGGGAAAGGGGCAATAGTCCGCGGGCTTAAGCGCGCGCGGCTTGAAGGCAGGGTACAGACAGTGGTGCGCGGAGACAGGACATACGTGCTTGACGGCTCCCACAATCCCGCGTCTTTTGTGCCCCTCACCGAGAAACTTGCCTCAATCGGCGGAGAAAAGACGCTCGTCTTTTCCTGTCTTTCGGACAAGGACGTGCAGGCGGCGGCGGACATTCTTTCGCCGTACTTTCACAGGGTTATAGTGGTTCCTGCGCCCAGCTACAGGCGCATGCAGACAGAAAAAATTGCGGCGGCATTCAGGGACAAGGGACCTGAAGTCTGCGTTGCGGAAAGCGTTTCCTGCGCGCTGTCGCTTTCAAAGGATAAAGTTACCGTGCTGTGCGGGTCTTTCACAGTACTCAAGGAGGGCAGACAATGGACAGAGAAAGGGCAATGAATGCCGTGCGCGAATTTCTGCTCGCGCTGGGCGAGGATATTCAGTCGCAGGGACTTGCCGACACGCCCCGCCGCGTGGCGGACGCCTTTGCGGAATTCACTTCGGGCAACGGGATGTCGGCGGAACAAATACTTTCAAGGACGTTCGACGCCGACGGAGGCGACATGGTCATCGAAAGGGACATACAATTTTCCTCCGTGTGCGAACACCATCTGATGCCCTTTTTCGGCAAGGTGGCGATAGCCTACATTCCCAACGGCAAGGTGGTGGG
>CALVXA010000031.1 GCA_944368635.1 uncultured Clostridia bacterium
AAAGTAATTCCCGTAACGGTACTTCAGGCAGGTCCCTGCCCCGTGGTTCAGATCAAAACTGTTGAGAAGGACGGCTATGCCGCACTTAAGCTCGGTTTTGACGAAACGACGGAAAAATCGCTCACCAAGCCTGAACTCGGACAGTTCAAGAAGGCAGGCGTAAAGCCCTGCAAGGTACTCAAGGAATTCCGCCTTGCAGACCTCAGCGCATACAGCGTAGGCGGCGAAGTAAAGGCAGACATCTTTGCGGCAGGCGACAGGGTTGACGCACACGGCGTCAGCAAGGGTCACGGCTATTCGGGCGTAATCAAGAAGTGGAACCAGCACCGCCTGAAGGAAACGCACGGCGTAGGTCCCGTGCACAGAGAGCCCGGCTCCATGGGCGCGAACAGCTCCCCTTCAAGAGTATTCAAGAACAAGCACTTAGCAGGTCAGTACGGCTGCGACAACGTAACCGTTCAGAACCTGGAAATCGTCAGAGTCGACGCAGAGAGAAACTGCATCCTTGTTAAGGGCTCTGTCCCCGGACCTGACGGAAGCATCGTTACCATTAACGATACCGTTAAATAAGGAGGACGAAGTAAATGCCCAGCATTAAGGTATATAAGATGGACGGAAGCGAAGCCGGCACCATGACGCTCAGCGACAAGGTATTCGGCGCAGAGTACAGGGAAGAGCTCATCCATCAGGCAGTAGTAACAAGGCTCGCAAACGAAAGACAGGGCACGAAGTCCACGCTCACCCGTACGGAAGTACGCGGCGGCGGCAAGAAGCCCTGGCGCCAGAAGGGCACGGGCAACGCCCGCCAGGGTTCCATAAGGGCACCACAGTGGATAAAGGGCGGCGTAGTGTTCGCACCCAAGAGCCGCGACTTTTCCAAGAGCATGAACAAGAAGGCAAAGGTTGCCGCTCTCATCTCCGCACTTTCCAAGAAGGTTGCAGACGGCGAAGTGGTAGTTGTCGACAAGCTCGAGGTGAAGGAAGGCAAGACAAAGGAAATGGCAGCATTCCAGAAGGCGCTCAGCCTTGACAAGACTGCTGTCGTATATATGGACCAGGCAGACGAAAAGGTCATCCTCGCCGCAAGAAATCTTGAAAGGCTGGAGACCCTTCCCGTAGAGCAGATTTCCGTATATGAAGTGGTTGCAAACGCAAAGGTGGTTCTGACCAAGGCTGCCGTCGAGAAAATAGAGGAGGCTTACGGAGAATAATGTTAGCGCATGACATCATTATAAGACCCCTTCTCACTGAAAAGGGTTATGACGGAATAGCCGACAAGAAGTACACGTTCGTCGTGGCAAAGTCGGCAAACAAGACGGCAATAAAGCTTGCGGTTGAAGAAGTTTTCGGCGTAAAGGTAAAGAGCGTGAACACCGTAAACTGCAAGGGCAAGCTCAAGAGAATGGGCAGGAACGAGGGCTACACCCCCGACTACAAGAAGGCGATCGTCCAGCTCACGGCTGATTCCAAGACGATCGAGTTCTTCGATTCGCTGTCTTAATGAGGAGGAACGAATATGGCAATCAAGAGATATAAACCGACTTCCCCTTCCCGCCGTTTCATGACCGTGCTCGCCAACGAGGCGCTCAGCGGCGACAAGCCCGAAAGGAGCCTTCTCCACGACAAGAGAAAGACGGGCGGCAGAAACAACCAGGGTAAGATAACCGTACGTCACATCGGCGGCGGCAACAGAATAAAGTACAGAATCATAGACTTCAAGAGGAATAAGGACGGCATCCCCGCAAAGGTAACCTCCATTCAGTATGACCCCAACAGGTCTGCGAACATCGCCCTTCTGGTCTATGCAGACGGCGTCAAGAAGTACATCCTTGCGCCTCTCGGCCTTAACGTAGGCGACGTAGTGCTCTCCGGTTCCACGGCAGACATCAAGGCGGGCAACGCGCTTGCCCTTTCGGATATCCCCGTAGGTACCGTCGTTCACGCGGTAGAGCTTCAGCCCGGCAGGGGCGCCCAGATAGCAAGGGCGGCAGGCATTTCCGCGCAGATAATGGCAAAGGACGCCAAGTACGCGACCCTCAAGATGCCTTCGGGCGAGATGAGACTCGTTCCCATCGGCTGCAGGGCAACGGTAGGCCAGGTAGGCAACGTTGAACACGAAATCGTGCACCTCGGCAAGGCTGGCAAGACGAGATACCTCGGCACCCGTCCTACGGTAAGAGGTTCGGTCATGAACCCCAACGACCACCCTCACGGCGGCGGCGAAGGCAAGAGCCCTGTCGGCCATGCAGGTCCTATGACCCCTTGGGGCAAGCCTGCACTCGGCTATAAGACGAGAAAGAAGAAGAACACCTCTTCTAAATATATCCTGAAGAGAATTAACTGATTGGAGGAATAAGGTAAATGTCAAGAAGCGTCAAGAAAGGGCCTTACGCAGAAGAAAGGCTTATGTCGAGAATCGAAGCAATGAACGCTGCGGGCGAAAAGAAAGTTGTCAAGACCTGGTCCAGGGCAACCACCATATTCCCCCAGATGGTCGGTCACACGATAGCCGTGTACGACGGCAGAAAGCACGTCCCCGTATACATCACCGAAGATATGGTCGGCTGCAAGCTCGGCGAGTTTGCTCCCACCAGAACCTTCAAGGGCCATGCGGCGAAGACTACTACGGCGAAGAAGTAAGGAGAGGTTAAGTCATGGCAAGCAATATGAAGAAAAAGACAGAAAAAATTGCCGAAAGCGCTGACAAGCGTCCTTACGCAACGGCAAAATACGTCAGGATTTCCCCCTACAAGGTGAGAACTGTTCTCGCCCTCATCAGGGGAAAGAGCGTGACGGAAGCAGCGGCAATCCTTGCATACTGCAACAAGGGCGGCAGCGAAGAAGTAAGAAAGGTACTTTTATCTGCAGCTGCAAACGCAGAGCATAACAACGGAATGGACAGGGAAGACCTGGTTGTTGCGGAAGCATTCGCAAACGGCGGTCCTCATCTCAAGAGAATGCAGCCCGTCTCCAAGGGCAGGGGCCACGCAATCTTAAAGAGAACCAGCCATATCACGGTTATCCTCGACGCGAAGAAGATTTAAGGAGATAGAAGTATGGGACAGAAAGTTAATCCTCACGGTTTGAGAGTAGGCGTAATCGCAGGCTGGGACAGCCAGTGGTACGCAGACAAGAAAGATTTCGGCAAACATATAAAGGAAGACAACGTAATCCGTAACTTCATCAAGAAGAAGTACTTCGAGGCAGCTATCTCCAGGATCTGCATCGTAAGGGCGGCAAACAAGATTGAAGTTACCATCTACACCGGTCGTCCCGGCGTGCTCATCGGAAAGGCGGGCGCGGAGATAGACGTGATAAAGAAGGACCTTGCAAAGCTTACGAAGGGCAAGATAATCATCATCAACGTCAACAAGGTAGACAAGATAGACCAGGACGCACAGCTTGTTGCGGAGGCAGTCGCTTCCCAGCTTGAAAAGCGTGTATCCTACAGAAGGGCTATAAAGCAGCAGCTTTCCAAGGTATCCAAGACGGGCGTAAAGGGCGTCAAGATTACCGTAAGCGGCCGTCTGGACGGCAGGGAAATCGCAGGCAGCGAAAGCTATCACGACGGTTCCATTCCCCTTCAGACGATAAGGGCTAACATCGACTACGGCTTTGCAGAGGCACACACCACGTTCGGCGTTCTGGGCGTAAAGTGCTGGATATACAAGGGCGAAGTTCTGTCGGGCGGCAAAAAGCTCATAATCTCAGACGGAGGCGAAGAATAATATGTTAATCCCCAAGAGAGTTAAAAGAAGAATGCAGCACAGGGGCAGAATGAAGGGTCAGGCTCACAAGGGCAACGTCATTGCCTACGGCGAGTACGGCCTCGTTGCCGAAGAGTGCGCATGGATATCCTCCAACCAGATAGAGGCGGCGCGTATCGCGATGACCAGATTCATCAAGCGCGGCGGCCAGGTATGGATAGATATATTCCCCCACAAGCCCATCTCCAAGAAGCCTGCAGAAACCCGTATGGGTTCCGGCAAGGGCTCGGTAGAGTACTGGGTAGCAGTAGTTAAGCCCGGCAGAGTTCTGTTCGAGATGGCGGGCGTAAGCGAAGACGTTGCAAGGGAGGCAATGCGTCTTGCGGCGCACAAGCTGCCCATAAAGTGCAAGTTCGCAAAGAAAGAAACAGAAGGCGGTGAAGCAAATGAAGGCTAAGGAAATAAAGAATCTTACCGACGAAGAGCTGAGTGCGAAGTTAAAGGAACTCAAGACCGCTCTCTTCAATCTTCGTTTCCGCCATGCAAGCGGTCAGCTCGAAAATCCCCTTCAGATCAACCTCATCAAGAAGGACATCGCAAGGGTCAACACGGTTATCAGAGCCAGGCAGTTAAAGGGTTAAGGAGCTAAGACAATGGAAGCAAGGACAACACTCAGAAAGGAAAGAGTAGGACTGGTCGTATCGGACAGCATGGACAAGACGGTAGTCGTAGCCATCACCGAAAAGAGCAAACACCCCCTCTACAAGAAGACCATAACCAAGACGACGAAGTTCAAGGCTCATGACGAGAAGAACGAGTGCGGCATAGGCGACAAGGTCAGAATAGTTGAGACGAGAAAGCTCTCCAAGGACAAGAACTGGAGAGTTGCAGAGATAGTCGAAAAGGCGAAGTAATGCGCCTTGCGGCTATGCGCGGTTTAATCCGTCACGGTGCGGCGTCCCTAAGTGTCAGGACATAAACCCCACCCTCTGAACGGTTTACACCAAATTTGAGTTGTAAGTTAGACATAAATAAGGAGAATTTATATGATACAACCTCAGACAAGGCTCAAGGCTGCGGACAACAGCGGCGCAAAGGAGCTTATGTGTATAAAGGTGCTCGGCGGTTCTTTCAGAAAGACGGGTAACATAGGCGATGTTATCGTATGTTCCGTAAAGACGGCAACGCCCGGCGGCGCAGTCAAGAAGGGCGACGTCGTAAAGGCAGTCATCGCAAGGAGCACGCAGGGTATAAGGCGCAACGACGGAACGTATATCAGGTTTGACGACAACGCGGCAGTAATCATCGGCGCAAATCAGGAGCCGAGAGGCACGCGTATCTTTGGACCGATTGCAAGAGAGCTGAGAGAAAAGAACTACATGAAGATAATCTCTCTCGCACCCGAAGTTCTTTAATAGAGGAGAAATGCAATGAACGTAAAATTGAATGATACCGTAGTGGTTATCACCGGTAAGGATGCGGGCAAGCAGGGCAAGGTTATCGCCACTTCTCCCAAGAACAATACGGTGACCGTTGAAGGCGTGAACCTTCAGAGCAAGGCAAAGAAGGCAAGAAAGGCCAACGAAGTTTCGCAGATAGTCAAGAAGGAAGGCGCAATCGACGCCTCCAACGTAATGGTGGTCTGCACCTCCTGCGGCAAGGGCGTAAGGGTAAAGCACTCGCTCGTCGACGGCAAGAAGGTAAGGGTATGCGGCAAGTGCGGCGCAGTGCTCGACAAGGCATATGCAGGCAAGAAGACCGCAGAAGCAGCGCAGGAAGCTCCCAAGAAGCGTACCAGAAAGCGCGCGGCAAAGAAGGAAGAATCCGCAGAGGATAAGGCTGAATAAGGAGGAGGCGAAAAATGGCAGATAAGGTATATAAGAGCAGAGTAGCTCAGCAGTACGCCGAAGAAGTCGTACCCGCACTCGTAAAGAAATTCGGCTACAAGAATCCCATGGAAGTTCCCAAGCTTGTGAAGATAGTCATAAGCTCCGGTCTTGGCGACATAAAGGACAATGCCAAGTCCATACAGATGGCAGTTAACGAAATCAAGCAGATAACCGGCCAGCAGCCCATACTTACCAAGGCGCGCAAATCTGTCGCAAACTTCAAGGTAAGGGAAGGTATGCACGTGGGCATCAAGGTCACGCTCCGCGGCAACAGGATGTACGACTTCTACGACAAGTTCGTATCCATCGCTCTGCCCAGAGTGCGCGACTTCCGCGGCGTTCCCTCCGAAAGCTTCGACGGCAAGGGCAACTACTGCATGGGTCTCAAGGAACAGCTCATCTTCCCCGAAATCCAGTATGACCAGGTAGAGAAGATCCGCGGCATGGACGTATGCATCGTAACCACCGCAAAGACGGACGAAGAAGCAAGAGAGCTTTTAAGGGCGCTCGGTATGCCCTTCAAGAAGTAAGGAGAAAGAGTTATGGCAAAGAAGTCAATGATAAACAAGCAGCAGAAGCCTGCTAAATATTCAACGAGAGCTTATACGAGATGTTCTATCTGCGGCAGACCCCATGCGGTTCTCCGTAAGTACGGCATCTGCCGTATCTGTTTCAGAAACCTTGCTTATAAGGGTGAAATCCCCGGCGTGAAGAAGTCGAGCTGGTAATTAAAGGAGGAACGAAAAAATGACAGATCCCATAGCAGATATGCTCACGCGTATCAGAAACGCGCTGGCTGTAAATAAAGAAACTGTAGAAATTCCTTCCTCTAACATGAAAAAGGCAATCGCCGACATCATGCTCAAAGAAGGTTACATTCAGGACGTAAAGCTCGTCGAGGACGGTTATACGGGCAAGCTCGTAATAACGCTCAAGTACATCGGCAAGAGGAAGTCGGTAATCACCAGACTTGAAAGGGTGTCCCGTCCCGGCCTCCGCACATACGCGAATGTAGAAAATATGCCCAAGGTCATGGACGGTCTCGGCATCGCCATACTGTCCACCAACAAGGGCGTCATGACGGATAAGCAGGCAAAGGCCGCAAACGTAGGCGGCGAAGTGCTCTGCTACATCTGGTAAGGAGGTTACAGATATATGTCAAGAATAGGAAAGATGCCCGTGGTAATACCCGCAGGCGTAACGGTATCCTTTGCTGACGGCGTCGTAACCGTAAAGGGCGCAAAGGGTACGCTCAGCCAGAAGATAGAAGGCGACATCGTCGTAAAGGTAGACGGTGCGCATGCACTCGTGGAGAAGGCAACCGACAGTCCCGAACTCGACGCAAAGCACGGCCTTTACAGGGCGCTTGTACACAACATGGTTGTGGGCGTTTCCCAGGGCTACACCAAGAGCCTCAAGGTAAGCGGCGTCGGCTGGAAGGTCGCAAAGCAGGGCAAGAAGATAGTGCTCAACGTCGGCTTCTCCCATCCCGTAGAATTCGATGAACCCGAAGGCATCACGCTCGCCTGCCCTTCGCAGAACGAGATAACCGTAACGGGTATCGACAAGATGCTCGTCGGACAGACGGCGTCGGACATCAGAACAATCAGACCCCCTGAACCCTATCACGGCTACGGCATCGCTTACAGCGACGAAGTAATCGAGCGCAAGGAAGGCAAGACGGGAGGCAAGGGCAAGAAGTAATTTCGGGTATGCGGCGCCAGGCGCCGCGGCTTAGCGTCCGCAAGCTTTAAGGCGCATCTTCTGCGGACGCGCCAAATCCGAAGGTTTGTCCTAATATAAAAGGAGATATCATGATAAACAAGATTGACAAGAATCAGGAAAGACTGCGTCGTCATACCAGGGTAAGAAAGAAGATATCCGGCACGGGCGAGACGCCCAGGATGAGCGTGTACCGCAGCCTCAACCACATCTACGTTCAGATAATTGACGACGTAAAGGGCGTAACGCTGTGCGCTGCATCCACGATGGAAAAGGACATCAAGGCGGCCGTTGCCGAAATGAGCAAGAGCGACGCTGCCAGGTATGTTGGCAAGAAGGCTGCCGAAAAGGCCGTTGCAATGGGCATCAAGGCAGTTGTGTTCGACAGGGGCGGATACCTCTATACCGGACGTGTACAGGCGGTTGCCGACGGCGCAAGAGAAGCCGGTCTTAATTTCTAAGGAGTAAAAATCATGGAAGAAAAGAAAGAAAAAACGGCCAGAAGAAACGACAGACCCAGAAAGAGGGAAGAAGACGACGGCTTCATCAAAAAGCTCATACAGGTTAACAGAGTAACCAAGACCGTCAAGGGCGGCAGGAATATGCGCTTCGCAGCGCTTGTAGTCGTAGGCGACGGCAACGGTTCCGTAGGCTACGGCATGGGCAAGAGCAAGGAAGTTCCCGAAGCAATCGAGAAGGCAACGTCCCAGGCAAAGAAGAACCTCGTGAAGGTAAACCTTCAGGGCACGTCCATTCCCCACGGAGTTACGGGCGTTTACGGCAGGGGCACAGTGCTTATGATGCCTGCAACCGCAGGTACCGGCGTTATCGCGGGCGGCCCCGTGCGTGCCGTCATGGAAGCGGCAGGCGTAAAGGATATACGTACCAAGTCGCACGGCACCAACAACCCCATCAACTGCGTAAAGGCAGCCGTAGCAGGTCTTGCAGCGCTTAAGTCTCCCGAAGAGGTTGCAGCCGCAAGGGGCAAGACTGTAGAGGAAATTCTGGGCTAAGCGGAGGACATTATGGTAAAGATTACGTTAATTAAAAGCGTATCCAACGAGACCAAGACGGTAAAGGCTACCGTTGCGGCGTTGGGACTTAAGAAGATCCGTTCAACAAAGACCCTGGAGAGCACTCCCGCAAACCTCGGTCAGATAGAGAAGGTAAAGTACCTCCTCAAGGTCGAAGAAGTATAAGGAGAAGAGAAATGAGAATTGATACTATACAGCCTGCAGAGGGCGCAACGACTTCTCCCAAGAGATTAGGCAGAGGCATAGGTTCCGGCAAGGGCAAGACTTCCGGCAAGGGCCACAAGGGCCAGTGGGCACGTTCGGGCGGCGGCGTCCGTCCCGGATTTGAAGGCGGCCAGATGCCCCTTCACAGAAGAATACCCAAGCGCGGATTCCACAACAAGTGGGCAACTTCTTACCTTATCGTCAACCTTTCGCAGCTTTCGGCAGTACCTGCCGGCACCGTTGTCGACTATGACTACGTTGTGGAAAACAAGCTGACGAAGCTGGTAAAGAATAACGGCGGTCTGAAGGTTTTAGGCAAGGGCGAACTCACCGCAGCCCTTACCGTAAAGGCAGCTAAGTTCTCCGAAAGCGCCAAGGCGGCAATCGAAAAGGCCGGCGGCACCTGCGAAGTACTTGCAAACGACGCCGAATAATTTTTATCGGTAAGGCAAACGGCGTTGCGGGCGGGGATTTGTAGCCTGCCTGTCTGCGCCGCAAGAGAGGTTCTAAATGTTTGAAACAATAAAAAATTGTTTTAAGAATAAGGATATACGCAAGAAGATATGGCTTACGCTCCTTCTGTTGCTTGCCTTCCGCGTGGGTAGCTATATTCCCGTGCCCGGCATAGACGCAGGCGCGTTCGAAGACGTCATCTCCGAGCTGTCCTTCCTTGAGATAATGAACGCCATTTCGGGCGGTTCGCTCATGTACGCGACGCTGTTCGCGCTGGGCATAAGTCCGTACATCAACGCGTCGATTATCATTCAGCTGTTAAGCGTCGGCATTCCCGCGCTTGAAAGGCTCTCCAAGCAGGGAGAAGAGGGAAGGAAGAAGCTTGCGCAGATAACCAGGTACGTCACCATTCTGCTTGCAGTTGCCCAGGCGATAGGCATAATCGTCAACTTCGGCCTCAATGCTGAAGGCGGCGACGTTGTCGACCTCGTAAGGTTCGGCAGCGCAACTGCCATAGGCGAGACGGGCGCCAAGTGGATTGCCGGCATATTCCTCACCGTAATATATACGGCAGGTGCAATGCTGGTAATGTGGCTGGGCGAAAGAATCACCGAATACGGCATAGGCAACGGCATATCCCTCATCATCTTCATCGGCATACTCTCCACGGCAGGCGACCAGCTCGTCGCAAAGTTCGTGGAAGCGTTCACGGGCAACCCCGCAGTGCTGTGGGAAGTTCTGGGATTCATTATCCTTACGATCTTCGAGTTCGCGGCGATAGTTGCGGTAGACCTCTCCGAGAGGAAGATACCCGTGCAGTACGCAAAGCAGGTCAAGGGCAGAAAGATGTACGGCGGCCAGTCCTCCGTAATCCCCATGCGCATAGCAGGCGCAGGCGTCATGCCCCTCATCTTTGCGTTTGCATTCATAAGCATACCCGCAATGATAGCAAGCTTTGCCGTTCCCGGTTCGGCTTTCGAAACGGGCGTCACCAACTGGTTTGCGGCTAACTCGCCCAACTGGTACGGGCAGCTGATATATATGCTCGTTCTGTGCGTACTCATCTTCGCATTCTCATTCTTCTATGCGTCGATGCAGTTCAACCCCGACGACGTATCCAAGACCATTCAGCAGAACGGCGGCTTCATTCAGGGCATCCGTCCCGGCAAGCCCACGGCAGATTATCTCAGGAAGATCAACGGACGCATCACGCTGTTCGGCGCAATCTATCTTACGATTGTCGCACTCATTCCCTCTCTGCTGGCGGTAATACTTACGGGCGTCGGAATGTCCACCGACCTCATAAGCGTGTTCTCCACCACGGGTATTCTGATCGTTGTTTCCGTCGCGCTCGAGCTTGACAAACAGCTTCAGTCCCAGCTCATGATGAAGAACTACAGGGGATTTCTTAAATAAGGAGAAAACTTGATGAACATCGTATTACTCGGCGCTCCCGGTGCAGGAAAGGGCACTCAGGCAAGTCTCATTCAGGAAAAATTCAACCTCGTACACATCTCCACGGGCGACATCTTCCGTGCCAACATAAAGGGCGGAACGCCCATCGGCAAGGTTGCCAAGAGCTATATCGACGCCGGCAAACTCGTCCCCGACGAGGTTACCTGCGACATAGTCAAGGACAGGCTTCAAAAGGACGACGTAAAGACGGGCTATATGCTCGACGGCTTCCCCCGCAACGTGTTCCAGGCAGAGGAGCTGGATAAGTTCGCGCACATAGACGTGTGCCTGAACATAGACGTTGACCCCTCGCTGCTCATGGACAGAATATGCGGACGCAGAGTGTGCAGCTGCGGCGAAAGCTACCACGTATCCACGCTCGGCGGCAGGACGACCTGCGCAAAGTGCGGCAAGGAACTCTATCAGCGCGCCGACGACAATCCCGAGACGGTCAAGAGCAGGCTGGACACATATTTCAGCCAGACGGCTCCCGTGGCTGAGTATTACGAAAAGCAGGGCAAGCTCATCAACATAGAGTGCGGCACAAAGACCCCCGCGGAGGTATTCGAACTCGTGTCGGCTGCCCTCGAAGGTTCGGGTAAATGATAACCGTAAAGACGGAAGAAGAAATTGCCTTAATGCGCGAACCCTGCCGCATAGTCAAGGAGACGCTTGACTATGTGGGCAGACACATAAAGGCGGGAATGACCACCAAGGAAGTGGACGACCTCGTATACAAGTACATAACTTCGTGCGGGGCGACGCCCTCCTCGCTGGGCTACTGCGGCTATCCCGCAAGCGCCTGCGTGTCCGTCAACGAAGTCGTGGTGCACGGCATACCCGGCGACAGGATAATCGAGGACGGCGACATAGTCTCCGTAGACATCACCGCCGAAAAGAACGGTTTCAACGGCGACGCCGCAAGGACCTATCTCATCGGCAACGTGTCGGAGGAAAAGCGCAGACTGGTGGAAGTCACCCGCGAATGTTTCTTCAAGGCGATTGAAGGGCTTCGCGCGGGCACTCCGCTCTACGATATCGGCTATGCGGTGCAGACGCACGCCGAAAGCCATGGCTACGGCGTCGTAAGGTCGCTTGTCGGTCACGGCATAGGCAGGGAAATGCACGAAGACCCCAACGTGCCCAACTACGGCAGGAAGGGGACGGGACTTCGCCTGAAGGCGGGCATGACCATCTGCATAGAGCCGATGATAAACATGGGCACTTACAAGGTTATTTTCGACAGGCGCGACGGCTGGACGGTTACAACCGCCGATAAAAAGCCCTCCGCGCACTATGAAAATACCGTGCTCATCAAAGAGGACGGGGTAGAGATACTCACCCTGTAACTTAAAGGCATGAATTCAAAGACGCCGGAAACCGGCAGGATAGCGGTAAGCACACAGGGCAGGGACTGCGGCAGATACTACGTGGTCGTCTCCGCGGAAGGCAGGTATGTCTATCTTGCAGACGGCAGCACGCGCAAGCTGTCCTCCCCCAAAAAGAAGAACATAAGGCATATCCGCCTGCTGGATGCGGTCTGTGCGGATATCGGCATAAAGTCGCCGTTTGACGGCTCGTTCAATGCGAGCGCGACATACGGGCTGAAAAAACTTACGCATCAAGTTCAGTCAAAGGAGTAACATTTTGTCTAAGGACGACGTCATCGAAGCGGAGGGCAGGGTAATAGAGTGCCTTCCCAACGCAAACTTCAAGGTACAACTTTCCAACGGTTATGTCATCACGGCATACATTTCGGGCAAACTCCGCCTCAACTATATAAGAATTATAGAGGGCGACACAGTCAAGCTGGAGATGAGCCCGTATGACCTGACCAAGGGCAGAATAACCTGGCGAAGCAAGTCCTGACCTTTGTCGGACGACAACTTCGGCGCGGCATATGCGCCGACGGCGGAGATTACCCCTCGCCTGCAGGTCTGTCACGTACAGACAAAAAAACTTTTTAAGGAGTACAATTATGAAAGTAAGACCCTCGGTTAAGCCTATGTGCGACAAGTGCAAGGTCATCAAGAGAAACGGCAAGGTAATGGTCATCTGTTCCAAGAACAAGAGCCACAAGCAGAGACAGGGTTAAGCCCGTCGGCTTCGTAAAACTGTAAAACGGGCGAAAATTGCCGCATTTTTATGCGGTAATTTCTTGCTTTTTCTGTCAGTATTGTGTTATAATGTATTTTGCAAAATTTCGGTGAAGGAAAAATTGTCCGCGTCAGGTCGGGGACAAGGCCTCTTTTGCCGCCATTTTTGCGTTTAAAAATACATATAAAAGTCGCACGTGTGCGCGCGCAAAACGCCGCCGCGCGCAAAATGACAGTGAATTTATGGGCGGCAAGCCCGCATAAATTCAAAAATTCTTCCGCTTGCAACGGCACAGACATTCCGATTTTTCAACTGTCGCCGCGCCTGCGGGTTCGCATATACAAAAAAATAAAAAACACGGCTTGAAAGAAAGTCAATAAAACGGAGGAAATAAATCGTATGGCACGTATTGCCGGTGTAGATTTACCCAGAGAGAAGAGAGTAGAGATAGGCCTCACCTATATTTACGGCATAGGTCTTGCTACTTCCAGGAAGATTCTCGCAGCGACGGGCGTTGACCCCGATACGAGGGTCAAGGATCTCGACGAAACGACGGTATCCAAACTCAGAGAATATATCGACCACAATTACAGAGTAGAAGGCGAACTCCGTTCGGAAGTATCGCTCAACATCAAGAGACTCATGGAAATAGGCTGCTACAGGGGCATCAGACACAGAAAGGGTCTGCCCGTAAGAGGTCAGTCGTCCAAGAGAAATGCAAGGACGAGGAAGGGACCTCGTCGCACGGTAGCCAAGAAGAAGGGCGCAAAGTAAGGCAGGAGGAGTATAAAGCTTTATGGCACAGGCAACAAAGAAGACGACCGCAACGACAAGAAAGCGCAAGGAGCTCAAGAAGGTCGACAAAGGTCAGGTACACATTCAGTCATCTTTCAACAATACTCTGGTAACCGTAACGGATATGCAGGGCAACGCAATCAGCCAGTCCAGCGCGGGCGCACTTGGTTTCAAGGGCTCCAGGAAGGGCACTCCTTTTGCAGCGCAGATGGCATGCGAAACTGCGGCAAAGGCAGCAAAAGAACACGGTCTCCGCACCGTAGAAGTTTACGTCAAGGGCCCCGGCGCAGGCAGGGAGTCGGCAATCCGCGCACTCTCCAACTGCGAGCTGGAGATAACGCTCATTTCGGACGTATCGCCCATACCCCACAACGGTTGCAGACCGCCTAAGCGTCGCAGAGTATAAAGGAGGAAGTAAAGTATTATGGCAACATACAGAGAAGCAAAATGCCGTCTCTGCAGAAGAGAAGGCTCCAAGCTCTTTTTAAAGGGCGACAAGTGTTATAACGGCAAGTGCCCCTTCGAAAAGCGTCCCGTGGCGCCCGGCGTGCACGGCGCAGGCAGGAAGAAGGTCTCCGAATACGGTCAGCAGCTGCGCGAAAAGCAGAAGGTTAAGCGTATTTACGGCGTTCAGGAAGGTCAGTTCAGGGCTTACTATGAAGCGGCAGACCGCATGAAGGGCATTACCGGTGAAAACATGCTTTCCCTCCTTGAAAGAAGGCTGGACAACGTTGTGTTCCGCATGGGACTGGGCGTATCCCGCGCACAGGCAAGGCAGCTTGTAAACCACGGACACTTCACCGTAAACGGCAAGAAGGTAAACATTCCCTCCTACATTGTAAAGGCCGGCGACGTAGTGGCAGTCAAGGAAAACAAGACATCCAACAAGTACTTCGAGGCGATAAAGTCCGCTAAGGCGGCAAATCTCCCCAAGTGGCTGGAATTCGACCCCGAAAAGCTTACGGGTAAGATTATCGCACTTCCTCAGAGAGACGATATCGACAGCCAGATTGCGGAGCATATGATTGTCGAATTGTACTCCAAGTAATAATCAGAATTCAGGAGGTAGCATATGATCGAAATGGATATGCCCAGAATAGAGGTAGTGGAAAGCGAAGACCAGTCCTATGCGAAGGTAGTCGTGGAGCCCCTCGAAAAGGGTTTCGGTCTTACGATAGGCAACTGCCTTAGAAGAATACTTCTGTCCGCTCTGCCCGGTGCGGCGGCACAGGGAATAAGGTTTCTTGACGGCTCCGTAAAGCACGAGTTTTCCGCCGTGCCCGGCGTCAAGGAGGACGTAACCGAAAGAATCCTCAATTTAAAGACGCTTGCAATCAAGACGAAGATAACGGACAAGGACTACGTCAAGGTCGTTCACCTGTACAAGGAAGGCCCCGCCGAAGTCAAAGCCAGCGATATAGAGCAGGACGCAGAGATAGAGATAATCAACGGCGACCAGCATATCTGCACGGTTGACGAGGGCGGCAAGATTGACATGGAGATAACCATAGGTCGCGGCAGGGGCTACAAGGGTGCAGACCACACCAGGTCAGACCTCATCGACTATATCCCCATCGACTCCATCTATACTCCCGTCAAGAAGGTCAACTACAGCGTGGAAAACACGAGGGTAGGTCAGAATACCGACTTCGACAAGCTCATATTGGAGGTATGGACGAACGGCGCATTCTCCGCAAAGGAAATCGTTTCGCTTGCGGCAAAGATAATGCAGGACCATATCAGTCTTTTCGTTGACCTTTCGGACACGATAAAGGATATGGACATACTCGTCAAGAACGAAGACGACCGCCAGCAGAAGATTCTTGCCATGGCGATCGAGGACATGGATTTATCTGTACGTTCGTACAACTGCCTGAAGCGTGCGAACATACACACGGTAGAAGATTTAACCAAAAAGACGGAAGACGAAATGCTCAAGGTAAGAAATCTTGGCAGAAAGTCGCTGGACGAAGTAATCTTGAAGCTTCAGTCGTACGGTCTTTCGTTAGCTAACAAGGAGGACTAAAAAAATGCCCGGCAAATTGGGAAGAACATCAGAACAGAGAATTGCATTGCTCAGAAATCAGGCTTCCGAACTGCTTTGGTACGGAAAGATAAAGACGACGGCTGCAAAGGCAAAGGAACTTCAGTCCTACGTCGAAAAGATCATAACCAAAGCTATGAGCGTATATGACCTCAACGAAGAGAGCGAGGTTACCAAGACGGACGCCAAGGGCAAGCAGGTTACCGAAAGGGTTGTAAAGGACAGCGCAAAGAAGCTTGCAGTACGCCGTGCGCTCATGGCAAAGCTGCGCGACCTTCAGGAAGTGAAGGGCTTCACCGAGAAGAAGAGCGAGTATAAGGCAAGGACGCAGGACATTCAGCATCCCCTTATGGAAAAGCTCTTCAACGAGATTGCTCCCAAGTACGCACAGCGCAAGGAAGAACTCGGTCAGGGCGGCGGCTACACCCGCATCTATCTCCTGGGCGAGCGCCGCGGCGACGCTGCAGAAGAGGCAATTATCGAGCTCGTTTAATTGCAGTTTTTAAAAATTCAGGACGACGCATGCAGCGCCGTCCTTTTTTTTGTACGGCGTCGGACAGCTGTTCGGGGCGGGCGGCGCACATTGTCCCGCGACGGGGCAAGCGGCGGCATATAGCGCCTCCGCTATTTTTTTGCTGCTTACCCGCCCCGCGGAGCGGTTTTTATGAAGATTGCGGCGCGACTGTTGACAACCTACGGCAGGGGTGATAAAATATATATAATAACAAATTTTCCCGCGTCCGCGCGCCTTGCGGACGGCGAGATATGGGGGGAGGGAAATTATGTCGTCTTGTTCAGACGTTATAAAAGTGTTGCAGGGCAGCAGCTATGAACTTATCAATAGGAACAAGTGTATTGAGGAGGCGCTTTCGGCTGTATGGGCAAACGAAACCGTAGTCGCGGCCTATGCTTACGGGTACAAGAATACATCGTCCTCGGGCAAGTGGAGTGTGGCGCTGTTTACGGACGCCGACCGAATGGTGATCGGCAGCGAGGTACGCAAGCAATATACAGGATATAACATATTCAAAACCAGCGAATGTTCCTATGAATCGCGCACGGTGGAACTGAAGTATGTCGATATAAACAAGTCCAGGGTGATACAGCGAAAACTCAGCGGCATGTTCGGCAGTAAATTCCATGTGGTGGTGCTTGAAGGGCTTACCACGGAAGAGATAGTCGTCGACAGCGGCACTCTCGCCGACGGACTTCTGCAGCTTGTGCGCGAACACAAGGAAAAGTACGACAACCCTCCGACGAACAGGGTGGGACAAGCTTCTGCAGGACAAACTTCCGCAGGTCAAACCGCCGCCTCCGAATATTCCGCCCCGTCTGCAAGCACGGGGTCAAAAATATCCGAAATACGCAAGCTGTACGAGGACGGCATAATCACAAGGGAAGAGATGCTGGATCTGCTCAAGTCTGCGCTTTGATTTGTCCTTGCGGGCGTGCGCTTTGAAATTGCGTTCGCCCTTTAAAAATGCGCGCCGCAGAAGAAGGGCAAACCCCGCAACGCGGACGGGTGCGGCGGTCTGCGGCCGGACGTCTGCATATTACAACATTTTTTTTGCTTTTACAAGTATTGACACAGTACGTATTTGTGGTATAATATAATCAAACGTAAAAGCGTGAAGGCGTATTTGCGGAATAATGATAAGGAGAAAATGTATGACTTGGTTTAACAGACAGAGCCGCCTTGTGCAGATATTGCTTCTGCTCATTCCCGTCGTAAACTGGATAACGGAAATAGTAGTCAGATGGCGCATAACTCAAACCGCACTCTTTTACCATTTCGGGCAGATGT
>CALVXA010000032.1 GCA_944368635.1 uncultured Clostridia bacterium
ATGCAACTGGCGGGTCGCATCTTTATTTTAACAAAACGGAGTTTTTATTCAATACCACATCGGCAAAAGCCTATTTTTGAACCCCCAGACTATCTGGGGGTTTTCGTTATACAAAAAAGCCCGTGCATAGCCGTAAAGGCAATGCACGGGCGTATACGTCGTCATTTCAATCAGAACAGGTCGTCGTCATCGTCGTCTTCGTCGTCATCATCGTCGTCTTCGTCATCTGCAAGCGCGTCAAGCGAATCGACGTCCTCGAAGTCGTCCTCCAGCTCGTCTGAAGAGGAATCCTCCTCATACTCGTCGTCGTCCTCTTCAAGTTCTTCTTTAAGCTCCTCGTCAAGTTCGGCGTCATCCAGCGTCAGGTCGTCAGTATCGTCGTCGAGGTAGTTCTTCCACTCCTCGTCCTTGTCGGGGTCGACGTCGTCCTCCTCGTACTCCGACTTCTGCTTGCAGCTGTCGCACATGGTCTCGCCGAAGCGCATGCGGTTTACTCCGCAGACGGGGCAGATTTCGCCTGCCTCTTCCTCCAGCTCCTCGTCCAGCTCCTCGTCGTCAAGGTCGGCAAATTCAAGCTTATTGCCCTTCATCTCGGCAATACACACGTCACAGTAGTCCTGCTTTTCGGCGTCGATGTAGTTCAGCTCGCATCTCGGGCATTTGATGTACTTAACCATATTCAGGTTCCCCCTAAAACCTAAAGACAAAAAATTGTCCTTTTGTTGTTGTAACATTATATTAAGATTTGCATAATTTGTAAACTGTTTTAATAAAATATTTTAGGCAAATTCAAAAAAATATTTATTTTTAAGAAAAAAATTAAGGGCAGAACGCATTTGTGCGTCCTGCCCTCAGCCTTAACTTATTCTTCGGAGCCGTTTCCGTAAACGTCCACGCTCTTGTCATCGGTCATGTCGACCGTATGCGTATGCTTTACCACGCCCTTTTTCTTACGGCTGCGCCTTACCAACCATATTGTAAGCACAGTTATGCCGGCAATTACCGCAAGGCCTGCAACCACCATGCCGATTATAAAGAATACCTTGGAGACGGTGCTGAGCCCTTCCCACCACGTGGAATCGTCCACGGGGTATTCCTGCATGTAGTCAGCCTTGTAGCTGTCGGCAAGCGCCTGTTCGTCCGCCTCGCTCATCTGTCCTACCACCGCGTAGTAGTAATCTGCGCTGTTGGCGTATACAGTCTTGCCGTTTACCTTTTTGGTCATGGATGCATATTCCGCCCAGTCACCCGTTGCCGTTGCAAACTCGCGGTATATCTCCGCAGACCTCTCGGAATACATGTATTCCTTGTCCTTGCCCTGTATATCCACATATGCCTGAATGAGTTCGTCAAGGTAATCTGCATCGCCCGTGTAGTACAGATATTTAAGCGCGTCGGAAAGGTACTGGTATGCCTTGGTGCCGTCCGCGTTTGTCTCCTCGTTGTAGTCGTATATCTTTTCGCTGACGTCTTCGAACTGCTCGTTATACTTCTCCAGCAGCGCGTTGGACATGATGTATCCGTCCTTGCCGAGGTCGCACGCCATTATATAGTTGTAGTCGGTCATATTTCCCGTCTCGCTGGCAAAGAGGAGAGTATTTCCCACAAATTCGGGCATATACCAGCTGCTTGCAACGTCGAGGTCGAGTATCTTGACCTTCCTGTACTCCTTTACCGCCTCTTCGTTCACGGGGAATTTGGAATAGTCATCGGAAGTACCGTCGATGGCAACCCTGTTAAGCGTGTACCCGTTGCCGCCCGTCATGGAGTAGTACAGATAGTAATGGCTTTCGTCTGCGGAAATCTGCTCCTTGCGGATATCAATTATCGTAGCGGAGGCGTCGCTGTTTATTCTGAATATGTTCTCCACCTTGCCGCCAATAACTTCGCCCCTGGATATGCCTTCGGAATCGGCGAGAATAGCGTAGAGCGTATCGCCTATCTTTACATATTCATAAGCGGAAGTGTCTGTACCGTACAGACGGAGGGAAACTTCCTTGTTCTTGTCAATCGCGTCCCATTCGGACGTTATTCTGCCGTCCGTGCCGACGGGAAGACTTGCATCGTCAAGCACGTACACGTTGCCGCTGCTGCCCGTGCTGCTCGTACGGGTGAAAAGCAGTTCGCCGTCGTCGTAGCTCTTTATCGAATAGGAATAGTCGGAATTGTTTATGTCGTACTGCTTGTCGTTCCAGTAAGAATAGTTATACTGCGTCTCGTAGGAGCTGAGCTGCGTCTTGCCTATGCCGTCATAGACGTAGTCGCCAAGGTTGACGTACAGGGGGTCTTTCTCCGCGTCATAGTCCTCCATGTCGGAGAAGTCGTACGTCCTGGGGCTTTGGGTGACGTCCGCCCTTACGCGGTACAGCTGATTATAGCTCTTGCTTACGGGGTTGTCCGTGCCGAGATACTGCGTAACGCCCATAGTATAGTATGCATAGGGGTTGGTCGCGTCCGTCGTGTCGAAGGCATATTCGCTAACATTGTACGCGAGAAGGGTGTTTTCCCTTGTCTCGCAGTTGACGGAGTGAATGTTGGTGACCGATGTTCCCGTACCGAAAAGATCTTCGCTTATTGCATACAGAATGTACACCGTGTCGTTCACTTCGACATAACGGAAATCGACGGTGTTGTCCGTACTCTGCCAGAAGTAGTCAGACATGGTATCCGAGCCGTCCAGCGTGGTGCGTTTGAAATCCAGATAGCTGTTCAGGATTTCGCCGTCGGAATTTCTCTCCACCGTAGGCGTAGTGTAGTAGATGTAATCGCCGTAAACGTAAATGCCGGCGTTGTAGGAGCCGGAGTAAACGATAAGGGGAACAATGGTCTGCGTATTGCCGTAGTTGCCGTCCTGCAGGTCAGACTTGGATATCCTCTGGACGGAGCCCTTTACAACTTCGCCAAAGGTATTGACGGCGGTATTTTCCGCAACGCCGTTTATGAAATATACATAGTCGCCCGTCTCCGTGACGAAGCCGCCATTGGAGGAGACTTTATCCGCGGAAGTATCCGCCCCCACTCCTTCCCTGGTGTATGAAGAACACGCAGGCGCGAGCATAAGGGAAAAAGCGGAAATTGTGGCAACCGCCGCGCATATAATTTTAGTGAACCTTTTACGCATAAAATCCTCAGGTCGTTGTTAGTTTTTTGTATGCAAATGAAAACTTTGCCTATACTCCGTTATTATACAACAACACAGCTTTTAACGCAATAAAAAACGGCGTTATTTAATCAAAAAAATATGTCAAGGAGAATACTATTTACGGAAAATTCTGCTCTGTTGCAACTTCTCAAGGCACTTGCCGCAGCAAAACCGCTGATTGCGCAGGCACAGCGGCAGTCGGCGGACAATGGCGCAAAGGCGCCTGCCCGCGCCGGAACGCCCCCGTCTGATAACGGAGCGCGCCAGACCGCCCCTTCCGAACGTCAGGCACAGCCCTTCAATGCCGCCGAAAGCCTGCTTCGGCGACACGAGGAAATTGCCCGCAGAGTGCGCAGGACACACAGCGGCGACGAGACCCGCGCCTGACGCACCCGACAGCATATGCACGGCATACGAATGCGAAACGCCATACGCACTGACCTACGCACGACGTACGAAGAACGGCGCGCCATTCGGCAGAGGTTATGCACATATATCCCCTACTGTACGCACATAACGTCAACGCTACGCTCGGGGCGTCGTCCATCGTATGCACGGAGCATCGCCACATAAAGTAATTATGTGCGCGTTTTCTTAACACGGCGCAAAAAAAGACGCGCCCTGCAAAATGCAGGGCGTATCTTTTATAGGAGTTTTCTATCTATGAAAATAGACTTGATGACACGGCAAGGAGAACAGACACAATCTCCACAGCCGATTAAATATATTATAGCACGCACAATGTTAAAAAGCAATAAAAATACAGCAAATATTTTACATATTTTGTAAAATATTTTCCATATTTTTCGACATTGCAAACTAATTTGCGACAATTTACGCAAGCCCCCGTACGCCTGCCGCAATTTCTGCGGCGCAAAAAAGCGACGGTTTGACAATGTCTCTTAAAGCGTGAAAGGCAGGAATACAGCACTGCCATTGCCGCAAAATCGGATAAAGTCAAAACACCTCTCTGTCCCGTTTCCATCCTTCGCGCCACCGGAATGCCATACACCCGCTGTTCATGCAGCACATCTGATAATTATGTCATGGGGCAGATGCCATGCGCTTGCCGCTCATGTCATGCGGCTGATAAGCATGTCATACGACTGACACGTCTGTCATAATTCTGATGCCCATGCCGCACGCGCCGCTTCCCATACAGCGCCTTATGCCGTCACGCGCACCCCTTCTGCCGCCACGCACGCCGTCTGAAATTACTGTCGACGGAGCATAAATCGCGGCATAAGATAAAACGCGCCTTTCTTTTCCCGTCAAACCGCAACCACACCGCTTACGTTCAATAACTTAAGGCTTTTCATTCGCTTAATAATACCCAACGACATAAGACTGTTCGACAAATAATATTATTCAGCGACTTAATGATATGTCAATAACTTAAGAACAAAAAGCGGACAGCAAAAAAGGGCACCGCAATGCGATGCCCTGATTTTGTCGGTTTCCCGATGATTATCTCTTGGAGAACTGAGGTGCGCGACGCGCCTTCTTGAGGCCGTACTTCTTTCTCTCCTTGACCCTGGGGTCGCGGGTTAAGAAGCCTTCCTTCTTGAGTGCGGGACGGCAATCGGGCTCTGCCTGAAGCAGTGCGCGGGCAATGCCGAGACGGATTGCACCTGCCTGACCCGTGTAACCGCCGCCATAGACGTTTACCATTACATCGTACTTGCCTTCAACGCCGAGAAGTGCAAGAGGCTGCTTTACCTGATACTGTACAAGAGCCTGAGGGAAGTAATCTTCAAAAGCCCTGTCATTTATTACGATAGCGCCCGTTCCTGCGGGAATGAGGCGGACCCTGGCGATTGCCTTCTTCCTTCTGCCCGTTCCCCAAAACTGCAACTTTTTCTTCAAATTAGCCTTTGCCATATTCTTACCTCTTCACCTTAAAATAATTTGAGCGTCTCGGGCTTCTGTGCGGTATGCGCGTGTTCTGCACCCTTGTATACCCTTAACTTCTTTATCATGTCCCTGCCGAGGGAATTCTTGGGAAGCATACCTCTTACGGCCTCGTATACGGCGAGGTCGCTCTTTTCTTCGAGCATCTTCTTGTAGGAAATTTCCTTAAGGCCGCCGATGTAGCCGGTATGATACCTGTAGAACTTGTCTTCAAGCTTCTTGCCGGTAAGCACAACCTTGTCGGAATTTACAATTATAACGAAGTCGCCGCAATCTACGTTGGGCGTAAAAGTAGGCTTATTCTTGCCGCGGAGTATAGCAGCCACTTTGGAAGCCAATCTTCCCAGAGGGAGGCCGGTAGCGTCCACTACGTACCACTTTCTTTCAACTGTCTGGGCGTTTGCCATATAGGTTTTCATTCTTTTCTCCTTACCGAATCCGCTTGGATTACGGCATATTTTTAACCGTTTTTTTCTTTTTCCCTGTCAATGTAAAACTATTTTATTATTAAATGAAACTTCTGTCAAGCCGTTTTGAGTGCGGTTTATAAAGTTTTTTATAAATTTAAAATATTTTTTGAAAAGCCTTCGCAAACGTCAAATCTACCCTGTCGGAAGGGACAGGGTAAACATTTTGGTCGTTTATTCGTTGCACCGTTACTGCTTTATGAGTACGGCTTTGATTCTCTTTACGCCCGCAGACACATTCTCCTGCTTGACGATTTTGAAGGTACCGAGCTCGCCCGTGCTGGCGGCGTGGGGACCTCCGCATATCTCCTTGGAGAAGTCGCCTATCGTATATGTCTTGACGACCTCGCCGTACTTGCTTTCGAAAAGTCCCGTGAAGCCCTCTTCGCGCGCCTCTTCAAGCGGCATTTCCTTCATGACGACGGGTATGTCCGCCTTTATTACGGAGTTGACCATATCCTCTACCGCCTTTACCTCCTCGGGGGTAAGCTTGCGCGAGAAGTTGAAGTCGAAGCGCAGCCTCTCTTCGGTTATGTTGGAACCCTTCTGGGCAATATCGGGGGAGCAGACCTTCTTGAGCGCGGCGTGCAGAAGGTGCGTTGCCGTATGCAGGTGGGTGGTTTCCTCCTTGTGGTCGGCAAGTCCGCAGGCAAACTTCTGTTCGCTGCCCGCCCTGGACTTTTCCTGATGCTCCCTGTAAGCCTTCTGATATCCGTCGACGTCTACCTTGAGCTGTTTTTCAGCCGCCATTTCAACGGTTATCTCCACGGGGAAGCCGTAGGTGTCGTACAGGTGGAAGGCAGTGACGCCGTCCATCTCGCCGCCTGCGGGAAGCGAAGCGGCTACCTTTTCGAACTCCTTCAACCCCTGTGCAAGCGTCTTGGAGAACTTTGCCTCTTCCTTGTTCAGCTCTTCCGCTATCCTTGCAGAATTTTCGACGAGTTCGGGATATACGTCTGCGTACTTGGCGATTATCGTCGCGGACACTTCGTTTAGCGCACCCTGGGGCAGCCCTATGTTCCTGCCGTAGCGCACCGCCCTTCTTATTATTCTCCTCAGGATATAGCCCTGATCGGTGTTGGAGGGAACGACGCCCTTGGGGTCGCCTATCATGAATGTCGCCGTCCTGACGTGGTCGAGCACGACCCTGAACGCCTTTGTCGTGTCCTCGTCCTGACCGTACTTAAGCCCCGTTATCTCCTCTATCTTTGCGATTGCGTTCTCGAAGATATCCGTCTCGTACACGCTCTCCTTGCCGTTGAGTATGCACAGCGTTCTCTCAAGGCCCATGCCCGTATCCACGTTCCTCTGCTTGAGCGGTTCGTACTTGCCCTGTTCATTCTTGTTATACTGCATGAACACGTCGTTCCAGATTTCGAGGAAGGTGCCCTTGGGCGCATTGTCGAAGTCATAGGGACCGAGCTTGTCCGCCTCCGCATGGTTGCGTATGATGTGCATTTCCGTATCGGGACCGCAGGGACCTGTCGTGCCGGCGGGACCCCACCAGTTGCCGCTCTTGGGCAAAAAGTATATGTTCTGGGGCAGTATTCCGCACTCCAGCCACTTGTTCGCGCTCTCCTCGTCCTTGGGGCAGTCCTCGTCACCGGCAAAGCAGGTTATGGCTATGTCCTCGACGGGAATTCCCAGATATTCGGGGGAAGTGAGAAATTCGAACGACCAGGGAATCATCTCCTGCTTGAAGTAGTCGCCGAGGGACCAGTTGCCGAGCATCTCGAAGAACGTGCAGTGAGAGGAGTCGCCCACCTCGTCGATATCGCCCGTTCTGACGCACTTCTGAACGTCCGTCAGCCTCTTGCCTGCGGGGTGCTTTTCGCCCAGCAGATAGGGGACGAGGGGGTGCATTCCCGCCGTGGTGAAGAGTACGGTGGGGTCATTTTCGGGAATGAGCGAGGCAGACGCAATTACTGCGTGTCCTTTGCTCCTGAAGAAATCCAGATACATTTTCCTTAAGCTTTCGCTTGTAAAACTTTTCATGTCCGTTACCTTGCGTTTGATTGTGCGCGTAAACTGCCTGCGCACATTACATAATTATAATATATTTTGCCGTAAAGTCAACTGTTATTTCCCTGTTACGGTATATCCGTCCTTGCTGTCTTTTACACAGTAGCCCTTTTCTTCCAGCTCCTTGCGCAGGGCGTCGGCAGTCGCCCAGTCCTTCGCCTTCTTTGCCTGCCACCTCTTTTCGGCGAGCTTTGCAATATCTGCGGGTATCTGCACTTCGTCGTGCGCGCCCTTTGCCCTGACTTCCTCCAGATAGGCTGAGGCGTCCTTTTTGAAAAGTCCCAAAAGCGAATAGGTCTTTCTTATCTGCATCACGTCGTCCGCGCAGGAGGCGTCGCCCGCCGCCAGCTTGGCGGAAATGCCCTTGAACAGTCCGAACAGGTCTGAAATTGCAAGCGCGGTATTGAAATCGTCGTCCATGCACTTGTCGAAGCGTTCGTCTATCTGCGCATTGCCCGCGCTCCCCTTGCCGCAGGCATTTTCCACCTTTTGAATTATGCGGTAGAATTCCGTGAGGTGCCTTTCCGCCTCGGGGAAGAGGTCGTCCGTAATATTTATGTCGTTGCGGTAGCTTGTGGAAAGCAGCGCAAACTTTATCGCCTCGTTGGTGTACTTTTTAAGCAGGTCTTCCAGAAGCAGGCTGTTGCCCAGGCTCTTGGACATCTTCTGCCCGTTGACCTTTATCAGTCCGTTATGCGTCCAGTACTTTACGAACCGCTTGCCCGTAAGGCTCTCCGTCTGCGCGATTTCGTTTTCGTGGTGGGGGAAAATGAGGTCCCTTCCGCCGCCGTGAATGTCAATCTGGTCGCCGAACGCGGCGCGGTTCATTGCCGAACACTCTATGTGCCAGCCCGGTCTGCCCTCTCCCCAGGGCGAAGGCCAGCTTATTTCCCCCGGCTTTGCCGCCTTCCACAGCGCGAAGTCTGCGGGGTTGCGCTTTTCCTCGGCATTGTCCACCCTCACGCCGTCGAGCATGTCCTCCACCGACCTGTTGGACAGACAGCCGTAGCCTTTGAAGCTGGACACGTCGAAGTACACGTCGCCGCCCGGAACGGCATAGGCATGGCCGCTGTCTATGAGGCGGGAAATGAAGTCCTGAATGTTGGCTATGTTCTGTGTCGCCTTGAGCCATACCGTGGGGTCGTCGATATCCATCTCCCGCATGACGCGGTCAATCTTTTCTATCGTCATCTCGGCATACTTGTCCGCAGGTATGCCCGTCTCCTTCGAGCGGGCGATAATCTTGTCGTCGACGTCCGTGTAGTTGCGGGCATAGGTCACCTTGTACCCCTTCTTTTCGAGGTATTTCCTTATTATATCGTATATAAGCGCCTGAAAGCCGTGGCCTATGTGCGCCTCGCCGGAGACGGTTATGCCGCAGGCGTACATCTTTACCTTGCCTTCCTCCAGCGGTACAAATTCTTCTTTAGTCCTTGTCAGGGTGTTGTATATCCTCATTTTTTTCCTCCTGCAATGCATTGAGTCTTTCTTCCAGCGCGATGACCCTTTCGCGGAGCGAACATACTTCGCGGAGCATAGGGTCGTCCTTTTCCTGAACGAGGTCGACGCCGTCCTTGCTGCCGCCTATTCTTACAATTCTGGCAGGCACGCCCACAACCGTCGCATGGGCGGGCACGTCGCGCAGCACCACCGCGCCCGCGCCCACTTTGGCGCAGTCGCCCACGATTATGTTGCCAAGTATTTTGGCGCCCGCCGAAATCACGCAGTTGCACCCTATCGTAGGGTGACGTTTGCCCGTTTCCTTGCCCGTTCCGCCAAGCGTACAGCCCTGATACAGCACCGTCCCGCTGCCAACCTCCGCAGTCTCGCCTATCACCACGCCTTCGCCGTGGTCGATGAATACGCCCGGGGCAATCTTCGCGGCAGGGTGAATTTCTATGCCCGTGGTGAATTTTGTCCACTGACTTACGATGCGGGCAAGCAGTTTAAGATGAATCCTGTACAGAAAGTTTGCCAGTCTGTGGCGGGAAAGCGCCTTTACCCCCGAATAGGTCAGCCAGATTTCAAACTTATTCCTGGCGGCGGGGTCGTTCCGCTTTGCGGCCTCCAGGTCCATTCTGAGATTTTTGAAAAACACCTTATGTCATCTCCGTTGCGCCTTAAAAAAGAGCGCCCTTACAGTATATGTAAAGGCGCTCTGTCGCTGTTCCACTTTACTTCGCAGTCCGAAGACTGCCTTGTTTCTGCCCGTAACGGGGGCTGCCGCGGGGAATTGGCCCGACCCTGAAATGCAGAGCGCATTGCAAACCTGCACGCTGTGCTTTCTGGGACGGCGCATGGGCTTTCTTTCCTTGGGGAAACTTTCAGCTGTCGTCCCCCTCTCTGTACAAGGCAATGTCAAAAGCTTTTTCCGCCCCGTGGGTTTTCAAGTTTTTTTAAATTATATCCTAAATTATGCACAAAAGCAACTGTTATAGTCAGGTTTTGGCAGACATTTTGAATACATCGCGCGATTTGCCCATGACGAATATGTGGTCGCCCTCGCGGAAGACGAAATCGGGCATGGGCGCGGGGTCGAACATCTCGCCGCGCTTTATTGCAATTATGTTGATTCTGTACCGCTTGCGCACGTCTATGTCTGCGATGGACTTGTTTTCCCAGCCCTTCATTATCGGTACTTCAAATATGGCATAGCCGTCAGCAAGCCCGATGTAGTCGAATATGTTGTTGCCGTTGTGGCGTATGGCAAGCTTATCCGCCGTCTCGCCGTCGGCATAGATTATTTCGTCTGCGCCCACGCGCTTGAGTATCTCGCACTGCATTTCGTCGCGCGCACGCGAAGCGACGTACTTTGCGCCCAGGCTTTTTAAGGTCATTGTAGTTATTATGGAAGCTTCCAGGTCGTCACCGACAGTGACGAAACATATGTCGAACGAGGGAATGTCCAGCTCTGCAAGCACTTCCTCGTTGGTGTAGTCGGCAATTCTCGCGTCGGCAAAAATGGAAGCAAGTCGGTTTATCTTGCTCTCCTTGTTATCCAGCACCATGACGTCGTTACCCAGGTCCTGCATCTTTTCTGCAAGGTGCGTACCCAGCCTGCCCATTCCTATGACCAAAACAGATTTTTTCATAAAGGTTTAACCTCAGCCTACCATAATTTTTTCAGACACGCGCGAAATCGTGACCGACTTTTTATCGCCCGCAAACAGCAGTATGAACGTGAATCCGCCCACCCTGCCGAGCGTCATGAGTAGCATTAAAACGAGCTTGGAAAGCACGCCCAGCTGCGGCGTTATTCCCATGGAGAGCCCCACGGTATTCACCGCGGAGAACACTTCGAAGGAGACGGCTTCAAGCGTGAACGCGTCGCCCTCCGCCGCGCAGATTATAAGCGTGCTTGCGAATATAAGGAAGAGATACAGGCATATTACCGCCGCCGCCTGAGTCGTGACGTCGCGCTCAAACCTGCGCTTGAAGAGGTGTACTTCCTCCTTTCTTCTTGCCACGGCAAGCGCCGTACAGATGAACACCACCGCCGTAGTAGTCTTCACGCCGCCCGCAGTGGAACCGGGACTGCCGCCTACAAACATCAAAAGGTCGCTTAAAAGTATGCCGCCTGCGGACATATCGGCATAGTCTATGCTGTTGAACCCCGCCGTCCTCGGCGTTACGGACATGAACAGCGTTGCAAGCAACTTTGTCCCAACGCCTTCATCGCCTATCGTTGCGGGATTATTCCATTCCAGCAGGGCAAACAGCAACCAGCCGCCGAACACAAGCGCCCCCGTCGCCGAAAGCACTATCTTGGAATGAAGGGAGTACTTCGTCAGATGTATTCCGTTCTTTACTACGTCCCCCCACACGAAGAAACCCACGCCGCCGATTATTATAAGCAACACGACAGTTATCGTGACAACGGGGTCGCCTGCAAAGTTGCAGAGCGAGACGCCTCCGTCAGCGTCCGTTATGGTAAATCCTGCGTTGCAGAAGGCAGAAATCGAGGTGAAAACCGACTGCCAGATGCCCAGTCCCCAACCGTATACAGGCACGAAGGCAAAACACAGCACGAACGCGCCCAGAGCTTCGAAAGCCGCCGTGCCTATCAAAATGTATTTGACCAGCTTTTTAAGCCCGGCGAACGTTGCGCCGCCCGCAGACTGCATTACAAGTTTTCTTTCGGACAGCGTCGTATGCTTTTTTGCGTATAAAAAAATTATGGAAATTATGGTTATGAATCCCAGACCGCCAATCTGAATAAGTGCGATTATGACTATCTGCCCGTACAGCGACCAGTGATTGAAAGTCTGCAGCACGGTTAGCCCCGTAACACAGACCGCGCTCACCGCCGTGAACATTGCGTCGATGAAGGGCGTTCCTCCCTCTCTCGCCGCGCCGGGTATGCACAAGAGCGCCGTACCCACGGCAATTATCACGATGAAACTGAGCGCAACTACCGCAGGCGCAGGCAGTCTGAATTTCCTGACTCTTTCCATAAGCCACTATATTATAGTATAATCTGTGCAAAAAATCAACCTTTTACCGCAGACGGTCCGCTAATTATTTAACAGCGACACACTGAAACTTTTTAACAGTACATTAACTTTTCTTGTTTGTTTACACCAAATTTCCCTTGACTTCGGCTGTTTGATGTATTATACTTAAATAAAGTCAAGAAAAAACCTGTTAACTACTAACAAAGGAGTGAATTTCATGAAGCGTGAGAGAATTGAAGAGATTGCCGAAATTTTGGACAAAAGAGGCAAGATGTCCCTTGACCAGCTGGAAAAGGAATTTCCCAACGTTTCCCAGATGACCTTGAGAAGGGATTTGTACCAGCTTGAAGAGGACGGAAGAATCATCCGTATCCGCGGCGGCGCAATGTCCGTAAAAGAGGTACAGAAGGTCTCCGGCGAGGCATATACCAAGAAGACGACCATCAATACAGATGCCAAAATAGTTATAGCGCAGAAGGCGGCAACGCTTATCGATGAAGGCATTTCCATCTTCCTCGACGGTGGCACGACGGCAATGTACCTTTCCAAGGAGCTGCCCGACATTCCCTGCAACATCTTCACGAACGGCATTGCCGTAGCCATGGAGCTTGCGCAGAAAAAGAACATTCAGATTACCGTCGTCGGCGGTCAGCTCATGAAGGACAACCTCTCTACCGCTTCGCCCGCGGCAAGGGAATATTTTGCGGCAACCAATTTCGAACTTGCCATCGTTTCCGCAACGGCATTCACCCCCGAAAACGGCTTCTCCTGCAACAGCCAGGTGGAAAGCGACCTTCTTAAGATGGTTTTCCAGAAGGCAAGACACGTCTACATGATGCTCGACAGCTCCAAAATCGGCAAGATAAACCCCTACACCTTCGCCCATATCGAGGACATAGACGTACTCATTACGGACGACAAGTTCCCCAAGGAGTACAAGCAGATTTTCGAAGAGAGCAACATCGTAGTAATGTAATCTTCATAAAAAGTCACCCCCTTCCGCTGTGCGGCAGGGGGTTTTATGTCTTTACAGCTCTTCCGATTGTCTCTCCCTGCACCATGTGCAAGACGGAAATGCCGCTTAAGACAAGCTTAACAAGGCACAGCCGCGCCCTGCGCGCACACAGGCATCGCCACAAGTTTAACCGTTGGGTTGCTTATACCCTGAAAGGATAAACTGCCAGACAACTCGTCACGGGTATTGCCTTTGCCATAGCGTCTTATAGCACTACACGCCTGTAAAACAGGTTCCTTGCGCTATAAAACAGGCTGAACTGTCATTGGCAACAGACAACTTCTGTAAGTATTAAGACCTGATAGAGCAATTTTTTATCTTCCCGCGTAAAACCGTGGGATTAATCAGGCTGAAGCGCCAGATTAAAAACGCGGCGGAAATTGCTTTCCGTCGCGTTTTTAACGTACAAATATATTCCATCGCAAAGTTGCAATAAATTGGCAACTTTTTCAGTCGCTCCACTTATGAGTGGCAAGCGTTCTGTCCTTTACGTCGTCATAGAATTCAAAATACTTGCGGCGGATATCCTCCACTGTGTCATCGTCCTCTATCCTTCCCATAAATTCCATGAGTTCCTCCTCTGAAAAGTCAGCCGGGTCAAACTCGCCGTCGAACGCCGAGGAAATTTTCATTAAATCAAGCTGTGAAATCGCCATAAATTCATCACCTTCTTGCAAGTCTTGCCTTGAGCGCGGGTATTGCCGTAACGCCCCTGAATATGAGCTGTACGCCGAACACAATTATGTGCAGTCCGAGATGTTCCAGCGGGTCGTACATGAGAAGAAATGCCAGCACGAGTTCGACTATTCCCTTTATAAGGTAGTAAGACGAATTCATTCCCCTTGAAATTCTGCTTATGCCGTGATTGAACGCGTGCGCCGCCTCGAACAGTCCAAGCACGCCCCACACCATGGGGATAAAGCGGTTTGCCCACTCTAAATCAATCAGAATCACGATGGCAAGCGCCATGAGAATGAGCGACGACGCCGTCTTGTTTGAATGGGTATGCACATATTCCTTCTGAATTACGGCATAGATAAAGCGCACAACGCCCACTATGCCCACAAGCCCGCCCACTATGTATGGCAGAACAAGTGTCATGTAGTCCGTAATTGAAACGCATAGCACGCCGATTATAATGTAGACGGTGGAAAATATGTACAGCACCGCGTCCTCGGGTATGTGCATCAGCCTGTGCAATCCCTTGGCATTGACCTTCGGCGATAATTCTTCTACAATGAAATCGCCGGAATGCACGGCTTCCTTTACGGAGGCAAAAGCCGTGTCTGCATCATCCCCGAATGCCGAGTAGTAGTGATCCTCCTCATCACCCGTGAAATAGGCGCCGCCCACAACCTTTTCGACAGTCGCACCGTCCGCATAGCCGGAATAGGACAGCTCTTCCTCTTCATCGTCAATGACGTATAAATCTTCGGAAAGCTTGTCCTCTTCTTCCATGGTGTTCCCCCGTTGCCCTTAAATAAGCTTAAGACAATTATATCACCTGTACCGCCCGTTGTCAATGCGGGCAAACGCTTGCAAGGAGAAGCGCAAGGTGGTATAATGTACAAAAATACAGCTTACGGAGCAAAGATTATGGGCAAGCGCGCCGAAAGGGCAAGACAGATGTTTTTGGAAGGTTATAACTGTTCACAGTCCGTAGTGGGCGCCTTCATAGACCTTTTCGATATGGATAAGACCACCGCCCTGAAATTCTGCGAAGGACTTGGGGGCGGCATGGGAAGAATGAGGCTGACTTGCGGAGCCGTTTCCGCAATGGCGCTCATAGCAGGACTTAAAATGTCCTCGGGCAAGGGGGGCGACCTTAAGGGCAGGGGCGAACTGTATGCAGAAATCCGCAGCATGGCGGAGGAATTCAAAGCGCAGAACGGCAGCATAATCTGTGCAGACCTGCTGGGGGCTTCAATGCCAAAGGACAATTCGGCAATGCCGGAGGCACGTACGCCCGAATACTACAGGCGCCGACCCTGCGCCCAGAAAATTTACGAGTGCGCTTTAATTCTTGAAAAGCACCTTCTCGGAGAACAGGACGGACGGGAAGAACCGAGCGGGCAGGAAAAACAGGATAATCGCAGTTGACTGTGCATACGGGAATATCAGCCTGAACCGAACGGCCGGAGCGGGCAGCAGAAATATGTAGAACAGAGCAAAAAAGCTTTCCTGTTTTTTAAATGTTGACTGAAAAATTTTTACGCGTTCATCTTTAAGCAGCATGAATTTGAGCATAGGTAATATACTTATATATAAAAGGCGGCGGGCAAGGTCAGAATAGATGACCTTGCCCGCCACATTGTTTATTAACTCGTTAAAAATCTCCGCTGTCATACAGAGGCGATAACTTCTTCGCAATCGGCAACTCTCTTTTTATTGACGGCAGCCTGAATGTACCAGCGGATTATGTTAACAGGCGTGATAAATATGCCGAATACCAATCCTAAAATAAAAAATACTACTTTCAGCCATGTGCTTTTGTCCCTGCTTATGCCCGTATCGGTTATAACGTACGTTGCGCCGTGCTTCATGTCGTACTCGTCAATGGAATTGCTTGCAAATCGCCAGGACGCAACCGCACAGTAACCGCCCATAAGCAAAAGACCTATTAAAACCTTAATCGTTCCCCATATCCCTGGCAAGCTTATCAGCATGATTACAATGCCAATTATATAACATATCAGACTTACTGTCGCGGAAAGTATTTTCTTTGACTTTATTCCCGCATAGTAATCTCTGATTTCCTCAAACTTCCTGCGAAAACAATCGGGACAAAGCACGCCGTAATCTTTTGCAATGCCTTGCGTTTTCTGCCTGCACTCTTCACATACATAGGCGCCGCACTGCTTGCACTGCGCAACGGCCTGTCTGTCCGCATGATTTACACAATTCATATAATCTCCGCCTTTGTAAAATATTTAAGTAATTTTTTTACTTAACATGCCATATTATATAGTAATTAAATTGCTTTGTCAAGATTTTTAAGCAATTTTTTTGGTATAATTTTACAAGGTGAGGCAAATGCGACTGAAAGAACTCAGGGAATATTCAAATCTTACGCAAAAGCAACTTGCCGAAAAGATAGGCAACGTTCAGCGCAACATAAGCAACTGGGAGAGCGGGGTAAGCGAGCCGGACTTATCCACAGTCATAAAGCTCGCAGAATTTTTCAACGTCACTACAGACGAGCTGCTGGGCGCCGACAGGTCTGACGTACCCTTACGCATATCCCCCAGGCAAAATATAATTGCGGATATTGCTTCCGTACCGAAGGAATATTTATCCGGAAAGGATGCCAGGCTTATAGAGCAAATACTTTCTCTATCAGACGAACAGAAATATTATCTTTCTGAATTTATCAGGGCAATGAAGGAACAGGATTCTGAATAGATAAAGATGCAAGCAAATGTGACGATTGAAAGAGCATGATTTGCATGGTCGACGTCGGGCAAGGTCAGTAAATGCGACCTTGCCCGACGTTTTGATTCTTGTGTTGTCACAAATTTTTTGCAGATATCATGCTTGCCAAAGATGCCCGACCGCCTGACGCGAACCCGTGGGTATAAAGACCGCAAGCAAACAGACAGGACATGAAAAAAATATTGAGTTACTCCGCTTGTCTTTTACTACGCGTAATATGGTAAATCTTATATTCGGCGCAGAACACTTATCCCTTGCCAGATAATCATAAATTCATAATGTGCACTATCGCGTTGAATGTTATGAATTTCAAAATCCAGCAACTCCCTTCGTAACCGCCGCAAGGATAACGGCGGTTTTGGTCGTCGCTTGCGCCTTTCCTGTTGCGCTCGCTCTGTTCGTACATACACGAATGGTGTACTACACCATTCTATGAAGTGTATGTCCTCACCCTCCCAATGGGAGGATAGGACAGACCAGCTCACACAAAAAAAGTGACTGTCAAAGCAACCACTTTTTTTTTGAAATCCGGCAACTCCCTTCTCGCTTGTCGTAAGGAATACGGCGGCAAGCTCGGTCACCGCCAACAACTATATTTTGTGGTTGGCTCACCTCTAAACACCAAAATAGTCCACTGGACTATTTTGAGAACGTGTTTCTCGCCCTCCGTCGGAGGATAGGAAGTTGCAAAAAAAGACGCAACCACAACGATTGGTTGTGATTGCGCTTTTTTGAA
>CALVXA010000033.1 GCA_944368635.1 uncultured Clostridia bacterium
AACCACCTTGACATAAATACGCTGTACTGGCTTGAAGACTATCTCCAGACTTTCAAGGGAGCCGTGTTCGTAGTCTCGCATGACAGGTACTTTCTCGACAAGGTGTCCTCGCGCACGCTGGAGATAGAGAACGGAAAGCTCACTTCCTATGCGGGAAGTTACACAAAGTATAAACAGTTGAAAGCTGAAGCCTACGCGCTCGCTCTCAAGGAGTACGAACGCCAGCAGGAAGAGATAAAGCGACTTCAGACTTATATTGACAAGAACATAGTCAGAGCAACGACGGCAAAGTCGGCGCAGAGCAGAGTGAACAGGTTGGAGCGAATGGAAATTCGGGAAAAACCCTTCACGCCGCCCTGTCCGCCGCGCTTTAAGTTTACTTTTTCCGAACGCCCTGCGGAAGTTGTGCTGAAAATTGAAGCGCTCAATCTTCGTGCAGGCGAAAAGCAGCTCATATCGGACGGACAGCTTCAGGTCATGCGCGGCGACAAGCTGGCAATAGTAGGTGAAAACGGCGCAGGCAAATCAACGCTGTTGCACTCCATCTGTGCAAATATGCCCGACCCCGCCATACGGGTGGGACGTCAGGTAAGGTTCGCCCTGTACGATCAGGAAAACGCCAACCTCAATCCCGACAATACGGTATTGGACGAACTGTGGTCGCGCCACGTTGCCGCATCGCAGACGGAAGTGAGAGCTTCGCTTTCGAGGTGCGGACTGTACCCCGAGGATATGTTCAAGAAGGTTGGCGAACTCTCGGGCGGAGAGCGCGCGAAGCTTGCGCTGTGCGTATTTGAAAACGAGCGCGGCAACGTGCTTGTGCTGGACGAACCTACGAATCACCTTGATTTGCCCGCGCGTGAAAGTCTTGAGGAGGCGCTTCGCGCGTTTGAAGGCACTGTGATTTTTGTCTCTCACGACAGGTATTTCATCTCTGCGCTTGCAGGGAGGGTGGCAGAGATAGAGGGCGGAAAGCTTACCGTTTACGAGGGCGGATACGAGGGGTACATCGCCGAAAAGGGCAGACAGGCGCGCATTGCGGCGGAGCGTGAAGAGAGTGCCCGCCGCGCCGAGTACGAACGGCAGAAAGAAGCTTCCTATCGTTCCCGCAAAGACAGGGCAGAGGAGGCAAAGAAAAAGGCGGAAATCAAACGCATAGAGGGCGAGATTGCCGTCAAAGAGTCGAGGGAGGAGCAGCTGAATTGTCTGCTTTCCGACCCGTCGGTCACCGGCGACTACAAAAAACTTAACGAAGTACTGAACGAGTTGCAGGGCATACGTGCCGAAATAGAGGAACTGTACGCCGCCTACGGTCAGTTGCTTTAACCCGGAGAAAAATGTATGAAGGACGAAAAAATCATCGTACAGGAAGAGCAGCCGCAGGAGAACAAAAAGCTCATACACAAGATCTCCGCCGACGAAGCGTTCACGCTCGCCAAGGATGTGTATGACTTGCGCTGTCTTTTAAAGACAATCTACAATAACAGGGCGCAGATAAAGCGAAGACTTAGCTTTTTCGGCACAATATGTTCGGTAATTTTTACCTTGCTGTATGTTGCGTTCATGTTGTTCAGCGGCATAAGCAAAATCGCGTCGCTTGCGTCGGTCGTCGTCATCTACACTATAATAGGCGTCTATGCCGTACTGACAGTTGCCGTGATTGTCTTTTCTGTTGTGGCAATGCGCAGTTCGACCACCCAAACTGTCAAGAAAAAGAGCAATACGCTAAAGATTTTGCGCTATGTCACCCGCGTTGTGTCGCTCGCAATGGGCGTTACGGCTATAGTAATCAGTGCGGTTGCAGGGGCGGACGACAGCTTCAGCATTGCGCTCAATACCGTTGCGACTATTATATCCGTTGTCTTTGTAATTTTTTCCGCTTTGCCGCTTATATTCGGCGGCTTCGGCGGACTTGCGCGCTGGCTTATGTCCCCCGCAAAGATAAAGCGTGCCTTTTCATTCGTCGCGCTGGAGTGGTATCAGTTGCTCGTGACTGACAATGTTACTAACAAGACAGTCAGAAAAGTTTCCAAGCAATACGTTGACGATATAGGCAGAATAATAGACGGTAACCTGTTGCCGTCGCTCGGCAAAAAGAAAATTGCCTCCGTCACAGCGGAAAACATAAATGCCGCCCTCGAACTCGTCTCCGATGAGGACAGACCCGTGACTGAAGGCGTCATAAAAAATATATTCGCCTATGCGGAGGAGTGTGGCTATGTAACAAACAATCCATGTGCCGACATGACGCTCGAAGGAAGCATAGAGGTGGAGGAAAAGACAAAAAAACCCACCTTAAAAGAGAGGATAGGCAAGCGCATAGGCAAGGGCATAATCCGCTCCATTTTCGGCGACGGCGGGGATTCGTGACCTTTTAGTTAAGCCATATGTGTGGGGTAATCTTATTGACTGTTCTCACGCATCCGGGGCAAAATGCTATAAAGGTCAGGTTTGGTAAAACACCTTGCAGGCAAGTTATCGGCGGATAAAAAATCGCCCTTCGGGAATTGTTCCCGAAGGGCGATTTTTAGTGCTGAATGTGTATTCGTTAAGCCATACTTTGGCATCAATCAGAATTCCAGACTCTTTTCGATGTAGAAGTCAAGCTCGGATATGTTAAGTCTGATCTGCTCCATGCTGTCCCTGTCCCTGACGGTCACGGTGTCGTCCTCAAGTGTCTGGAAATCTACGGTTATGCAGTAAGGCGTGCCTATTTCGTCCTGCCTTCTGTAGCGTTTGCCTATGGAGCCCGTCACGTCGTACGTCACGGAGAACTTCTTTGCAAGCGCGCGGTAAACTTCGTCTGCCTTTTCGGACAGGTTTTTCTGGAGGGGAAGCACGGCCGCCTTGTAGGGTGCAAGGAAGGGGTGAAGATGCATGACCGTGCGGACGTCGTTCTTTGCGGCGTCAAGCACCTGCTCGTCATACGCGTCGGTGAGATATGCAAGCACCATTCTCTCTACGCCCAGCGAAGGTTCTATGACATAGGGTATATACTTTTCGCCCGTTACGGGGTCGGTGTATTCCATGCTTTCTCCGCTCTCGTTCTGGTGCTGTGTCAGGTCGTAGTCCGTTCTGTCGGCAACGCCCCAAAGTTCGCCCCAGCCGAATGCAAAGTTGTACTCGAAGTCCGTCGTAGCCTTTGAATAGAACACAAGTTCTTCGGGAGAGTGGTCGCGCATTCTCAGGTTTTCTTCCTTCATGCCCAGACTCAGAAGGAAGTTCCTGCAGTAGTCCTTCCAGTAGCCGAACCATTCAAGGTCGGTACCGGGCTTGCAGAAGAATTCAAGTTCCATCTGCTCGAACTCTCTTACGCGGAATATGAAGTTCCCCGGCGTGATCTCGTTTCTGAACGATTTGCCGATCTGACCTATGCCGAAAGGCACTCTCATTCTCGTCGAACGCTGTACGTTCTTGAAGTTAACGAATATGCCCTGCGCCGTCTCGGGACGGAGGTAGACGGTATTCACGCTGTCTTCCGTGACGCCCTGGTAGGTCTTGAACATCAGGTTGAATTTTCTTATGGGGGTGAAGTCGCTCTTGCCGCACACGGGGCATACGATGCCCTTTTCGGCAATGAACTTTTCAAGCGCGTCGTTGTCCATGGCCTCGACTTTTACGTCAAGTCCGTGCTTTGCGCAATAAGCTTCCACGAGATTGTCCGCCCTGTGCCTCGTCTTGCAGTTCTTGCAGTCCATCAGCGGGTCGGAAAAGCCGCCGAGGTGTCCGCTTGCCTTCCAGGTGCGCGTATTCATGAGTATTGCGCAGTCAAGTCCCGTGTTTAGCGTGTTTTCCTGAACGAATTTCTTCCACCAGGCCTTTTTGATGTTATTTTTCAGCTCTACGCCGAGGGGACCGTAGTCCCAAGTATTGGCAAGACCGCCGTAAATTTCGCTTCCGGGGAAGACAAAGCCCCTGTTTTTGCAAAGGGCGACAAGTTTATCCTGGGTTACAGCCCTCTTTTTATCTGCCATAAAACACTCCTTATGTGCGCAAAGCCACGTTTACGCCAAAAATTTACAGATAAATTTTAATCTTGCACGCAAGCTGTTGTCAAGTAATTTGTGCGTAAATGACATAAGTCTTTTGCGGCATTTATTTTTGCCTGATTTTATAAAAACCTGACTGAATTTCTATACATTGTCGCGCGGTTATGGTATAATTTATATAATTGCAATACAAATTTTCAATTACAAAAGTCAGGGAGCAGAATTATGTTGAGCGATATTGAAATAGCGGAGAGCGTCAAGCCCTCGGATATAGGCGAAATTGCGGCAAAACTCGGTCTTACGGAAGAGCAGCTGGACAGGTATGGCAAATACAAGGCAAAGGTAAATATCAAAACGTATAAACCCAAGGCCAAACTTGTCCTCGTCACGGCGATAAACCCTACCGCCAGCGGAGAGGGAAAGACGACGGTTTCCATAGGTCTTGCCGACGGCCTTGCACGTACGGGCAGAAAGGTCTGCCTTGCCCTTCGCGAACCCTCGCTCGGTCCCGTGTTCGGAATCAAGGGCGGCGCTGCAGGCGGCGGATATGCGCAGGTAATTCCCATGGCTGACATAAATCTGCACTTTACGGGGGATCTGCACGCCATAACGGCGGCAAATAATCTGCTTTGCGCCATGATAGACAACCATATATTCCGCGGCAATGCTCTCGGAATAAAGCAGGTGCTTTTCCACCGCTGTATGGACATGAACGACAGGGCGCTGCGCGACCTGACCATTTCCTGCGAGGCGGGGACGATGAAGGGGTGCGAAAGCTATACCCGCAAGGAAAGTTTCTGCATAACGGCGGCAAGCGAGGTGATGGCGATTCTCTGTCTTTCCGTTGACCTTGCCGACCTCAAAAACAGGCTTGGCAATATAGTGGTGGGCGAGCGCGAGGACGGCTCCTTTGTATATGCCCGCGACTTAAGGGCGGAAGGCGCAATGGCAACGCTGTTAAAGGACGCGATAAATCCCAATCTCGTGCAGACGCTTGAAGGTACGCCTGCATTCGTACACGGCGGACCTTTCGCAAATATCGCTCACGGCTGCAACAGCGTGAGGGCAACGCTTGCCGCTATGACGCTTGCCGACTACGCCGTGACGGAAGCGGGTTTCGGTGCGGACCTCGGTGCGGAAAAGTTCCTCGACACCAAGTGCAGGCTTGCGGGAATACAGCCGGACTGCGTCGTTGTGGTCGCAACGGTAAAGGCGCTTAAACTGCACGGCGGCGCGGACAAGAAGACGCTTTCGGAAGAGAATGTGGAAGCGCTTGAAGCAGGTTTGCCCAATCTTTTAAAGCACGTTTCCAACATAGTCAACGTATATAAAAAGCCCGTAGTTGTCGCAATGAACAGGTTTGCTACGGATACTCAGAAGGAAATAGCGACGGTAATGGACGCCTGCGAACAAGCAGGGGTAAAGGCAGTCTTTACAGACGTGTTCCTGAAGGGCGGCGAAGGCGGTATGGAGCTGGCGGAAGCCGTTGCGTCTGCCTGTGAAACGCCTTCAGACCTGCACTATGCGTATGATCTGAATGACGATATAAAGACGAAGATTGACTGCATAGTAAAGAGAATTTACGGGGGCGACGGGGCAGATTATTCGCCCCTTGCAGAGAGCAAGATTGCCGATCTTGAAGGCAAGGGAATAAAGGGACTGCCCGTGATAATAGCAAAGACGCAGTATTCGCTTTCTGATGATGCGTCAAAGCTCTCCGCACCCCGGAACTTCAGAATTTACGTCAGGGACATAGAATACAGGGGCGGCGCCGGCTTCGTCGTGGCGATAGCGGGCAACGTAATGCTCATGCCCGGCCTCGGCAAAGTTCCCTGCGCCGAAAAGATTGACATAGACGCCGACGGCAACATAGTCGGACTGTCCTGATTACATAAGTATTTTAACTTCAAATAAAAGTCGTAACAAATAACAAGAAATAACAATACAGGTAACTGCAAAGTATGAATTTACCCGAAGCAACAAATTTCATTGAACAGTATATTAACGAAGAGCTTGAAGCCGGCAAGTTTGAAAGCGTAGGCAATAAAATCTGTGTCCGCTTTCCGCCCGAACCCAACGGCTATCTGCACATAGGCCATGTCAAGGCGCTGTGCATAAATTTCGGAGTAAAGGAGAGGTATAACGGCAAACTCAATCTGCGCATGGACGATACCAATCCCGCCAAAGAGGACTACGAATACGTTAATTCCATTGTGGAAGCCATAAAATGGCTGGGTTTTGAATATGATAATCTGTTCTATGCTTCCGACTACTACGACAAAATGTACGAGATAGCCGAAAAGTATATAATGGACGGCAACGCATATGTGTGCGATCTGTCTGCGGAGGAGATAACGGCAACGCGCGGCACTCTCACGCAGCCTGGCACAGAAAGTCCTTACAGAAACAGAAGCATAGAGGAAAATTTGAAGCTCTTCCGCGAGATGAAAGCGGGTGTGTACCCCGACGGGGCAAAGGTACTCAGGGCAAAGATAGATATGTCTTCGCCCAACCTCAATATGAGGGACCCCGTCATCTACCGCATAGCGCACGTTCCCCATTACAGACAGGGCGACAAGTGGTGCATCTATCCCATGTACGACTTTGCGCACCCCATATCCGACGCGATAGAGGGAATAACCCATTCTCTCTGCTCGCTGGAATTTGAAAATCACAGACCGCTTTATGGCTGGGTCATCGACAAGGCAGGTTTCCCCGCTCCCCGTCCCAGACAGATAGAATTTGCAAGACTGAACATAACCAATATGCTCATGTCCAAGCGCTATCTCAAAAAACTGGTAGACGAAGGCTTTGTAAGGGGCTGGGACGACCCCAGAATGCCCACGCTCATGGGACTTAAAAACAGGGGAGTGCCCCCTGTTGCCCTCAAGAATTTCTGCGCGGCGGTAGGCGTTGCCAAGAACTACGGCGTGGTCAGTCTTGCACAGCTGGACGAGTGCATAAGGGACGCACTCAATACCACGGCGGAAAGGGCGATGGGCATAATCGACCCCGTTAAGCTCACGATAACCAACTATGACGGAGAGGAGACGCTGGACTTTGAAAAGAACCCCACCGACGGCAGCGGTGCCGTGCGCGGCGTTAAGTTCACAGGTACAGTGTACATCGAAAGGGATGACTTTGCTATTGACCCTCCTCCCAAGTTCAAGAGACTGTGCAAGGGCGGAACCGTAAGGCTGAAATCGGCATATATAGTCAGGTGCGACGACTTTGCCACGGATGCAGACGGCAAGGTGACGGAAATATTCTGTACCTACTTCCCCGAGACCCGCTCCGGCAACACTGTAAAGAGCGGTATAAAGGCAAAGGGCGTAATACAGTGGGTAGACGCAACTTACGGCGTCAGGGCGGAATACAGACAGTATCAGCCCCTTCTCAAGGACGAGGAGTATCCCGACCAGGACTATGCGGAAAGGCTCAATGCCGACAGCGAAAAGATTTTCTTCGGCATGGCAGAACCCTATCTTTCCGAGAGTGACGAAGACACACCCTTCCAGCTGATGAGGACGGGGTATTACAAGACCGTAAAGGGAGAAGACGGCGGGCTCATACTCTCGCAGATAGTTTCTTTGAAGGATAATTTTAACAAGTAACGGAGGAAATATGGCGGCGATTATGATAATTATAATCTGCGGCATTGCCTTTTTTGCTGCGATAGGCGCATTGGTCGGTGCGTTCAGAAGGTTTACAAATATGTCAAAGTACGGGCTGTCAGTTCTGCTCACCTTCTGCGTGCTTCTGATTGTGTCGCAGTGCGTGGCAAAGGACAACGCAAATTACGCGTACGTTTCCCTCGGCGTTTCGCTTGGTGCGTGCATCGTTTTCATGCTGCTTTTGTCGTTCATAAGCAAAACCATAAAAAAGGCAAGGGAGTCCAAGCGCGCATATAAGTTGCTGGAAGCAAAGGACGAGCTTGACGAGACGGAAGCGCTTATGCAGAGCGCGGTTGACAACAAGGACAAAGGGGAATATAAAAGACTTAAAAAACAGCACAAAAAGCTATCTCGTGTAGGAACGGGCGTCGGGGGCGTGTTCGACGTCATCCTCGGCGCATTGTCGGGTTTTGCAAACGTAGTCGTTGCGCTTTTCGCGGTGGTGTTCTCACTGATAATGGTAGGAGAATTTGCCGTGGGAGTACTGCCGTCTTTCGGTCTGGAATCGCTGATGGACAACATTCTCAACAACGGGATATGGCTGTTGGGTAAAAAATACCTGCTCGACATCGTCGTGCTCATTCTGTTATTCGGCTGTATACGTTTGGGTTATACAACGGGTATAAGTTCGCTTTTGTGCGTAATAATTCTTTTCGCTCTGACCGCGCTTGCAGGATATGCGGCATACGCAGTCGCCGGGACCGAAATGTGCGCGTCTGCGGTGTCATCAATAAGCAACGGTTTGCTTGCCTCAATTCCTGCGGCCTTCGAAGCATATAAGTCTCTGATAGCGCGGGTCATAATTTCGGCAGGCATATTTATAGCTTTGGAGATAGTCGTAATAATAATAGGAATTTTCCTGCCCAGAATATTTGTTGCAATGCGAAAAGGCAAGACATTTATGACTGTGGACGGGGCGCTTGGCGCGGTTGTAATAGTTGCGGTAATCTTTGCGCTGTTGCTTGTCGGCGGCGGATTGCTGTATGAATTTGTCAAGTCGCCCTCTCTGAGCGCGTATTTTGAAAACTCGACCCTGTCCGACAGCTTCTTCTCGGCAAATCCTCTCAATAATATAATCGCAGACTTTATAGAGACGGTGCGTACGGCTTCGTTCTTGCAGGGCTGAAGTTAAATATTTATAGCTGAGTTTTGACGGAAATAATAATGCCGCCTATATAAATTCATAAGCGGCTTTTGGGTACAGAATATGTAGTATATGCCGTGCGGAAAAACAGCATTTCCCGCACGGCATATTTTAACGGCAGATTACGCCGTTCAGATCTTGTCCATGTAGCTTTCGCAGCACGTGTCGTTGTCGCTGTTGTGGCAGCAGCCTACATGAATCTTGTCAAGGGTGCAGTTGCATCCTTCGTGATTGAACTTGCAGTTGCTTACATCGCAAGCAATGCCCATATTGATCTTATCCATATGAATACCTCCGTTAAAGATATTTTGGGCATAAGTTCATAAATTATACACAGCTATTGACAAATTTGCCCGCAAAGGGTAAACTATTATAGAGAAAATAAAGTCAGACCATTTGGAGGAATATAAATGAAAGTCATACTCTTGAAAGACGTGCAGGGACAGGGTAAAGCAGGACAGCTTGTAGAGGTGAACGAAGGCTATGCCCGTAACTTTCTTATAAAGAAGGGAATGGCAGAAGTTGCGACCGCAACGAAGATTAACGAGCTAAATCAGCGCAAGGCAAGCGCCGAATATCACAGGCAGGAAGACATAAAGGCGATGACCGCGTTGGCTGCCGAACTCAAGGGAAAGTCCTTCGGACTCAGAATAAAGGTAGGTCAGGGCGGCAAGGTGTTCGGCTCCGTGACAGCCGCAAATATCGCCGAAGCGATGGCAGATGCGGGTTACAGTGTTGACAAAAAGAAAATTGCTCTTGCACAACCGATTAAGACTACGGGCGACTACGAGGTAGAAGTCAAACTGCTTGAAGGTATATCGGCTAAAATAAAAGTACTCGTTCGCGGTGAAGACGAATAACCGCGGACAGATTTGTCACTTATGCGCTGGCTTGAAAAGTCAGCCTGTACGCATTGTCCATATTTTTTGAACCATATTTTTATAGAGCGCGGCTTTGCCAACATATGGCAAAGCCGCGCTTCGTTTCATGTATGATAAACTGAATGCAAGACAGTTAATACCTTGTAGGAAGCAAAGTTACCTGCCTCTGAATCCGCCGCCTCCGTGTCCGCCGCCTCCATGTCCGCCGAACCCGCCGCGTCCGCCGAACCCGCCGCCGCTTAATCCTCTGCTGCTCGGTTTGGAGACAAGCGTGCGGGCAATATCCGTGCGCATGGTGCGCAAAAGTGCATTGAATACCACATAGTTGAATACAAAGTTTGTGTTGTAGCCGACTGCCCACGTAGGAGGCTGAACTGTCAGGTCTTTGAACTTTTCTTCCCATATGTCGCTGACGCCAAGCACCTGTGCATAGGGAAGAACTTTATAGTACATTTCGGGGTTTGAAGACAGCATCATCTCCAGCTTATCTTTTTCAACGTTGCTTATAAAGTCTTTAAAGCCAAGTATTTCGCCAAGTTGTCTGTCATATTCGTCCGTCCTGCAAAGTATTGTGACGGAAAGCATGGTGATGGCAAAGCCTGCCGCGCACAGCAGAATCTTGGGTATTGTTTCCACCACGAAGGAAGCGACAAAAAACCAGTAAATTGCAGTAAAGCCTGCACACAGAAGGATAATTCCCGCAAAAATTATAAATGCAGTAAGCCTTGTGTATTTCATCAACCGCTCCTTTGCCATCTTCGTAAGAATATAAACCGCAATAACCGCAGGTATGGCAAGCAGGGAGTAGAGGTAGACGAATGTCGTGTTGATGGAAAACAGGGCGATAAATATGGGTGTGAGTGCCATAAACAGTGCGCCTGCCGTTGCAAACAGCAGGGAAGCTCCAACGCTTTTCCTGTCATAAATTGCGGGAATAGCCGCATTGCACTGCGCTTTAACCTGGTCTACAGTCGTGTAAAATCTGTTCTTCAAACTGCTTATCCGTACGCACTCTCCCGTGGCAAACAGATTGTTGAACATTAGCTTCTGGTATTCAGGGGCGTTGTCGGGCAGGTTGACGGTCACCCGTATCAGTACGGCATCGCTCTCGTCCGTCATGTCAATCTTCAGGTAGCCCTTGTCTGCCCAGTAATAGATAAGCGAAGTTACGTCCTCGTTTTCGGCTGCATTGTCAAGCAGTTTGCCCATCATAAGCGGGTCATATTTGTCGCAGGCGTCGAAGTTCGGCACGACGGTTATGTCGCCCTTGGAGAATCTGAGGAACTTTACTGCAATAAGCGCGGCAATCAGCACGCAGGCGGCAATAAACACTATGTACGGGGTAATGTCCGCTTTTGTGTGCAATATCCCTTCGTCAAAGTTCAGTTCGAACGTGACGCCCCTGAATGCGGGCAGTTCGTCGGAAGAAAACGTTATTTTGTTGCCTTCCTGCAAGAAGTCTGACGTGACCGAATTGCCATATTCCGTAAAGCACTGTGCGCTCCTGAATCCGTCGGGCAGGTTAAGTTCCACTGTGACGTTGCGCATTGCCTGCTCTGAACCGAAACCGATGGCGTTCAGGTACAGCGTATTTTCGGAGGTTGGCTTGGTGACGGCGTAATCGTATGTAATCAGGTAGGTGTGCGACTGACCTGTCTTGATGCTTCTGTCGCCCATGTCAACAGTTATGAAGTCATCCTCGCTGTTGTTAACCGTGTATTCCAAGGAGCTGCTTACTCCGTCTATAACTTCGTAGGCGCGTACATTGCGAACCCTGTCGCCGGCATTTACCGGAATGTCGCGCATAATGCCGGTGCTGCGCGAACCTTCATATTTTACGGTGAAGCGCTCGCTTACTTGCATGGTAAGGTCGGGGTTAATGTCGTATTTCACATATAACTGCGTGAACTCGAAATCGTAATACCCTGCGGCATATACCTTCTGGTATGTACCGACAAAGAAAATTGTGGCAAGCACGAATAGCGCAAGACAGAGGAATAGTGAGGTATGTTTAAGTATTCTGTTCATATCATTTAACTCTGTTCAGTTATAAATTACAGGTTCCTGGCGGAAAAGTTTTGTCTTATAATAAAACGGCGGCATGAATATATGCCGCCGCAACTTTCAGAACGAAACTTTAACGTTCTTTCTCTCTTCTTCGCTGTCAAGCTGAAAGTAAATCACCTTTTCAAGATGCATAAATCCAGCGATGATTGACTTGGGGAAGATTTCTCTTTCAGTGTTGAACTTCTTTACAAGCGCGTTGTAATACTTTCTCTGTTCGGCCAGCTGACTTTCTATTGTCTTAAGCTGATTTGAAAGGTCAAGGAAGTTCGTGTTGGCCTTCAGGTCGGGATATCTCTCCATTACAACGTTAAAACTGCGAATGGCGTTTGAAAGCTGTGCGTCGGCCTCAATCTTTTCGGCGGTGGTAGTGGCTGAAGCCGCGTTGTTTCTCGCCGCGATTACCCTTTCAAGCGTCTGGCTTTCGTGTTTTGCGTAGCCTTTGACCGTCTCCACAAGGTTGGGGATGAGGTCATATCTCTTCTTCAGGTAGATGTCGATGGTGGCAAACGCCTCTTCGTACTGGTTGCGCATTCTGACAAAGTTGTTTCTTACTGAAATTGCCCAGGCAACAGTTGCCACGATTAAGACGACAATTACGGCAACTACCGCAATAGCAATCCATACGCCTACCGTAACTGCAAGCAGAGTCATCGTTTTAATACTCCTTAAAATTTATTTTTTAACTCGGGCAGAGCATTTTTAAGGAAATGTTCGGCATCCGAATCCTTTCTGATATGTTCAAGCGCCTCTTCAGGGCTGAACCACATCACTTCTTCAAGTTCCGCCTGGTCAATTACAGGTTCGCCGTTTTCGGCAATGACGAGGAAGTTAAGCATAAGCACATTGTGGCTTTCGTGGTAACGGCTGGACATATACTTGTATTTTACTACATTCAGCTTGGTTTCTTCCCTGAATTCGCGCGTCACAGTTTTTTCTGCTGTCTCGCCTTTTTTGATGTACCCGGCAATCAGGATGTAGTCGTCCTGCCCCTTGTGCTTTGCAAGCATAATCTTGTCTTTTGCCCTGTTTGTAACCACCATGGAAACGGCAGTCGCAAACTGGGGGAAGCGGTATTCACCGCAGTTTTTGCAGTAGGGAATAAGTCCTTCCTGGTCATGCAGCACAAGTGCAAGTTTTTCTCCGCAATAAGGACAATACATTGTTTTCTCCTTTCGCCCCGCGGCTCAGCAGGGGCGCAAAATTTAAATATCGTATTACTTCATTTAGTATAATACATTCCGCGCACTTTGTCAACAGTAGGTTTAAAGTGTTGCCGTACTCGGTTCATAACGCTGCATAAGGTTGAATTTTGTAATTTTCTCCATTGACATGGAAGTCAGTATATTATATAATGTTTGAGGTAACATAATACGGCTTGAAGTATTACAAAGGGGGGGGGGAAATATGGATTATTCCGCAGCGGCAAAGCTGCTTGAACAACACGGGCAGGAACAGCTCCTGCAGTATTATGACGAACTTGACGAGGCTCACAGAAAAATACTGCTTTCGGAGATATCGCAGATAGATTTTTCCGTGATAGAGCGGGCAAAGCGCGGCGGTGCGGTCAACGGCGGAAAAATTACTCCCGCAGACGCCGTGACGGTGGAGGATATATCGGCAAACGGTGCCAGATATGAACAACTGGGATTGCAAAGTATTGCGCGCGGTGAAGTGGCGGCAGTACTGCTTGCGGGCGGTCAGGGCACAAGGCTGGGTTACAACGGACCAAAGGGAACGTATAACATAGGCATTGAAAGAAAACTTTCCATCTTTGAATGTCAGATGGATACAATAAAAAAGGTTGCAGGAAAGGCAGGATATTGTTTCCATCTTTTTGTCATGACAAGTCGCATGACTGACCTTGCAACGCGCTCCTTCTTCAAGGAGAACGCATTTTTCGGCTATCCGCAGGATAAAATCCACTTCTTTATACAGAGTGTTTCACCCGCCTGCTCGCACGAAGGAAAGATTTTACTGGAAGAAAAATACAAACCCGTGCTTACGCCCAACGGAAACGGAGGCTGGTACACATCGCTCATGTCGGCAGGCTTCGGCGGACTTATCAGGAGCGAGGGTATAAAGTGGCTGAATGTCTACAGCGTGGACAATGTACTCCAGAAAATCTGCGACCCGATATTTGTCGGAGCAACTATAGAAAGCGGGTGTGCCTGCTCCGGGAAAGTTGTTAAAAAGATATCGCCTGACGAGAAAGTCGGTGTATTGTGCAAGCAGGACGGAGAGCCCTGTATAGTGGAATATTACGAACTGTCAGAGGAGCTGCGAAATGCGCGTAACGAGGACGGCGAACTCACCTATCGTTGGGGGGTCATACTCAATTATCTTTTCAGCGTAGACAAGCTCGATAAAATAGACATGAAGGCCATGCCCTATCATCTTGCGGACAAAAAAGTGCCGTGCATTGAAGACGGCGTAAAGGTAAATCCGCAGTCTCCCAATGGTTACAAGTACGAGACGCTTGTAGTCGACATGATAAAACTGATGGGAAGCTGTCTTGCCGTAGAGGTTGTAAGGGAAAGGGAGTTTGCCCCCGTGAAGAACAGGACGGGCGTGGACAGCGTGGACAGCGCAAGGGAGTTGCTTAAACTCAACGGAGTTCAGCTCTGAAGTAAATACTTTCAGACGTTGTGCATAATGCGCCCGCACTTTGTTGACGATTGTTGCGCATAGTGATAAAATATTTGCGAAATATCGTTAAAAGAGGAACAAATGCAGTCTTTAAAGGAACTTTTCCGCATCGGTGCAGGCCCTTCAAGCTCTCACAGCATGGGGCCCGAGGCGGCGGCAATAAAACTAAAATCACTTTATCCTTCGGCGAATTTCAAAGTCACGCTTTGCGGCTCGCTCGCGCTCACAGGCAAGGGGCACGGTACGGACACCGTGCTTAAAAAGGTGCTTGGCGACAGGGCGGAAATTATTTTTGACTTTTCGCAGGAGCAGTTGCCCCATCCTAACACCATGAAGGTGGAGGTCATGGAGGACGGCAAGTGCATTGCCCGTCACGTAATTCTCTCCGTCGGGGGAGGTAAGATTGTCTTTCAGGGAGAAAAAATTGCGGAAACTCCCGAAGTCTACAAGCTGAACAGCTTCGAGGAGATAAAAAAGACTTTGCTCGAAGAGGACATCCGCATACCCGACTACGTCTTTTCCGTCGAACCTGACATCGAAAAATATCTTTTGACAGTCTGGAACCAGATGAAGGCAACTTTGAGGGAAGGACTCGTTGCGGAGGGAATGCTCCCCGGCGGTCTTAACGTAATGCGGAAGGCCAAGTATCTCTGGCAGAGCAAGCATATCGGCGAGACTGCGGAAATTGAAGAAAACAGAAAGATATGCGCATATGCCTTTGCCGTGGCGGAGCAGAACGCCAGCGGCGGACAGGTGGTAACTGCGCCTACCTGCGGTTCCTGCGGGGTGTTGCCTGCCGTACTGTACTATATGCAGAGGGACAGGGGCTATACCGACGAAAAGATAGTCAGGGCGCTTGCGGCTGCGGGACTAATCGGCAATCTTATAAAGACAAACGCCTCCATAAGCGGTGCAGAGTGCGGATGTCAGGCCGAAATAGGAAGCGCCTGCTCTATGGCGGCTGCTGCCCTTGCAGAGCTGTATGATATGGAGATAGAGCAGATTGAATATGCGGCAGAAGTGGCAATGGAACACCACCTCGGACTTACCTGTGACCCCGTAAAGGGACTTGTGCAGATACCCTGCATAGAGAGAAATGCAGTTGCCGCGATGAGGGCAATAAATGCCGTGAACATCGCAAATTTCCTTACATACACCCGCAAAGTTTCTCTTGATACCATAATTACGACCATGTACGAGACGGGCAGGGATATGTCGCGCAATTACCGCGAAACAAGCGAGGGCGGGCTTGCAAAACTCTACCACGGAGAATAACAAGTTTAAATTCTTCTGCAGTTGAAGGTCGGCTAATTGCCGATAATCGGAAATATCAGGACAAACTTATATAAAGACGGCGGACAAACCCATGTCCGCCGTCTTTGTTGTGCTTTGAATCACAGCACGTAAGGTGTTACCTGATATACATAGTAGTTCAGCCAGTTTATGTAGAACAGGTTGGAAGTGGAAGACCAATTCATCTTGACCTGCGTCATTTCCTTGTCAGCAAAGTAGTTTACGGGCGGCTTAATGTCCAGCCCTTTTGCCTTGTCGCGTTCGTACTCTTTTTTAAGCGTGTCCCTGTCGTATTCCATGTGCCCCGTTACAAATACCTGTTTGTTGTCCAGGCTCTTTATGATGCTTGCGCCCGCTCTGCGGGAATAGGCAAGAATTTTAAGCTGCGGGACGTTTTTAATGTCTTCGGCGTAAATTATCGTGTGACGCGAATGGGGCATGTGGAACTCGTCCGAAATACCCCTCATAAGCGGCTCTATACTGCCGTCGCGCACGCGCTGGTGTGCAAAAATACCGAAGCACTTTTCCTTCAGCGGGTGCTTCTTAATGCCGTAAAAATAGTGTAAAGCCGCCTGCGCGCCCCAGCAGATGAAGATGGTGGAGGTAACGTTTGTCTTCGTCCAGTCGAAAATTTCGCCAAGCTCGCGCCAGTACGCGACATCTTCGAATTCCATATTCTCGACGGGCGCTCCGGTAATAATCATGCCGTCAAATCGCCTGTCTTTTATATCCGCAAAGTTCTTATAAAAGCGCGCAAGGTGTTGTGCTTCTGTGTGCGTAGGGTTATACGTCGCCGTCCTGACAAGCGTAATGTTCACCTGAAGGGGGGAATTGGAAAGCAACCTCATGAACTGCGTCTCCGTCGTTTCCTTCGTTGGCATCAGGTTGAGTATTGCAATTTCGATTGGGCGTATTTCCTGCATGGTCGCCCTGTCGCTGTCCATGACAAATATACGCTCGTCAGTCAGAATTTTATATGCAGGTATATCCTTATCAATAACAATAGGCATGGTCTGATTACCGCAAATTAAATCTTTTCAAGCGCCTGTGCGAGGTCGGCGATTATGTCGTCGGGGTTTTCAATGCCCACCGAAAGGCGTACAAGATTTTCGGGCACGCCCGCCTTTACCAGGTCTTCGGGTGAAAGCTGTCTGTGCGTGGTGGATGCGGGGTGAAGCACACAGCTCCTGACATCTGCAACGTGCGTCTCCTGTGTTATCAGTTTAAGGCTCTCCATGAACTTGTCGCACTTCTTCACGTCTCCGTCAATGCCAAAGCT
>CALVXA010000034.1 GCA_944368635.1 uncultured Clostridia bacterium
CAGGTTGGTCGGGGTCAGGTTGGTCGGGGTCGGGTTGGTCGGGGTCGGGTTGGTCGGGGTCGGGTTGGTCGGGGTCGGGTTGGTCGGGGTCGGGTTCGGGCTCGGGCAAATTTATTACGGGAACCTGGGACATATCGGCTTCCGCCTCCGTTACAAGCGACAGGCATTTGTCATGCGACTGTGCGCTTTCTATTGCTGTTGCGGCGCTATTGCGGATTCCGACAAGCGTCTGCCAATCGTCGGCATCGTACTGCTCCTGTTTAAACTGCAGGAACACATTTTCAAGCATTCCGAGCGCGTACTGCTTGGACTCCGCAAGGTTTAACCTGACATTCAGGGCGTCAAGCAGTTGTTCGCTTACAAATGCCGACTGCTCCGGCGTAAACAGCTCCGCTTCCCCCAACAGCGAGTCATAGATATCCCAACCGTAAGAAGTGACCTCGGAAAGGGGCGTATTGCCCGCATCCTCTGCAACTGTCATCCATTCGCCGACAGAGGAAAACAAAAGTAATTTTTGTGTATGCGCAGAGAGTTGTTGCCCTGCCGCTATTGCCGCACTTGTCCTGCTTTCGGACTGTGTCAACGTGGAATATTCCGCAAGATTTTGCCGCTCGGCTTTTCTCAACGCCTCCAGGGTCTCCGCATAGACTGCCGCACCCTGTCCGAAAGGAACGGGCACAGCGTTAAGCTTCTCTAAAATATCTGAAAATTCGCCCGTCCAGCCCAGCACAATTTCGGATATTCTCTCCTCCCTTGTCATGACGTTGGCAAAATCTGCTTCGCAACTGCTTAAAATGCGCTCCATCTGCGTCTTGTCCTTACCCGCCAGATTGAGCGCGTCGCGCGCTGCGAGATAATAACCTTGCAGCGTGTTTCCGTCCTCTGCAAAGTATTCGTTTTCCGTGAACGAACGATAGAGATTGTCCAGCCTGTCCAGATAAGGCCCGACAATCTCTTCAACCGTCAGTTCCCAGACCGCGTACAGACGGACTTCTTCCGAGTTGCTTGTAAGGTTCAATACAGTTTGCATATCGGTAAATACCGCGGCGCCGCCCGGCGAGGTTGCCCAGCCGACAAAATCGTACCCGTCACGCGAAAACCCGTTTTGCGGCAGAGAAATTTCCGTGCCGTACTGCGCCGTTACAGTCTGCATTGAACCTGTCGCTCCGTCGGCATTTGCGTGAAAGCTTATCGTGTAGCTTACTGGTGACCATACGGCATACAGCGTTACATATTCCCCGTCCCTTCGCCTGCCTGCAAGGTTGATTACCTCCGACCCGGCAGGGTATATATTCCTGGGATTATAGGCGTCGTCTCCCCAGCCTTCAAACGTATACCCCTCCCTCTGCGGAATCAGCGAGGGCAATGCCGTGTGCATATCGTAGCAGGTCTGTACCGAAGCGGGAAGATTAATTCCGCCGTTACCTGAAAACCTGATGGTGTATGCATTGGCAATTCTCTTGCCGTACAGCGTCTGACCGTTTGCCTGTACATCGCCCGTTACGGGCTGTGTATAGTCGCTGTCGAAATACCATTCAAGCCGTTCGTAACCGTCAATGGGGTCCTGTTCGGCAAAATCGTCGTAGTAAACAGTAAAATCGGGTATATCGGGCAGAATAAGTTCGCGGCAGTCGTTATTGCGCACTACAAACCCTCCGCCTTGAAGATTTGGATTCCCGCTCATGTCAAGGCGCTGAAGACGATTATGGTCTATGTGCAGAAATTCCAACTGCTTGAGCATTGACACGTCGATTTCAGTCAGACGGTTGTCGAACGTTTCGATAAATTTCAGGTTGAGATTGGTACTGAAGTCCAGACTCTCCAGCAGGTTATGGCGACAATATATGATTGACAGGTTAATCAGTCCCGTCAGGTCAAGTTCAGTAAGATAGTTAAATTCGCAATAAAACGCCGTAAGAGAGGAAAGATTTGCCACTTTAAGCTCTGTAAGACGGTTGTATGAACAATTTACATACTGCAAAGCAGTATTCCCCGTGAGGTCGAGTCGCGTGAGCGCATGATTGGTTACGCTCAGCTCCTGCAGAGCGGGAAACAGAGCTATCCCCTCCAGAGAATGAACCTGTGCGTTTGAATCTGCCTCTATGTGAATGGACAGAACTGCCCCGCGTTCCTCCGCAGTCAATATACCGTCGCTGCCCGCCCCGTTCAGATTTCGGGCATCTGACAGCCAGCTCCTGAATACGGGGTCGGGGAAGTTTGTTTCATCTATACTTATATCCCCTTCGCCTACACGCGGCGAGACGTATTCCTGCCCGTATGTCTGAGCATCCTCATCCGATACCTGCAAAAATTCAGCATCCTTGCCCGATGTCTGAAAATACAGCCCGCATATGCAAAGAAGCAATACGAAAGCCGCAAGGGTTATTATGAGAAATATTGTTACCTGTCTTTCCTGCTTTTCATGTTTCATCTTATTTATTATTTGTTTAATTGCGCAAAAAACACGCGCGGTCAATTATTCCGCACTACGGAACATAGCCGTAATACTTATGCGCGGCAACATTAATGCCTCTGACAGAGATATTATAACTCCGCCACGTCTTCATTATATCAGCGACGTCCGTCTTTTACAATAGAAAACGAGGCAAAATTTTTCACCTCTTAAGCAAGATAAATTTACCTTACACAGCACACGCATGGCTTGAAAACCGTCGCCATGCCGTCGGACAGATGTGCCCCGAAGTTGAACTGCGTGAACAAAAAACAGACGTCAAGAAAAATTTTTTTACATTTTTTGCGGACATGGCTATACGCTTGACTTTGACAAATGTATCTGCTACTATTTGCGTGTTAAAGACGATTAGCTACGGTTAATTTTTTATACTGTAGACGGAGCATTCAAGTGAGTACATTTTGGCTTATAGTAGTTATCACGACGATTGCAGGCGTTGGAGGAACGGGCCTTGGCGGACTTATAGGCGCGCTGTTCAACAGAAATTCCGAAAAGGTTGTAAGTCTGCTTTTGAGTTTTGCGGGCGGCGTAATGCTTGCCGTCGTCTGCCTTGACCTTATGCTTGACGCGCTGCAACAGAGTACAGAAGTATGGAACGTATTTCTTGTCATCGCGATGGTGATTGTGGGATATGGCGTAATCTTTTTGCTGAATTTCTGGATAGACAAGGCGACGAACCACGAGGTGCCGCACATAGACGAAAATCATCCCAAGACGGCTGACCAGCTTTCAGAACTAATACACAGCGACCACTACGAAGTACATAAACAGGATAAGACAACGCGCAGTCTGTTTATAGGCGGCATTGTCATGGCGCTTGCCATTGCACTGCACAACGTTCCTGAAGGCATGGTAATCGGCGCATCTTACGCGCAGGACCCCGGCACGGGGCTTGAACTTACAAGCGGACTTGCAATGGCGATTGTGATTGGTCTGCACAATATACCCGAGGGCATGAGCGTTTCCGTCCCCCTTATTGCGGGCGGCATGAAGAAGACGAGGGCAACGGTACTTACCGCGCTTTCAGGCGCGCCTACCATAGTGGGCGCGATGCTGGGATATGCGCTTGGCACACTTGGTTCCGTAAGCCTTGCAATTTCGCTGAGCTTTGCCAGCGGTGCAATGCTTTACGTCGTATTCGGCGAGCTTTTGCCCGAATCCATACTTAACTGGCGTTCCAAGGCGCCCGCCTTTGCAATGCTTGTCGGTCTGCTTGTAGGCGTTATGATAATATTCATTTAAATACTTACGCTGAATTTCCATTTGTTCCGAGTTTTCAGCGTTATAATATCACATTTACGGCATAGCCTGAATTCAAAAGCGCGGACAACATTTTGCAATGCTTCCGCACTTGCCGAAGGGGCGCATACGGATAAATTTGTCCGTATGCGCCCCTTTTCTGTAATATTCAGTTCAATTTTTCTGTAATGTTCAGTTCAATTTGCCGCGACCAACCTTTTAAAGCGTTTCAAGCGCGTTGAGGGCGCTCTCTATCACGTCGTCCATGTCGTAGTACTTATACTGACCGAGTCTCCCACCGAAATGTACCTTGCTCTCCCCGTCGGCAAGCTGTCTGTACTTTTTGTACAGGTCGCCGTTCTTTTCGTCGTTGACGGGATAATACGGCTCGTCACCCAACTTCCACGCCGAAGAATACTCGCGCGAGATTACGGTTTTAGGCGATGTACTGTCAAATTCGAAGTGCTTATGCTCTATTATTCTGGTATAAGGAACGTCGTAGTCGGTATAGTTGATTACGGCGTTGCCCTGATAGTTAGGACAGTCGAGAATTTCCGTTTCAAAGCGCACGGAACGATATTCCAGAGCGCCGTAGCAATAATCGTAGTACCTGTCTATCGCGCCCGTATAGATAACTTTGTCAGCCATAGCGAGATACTTTTCCCTGTCGTCAAAGAAGTCGCAGTTGAGCTTTACCTCTATCCCCTCGAGCATCTTCTCTATGATGGCAGTATATCCGCCGATGGGTATGCCCTGATACCTGTCGTTGAAGTAGTTGTTGTCGAAAGTAAAGCGGACGGGAAGGCGCTTGATTATGAAGGCGGGCAACTCCGTGCATTTCCTCCCCCACTGCTTTTGCGTATAGCCCTTTACAAGCTTTTCGTATATGGTTCTTCCGACGAGGTTTATTGCCTGCTCCTCCAGGTTTGAGGGGTTCTGCGTATACCCTTCCGCCCTCTCTTCCTCTATGCGCCTGTGCGCCTCCTCCGGAGTAAAGACATCCCGCCAGAGCTTGGTAAAGGTATTCATGTTGAAGGGCATATTGTAACATTCGTCCTTATATCTTGCTACAGGCTGATTGATGTAGTTGTTGAACTCCGCAAACTGATTTATGTAGTTCCAGATTGCCTTGTTGCTTGTATGGAAGATATGCGCGCCATAGCGATGTACGTTTATACCCTCCACTTTTTCAGTATAAATATTGCCGCCTACGTGCGCGCGCTTTTCGATTACAAGCACGCGCTTGCCGCGTTTGTTGAGTTCGTATGCGCAAATAGCGCCGTACAAACCGCTGCCTACTATGAGATAGTCGTACATATTGTCTCCGTAACTATTTAATTTACTTAAAGCTTTGCCTTACTGTACAAGTATATCACCGCATAGCCCGCCTGTCAATACGCACAGCGTCTATGTGAGGTAAAGCCGAAGCTTTGCGCTCTGACCGATGAAACCGCGCGCGTCGCGCAGGGAAACGGTCATGGTATATTCTCCCTCCGCCGCAGTAAGCGCCGCCGCGCCGCTTATTTTACCCGTAGCGGCGTCTATGGAAATGCCTTCAGGGGCGCCGAAAAGCGCATACTCAAACCCGTAGTACACATCGCTTGACACGTCGAGCGAAAATGCCGTGCCGCGCTGCACCTCGCCAAGATTCCTTATCTTATATCCTGCGCCGCACACTTCGTCGGAATACCTCTCTCCAAGTCTGTTCATGGCATTGGAGTTTACAATTGAGTAAATTATATTCTTTGCAGCCCTGCGTATTGCCGCCACGTGCGTGGGAGTACAGTCTGCAGGCGCTATGCTTATAATATCATCGGGGGAGCGGCCGTCTGCGCCGTTGCCCAGCCACAGGTCTGTCCCCGCGCGAATCATCTTGTTGCCGTCCATGAACCAGGTGTAATTTGCCCAGTCAGTGATTACAAGTCCTTCAAATCCCCATTCCTTGCGCAGCACGCCTGTAATCAGTTCATAGTTCATGCCTGCCCAGACGTTTCCTATGCGGTTATAGGCAGACATAATGCCCATTGCGCCGCCCTCTTTTACGGCATATTCGAAGGTCCTGAGATACAGCTCGCGCATGGTCTGTTCGTCCGCCCATGTCGCAAGATCACCCCTTTCCGTTTCCTGGTCATTGAGTGCAAAATGCTTCATCAGTACGAATACGCCGCGCGACTGTACCCCCGCCACTACCTGAGCGCATATCTTTCCTGCAAGCAGAGGGTCTTCGGAATAGTATTCGAAATTGCGTCCCGCAAAGGGCGAACGGTGAAGGTTGGCGCCGGGCGCGTACCAGCCGTTATAGCCGCCTTCCACGCCATACTCGCCGCCCCAAATGCCCTCTTCGCCGACGGCTTCGCCCATTTCCTTTGCAAGCGATAAGTTCCAGGTTGAGGACACGACTATGGGCGAGACATAATAACAGGTGTTGCCGACCCAGTTATACCCTGAGCCCTGCACAAACCCCGTGGGACCGTCGGGCGTGACGGTCTGCGGTATGTCCAGATTTTCCATGCCGACAGTTCCGAAATAGCCGTCCGTAATGAGATTGCGCATATCCTCTATGCTCAGGTTGTCCATAAACTCTTCCCAGAGCACATCGTCGTAGTCAAGTCCGACGAGTTGAGTCGCGCTGATATCCGTGCTGGTAACTGCCGCCTGTTCGGGCATTACATCTGTGTACCAAGGCTTACCTTCGTCATATGCGGCATCAACCTCGCCGTAAGTATAGCCCTGCACCTGCGCACTGTCTATGCGCAACTGCTCCAATGTTACAGGTTCGGGGAAAGTACCTTCGAAATCGGTCCTTGACATCGTGCGCGAACGCCCTGCAAAAGTGCTGTCCGCATCGGCAGAAAAGTAATCGCTCATGTAGTCGAACCTGTTTTCGACCGCCTGGCCGGTAACATCGTCATGAGTATACAGAACGTCGTTCTGCAAGAGATAGGTTTTACTTGCCGCGCCGTCCGCCCAGCAATGCGAATTTTTACCGACGTATACGGTATATTCGCCGCCTTCAAGCACATAGCCCGTGTCGCCGTCGTTGTTTGCATCGTCAAAGTCGTATGACGCCATATCCCGCACTTTCAAATTAAGCGTTACGGTATCGCTCCCGCCGGGGAGAATGAGCTTGGTCTTTGCGAAGGCGCCCAGCACAACGTGCGACTTTTCGATTCCTCCGCGAGTGTACGGCGCACTGTAGTACAGCTCCACAACGTCCTTGCCTGCGACGTCGCCCGTATTGGTCACGGTGACTGACGCCACAATTTCTCCGTCTGCGGAAATGTTCTGCGTTTCAAACGTCACATCCCATTCAAAATCTGTATAGGACAGCCCGTAACCGAAAGGATATACCACGTTGTCGTCATACCAGGTTGCCCCTTCTTCATAGCCGCGGGTTTCGTAGTAGCGATAGCCTACATAAATGCCCTCGTCATACTCCACGAAATTAACGCCCGTATAAAGACCGTCCTCCGTGAGATATTCTGACGCATAGTTGTACGCAAAATTTGCAAATGTGGGGTCCTTTTTGAAGTCAGCGTAGTACAAATCTGCCGTTCTGCCCGAAGGGTTTACCTTACCAGAAAGCACGCTTCCGAGTGCATTCATACCGTTGCCGCCGGGGAAACCTATCCATAAAACGGCATCTACCCCGATATCCTCTTCAAGTTTGCCGAGTTCGAAAATAGTGCCCGTATTGAGGACGACGACCACATTTTCGAAGTGTTCCTTCGCCTCCTCTATCAGCGCTTCCTCGTTGTCGTCAAGTTCCAGATAGTGATCGCCCGACGCCGCGTCGCCGTCGTCGTTGTAGTCGCTTCTTCCGTCGACGGGAGAGGAATATTGAGTACAAAGGTCTGCCCCTTCGCCGCCTGCACGGGCAATGAATACCACTGCGGCATCGGCATAGTCTGAATAACTGTCGCGCACATCCTGCGTATACATGTCAAGCGGTGTTTCGCCCGTCAGAGTCGCAACCTGACCAGTGACGGAACTGCCGTCGCGACCGCTGCCTGACAGCGCGTCGTCTTCGTAAAAGCTGCGCGCGACGGGGTTTACTGTGAACCCTGCGCTTTCCAGCCCGTCGTACAGATTGCTGTAACGCATTCCGCCCTGACCAGAGCCGTCCGCGCCGGAAGCCGAGCCTCCTCCGCCATAGATGGGGTCGGAAGCATTCTTGCCGAGAACGGTTATCCTGCTTCCGCCGCCGAAAGGCAGGGAATTGTTATTTTTGAGAAGGACTATGCCTTCTTCTTCGAGTCTAACGTTGAGCTCGTTTGCCCTGTTAAGCGCGTCTTCCGCGCTGTAAGACTGAGCCCTGAATTCAGACACGTAGCCGCTGACCTCAGCCGCTCTGCCAGAAAACGACGCTCCGACGGCAATCGCCGTGCATAAGCAGAGCGATGTGACAACCGCAGTAGTGCGGGCAATTACTTTTCCCTTCATTGTACTCCCTCCTCGGAAAGAATTATTCCGCAACAGCCCCAGAACCAGCTTGCATCGCCGTGCTGTGACGTATCTCCCGTTGCGACAAGCGAGTATGTAATACCTCCCGCTGTCACGCTTTGCGAGATGTCGACCATAGGCTTATAGTCGGCAGCCCCCTCGCCCGTGAAAGCGCCGAAATGCACGATATAGTGCGTCTGCGTGGATGTGGCAAGCCCGGAGAGGTCTGCACTGTACGAAAGAGTGTATTCATCGCCGCTCTGACTCAGTTGCCAGATTACGTCGCCCGATATAGGTCTTGACCAATCGCCGTCGGCCGTCGCCCCCTGTGCGTAAGGGTTGCGCTGTATGTCGAAATTGGTATAAGAACCGAGGTTAAACCTTTCAATTACAAATGATTTTGCCATTTCCTGTACCAGCTCGTCGGGAACGCCGCCGTCAGGCATATACAGGGTGTAGCTGAACGAAAATCCCAGACAGGGCGCACCGTCGGAGAGCGTAAGCGAAATGTCAAAGTTATCCGTCATGTCCGTATATACTGGTCTGACAACCAAATGCCTTACTTCCTGCGAGATTGACGGGTCGGCGGTACATACGACCACGTATGCGTCGCCATTTTGTTCCACCGTATATTCGCCGTATTCAAGCCGTCTCGGCGTACCGTTGTCGATTGCCCATACGATTATGTCGGACGTTTCGCGCTCATCGACACTTACCCAGCAGGCAGAAATTTCCGTTATGGTGCAGGACGGCGCACTGTCTGCGACCTGAATGGCAACACAGCCCCAGAAATGCTGTTCGTCGAACACGTCGCTGTACGACAGGGTGTAATACCTGCCCTCAAATTCGACGGGCTGAAATTTAAATGTATTTCCGTCGGGAGTGAAATTCTTTTCACCTGTATCCTGCGCGCTACCGAAGTGCAGACCATAGCCGCCGACTGCGACAAGCGAACTTACGTCCGCCGTTACCATGAAATAGTAACCGTGCGAACGGATAACGCTGACGTCAAACTGCGTACGCGTGTAATCGCCGTAATGCTCCGCATCCAGGTAAAGTCCCTTTTCCGCAAGCGCCGCGCCGATATATTCGGCAAACAGCGCCTCGTCAGTGTCGTCGGGATAGCCGCCCGTCATACGGGTAAATTTTGCGAACACGTCGAATTTAAGCAACAACTTTCCGTCCTCGCAGACAAGCTTAATGCTCTCGGACGGCACAGTCTGTGCCGTGACGCTGTCCATTTCCATAATACCTATCGTGCAGGGCTTTACCCTGACAATGTCCGAAGTTGCGGGGCGCACGGTAAGTCCGTCGACGTTTGCCGTGAAAGTAAGTCCCCAGTCGGGTTCGGAGGAAGTTATCCATGAAGGCACAGTGTCCCTGTAACTCTCGTCATGGCGCAAAAAGGTAACTGACAGGGTGTTTAGTCCGTCTTTTACGGGCATATCTTCAAACAGAATATCCCGCCAGAGATGCCAGATATCTTCACCCGTGCCGCCTTCAAGCAATATGCCGTCGAGAGAAACTTCCGCACCGTTCAGTCTGACCGAGACGAGGTCGGCAAGGGGCATATCGCCCATTCGGTATATGTTATCCCAACCCGTACCCGAGACGATGTAGTTGCTTGCAAGCCTTAATGTAAGGTCCGCACTGCCGCTGCCGTAACTTGTGAAGTCGAAGTGAATCGTATCGCCCACGCCGAAGTTGCCCGCACTGAAGCCGCCCGTGCCTGACGAAGCCTTTTCCATAGTTATCACGCAGTTTGCGCGCGCTGTGTTTGCATCCACAAATACGGGAGCGGCGCAGTTGGTAATTACAAATTCGTCCGAACAATTACCGACAATGTACGTCACGGTAATTGTGTGATTGCCCCTCTCGTACTGGTCGTAGTCCGAAAGAGTGTACTCGCCGCTTTCAAGCACGAACTCTGTCTGACCGAGATATGCGCACACTTCAAGACCTTCAAAATCAGACTTTATGCCGACTGTGTACCCGTCCGACGGCGGCAGCTTTTTAACCTCTATTCTGTCCGCCGCGCATACCTCTACCGTAAAACTGCAGGATATATCTGCGGCGGCGAGATAAGTTACCGTCACATCACATTCGCCGACAGAAAAGGCGTCATAACCCGTGACGGAATATTCCTCCTCTCCCAGCAAGCGCGAACTGTCGTCAGTATAGAACGCGGTTACTTCTATGTCGCCAAGACCGCGCCCATAGAGATTTTCCGTCGGATATCCTTTTGCCATGATGGAAGAAATCTGCTTCTGCTCTTCTTCCTCACCTGCGTCTTCGCCTGGCTGGTCGGGTTCCTCAGGCTGCTCAGGTTCACCAGACTGGTCGGGTTCACCAGATTGGTCGGGTTCACCAGACTGGTCGGGCTCACCGGACTGGTCGGGTTCACCAGATTGGTCGGGCTCACCGGACTGGTCGGGCTCACCGGACTGGTCGGGCTCACCGGACTGGTCGGGTTCACCGGACTGGTCGGGGACATCCGGATTATCAGGCTGATTGTTTTGGTCGGTCTGACTTTGCTCAACCTGCTCCTGCGGGCTGCAAGCAGTATTCCAGAAGACGCAAATCCCGCAAACAGAGACAAGCGCGACCGTCACGGACAAAAATTTCAGAAATCGAGAAAACGACATTTTTATTACTTCCTGAATTGGTTTCTGATCGTATAATTATTATATCCTATAACAAGCCGCGCACGCAATAGCTGTTTATAAATTTTTGACATTATATTCAAAAAATTAAAATTTCTGACACCCGAGAAGCAAAAAAACACGCAACCCGGTGCGGGTTGCGTGTTTCCAAAGAGAGAATATGAAAAAAGTTAAGTGTAGGCTTGGTTTTGATTTTGTGCCTTAAGTATAACAGTCAAATGTGTAAAATATATGAAAACGGCGCGATAATTGAAGAAAAATTCAATCTTTCAGGATGTTTTATCGCTTCCCGTCAGTTCTGCGAAAACCTGGCAAAAAGCGTTTCCGCCACGCGCATGCCGTCTGCCGCAGAAGAAGTTATGCCGCCGCTGTAGCCGCTGCCCTCGCCGCACGGATATAGATTTTTAAGGCTTACCGACTGCATGTCTTCACCCCTCACTATCTTCACAGGCGAGGAAAAGCGCGTCTCTGCCCCCGTAAGCACGGCATGAGGATTGTCGAAACCCCTAAGCCTTCTGCCCATATCGGGCAACGCCGCACGCAGCGCACTGCACGCCACGGGGGGCAACACCTCGTCCATGGGCGCAAACGTAGTTCCGGCGGCATAGGTAGGCTTTACACTTGCGAAGGCGTGACTGCATACGCCCTTCAAAAAATCGCCCGCAAGCTGCACGGGGGCATGATAGTTGCCGCCGCCCGCAATGAATGCCCTGCGCTCGATTTCCCGTTGAAAGCGAACGCCTGCAAACAGGTCGTCGCCCCCGAAGTCGGAAAACTTCATCTGCACCATGAGTGCGGAGTTTGAATTTTCGCCGTCGCGGGCGTGAAGGCTCATGCCGTTTACCACAACTGCGCCTTCCTCGCTTGTGGCTGGCATTACCACGCCGCCCGGACACATACAGAAGGTGAAGGCAGTCCGCTCGTGCGCGTGACTTACAAGCTGGTAGTCCGCCGTGGGAAGAATTTTAAAGCTTTCGCCGTACTGCGCCCTGCCGATATCGGCGGCGAGGTGTTCAATCCTCACGCCGACGGCAAATTCGCGCGGCTGCATATACACGCCGCTGCGCGAGAGCATTTCGAAAGTGTCGCGCGCAGAATGACCTATGGCGAGTACCGCGGCATCGGCTTGCATGGTATGCGTGCCTCCGCCCTTTACGTCCGTAAGCAACAATCCCTTGAGCTCACCGCCCGACTGTACAAGTCCGTCCACCCTTGTATTGAACAGATATTTGCCGCCGTTTTGCTCTATATAAGCGCGTATATTGCGCAGAACGTCAAACAGTTTGTCGCTGCCGACGTGCGGTTTATTGAGATACGCCACCTCCTGCGGGGCGCCGAAGCGCACGAACAGGTCGATGACGTCGCCGTTCAGGCTGTCCTTGGTGCGGGTGTTGAGCTTACCGTCCGAAAACGCGCCCGCACCGCCCTCGCCGAATTGCACGTTGGAACTTTCGTTGAGCGGTCCTCCCGCAAAAAAGGAAAGGCACGTCCGACGCCTGTCCTCCACACATTCGCCGCGCTCTATGATTATCGGTCTGAACCCGTGCTGAACAAGCCTTATGGCGCAGAACAGTCCTGCAGGTCCCCCGCCTATCACTGCGACTGTCGGCGAGCAGTAAATTTTGTCATATTCCCTTTGAGGAATACTCTCTTGTCCCTCCGACACGGCAACGGAGTAAAGCCAGAATATGTTGCGCTTATCGCGCGCGTCGAGCGACTTTCGCACCACTTTGAAGTAACCGAACTTCGTCTTATACTTCTTTTCCACAAAGCTTTTAAGCTTTCCTTGGTCAAGCGTTATGGGGAATTTTATGTTGTCAATGCGCCTTATCATGCCCTTTCACCCGCAATGCAATGCGCGACGTGCATACCGCTTGCAAACGCCCATGTGAGGTTATATCCGCCGCAGTCGCCGTCGAGGTCGAGAACCTCGCCCGCCAGATACAGACCGCTTGTCCGCCTGCTCTGCAAATCGTCGCCCACTTCAGAAGCGGGCACGCCGCCCTTTGTGACCTGGGCGTAGTCAAAACCCAGACTGCCGCATACGGGCAAGGTGAAATGCTTTACAAGCCGCGCGACCTCTGCCGCGCCGCGGCCTTGCGCCCTCTTCATAATCGCCCTGCCGATCTGATTGTGCAGAGATCCGCACAGCAGCTCGGAATACTCGTAACCGAGCGAACGCCTTTTAATGACCGCCTCTTCAACTTCTTCCTGCGAAAACCACGGCAGAAAGGAAATTTCCAGCACGACGCCCGTTTTGTCGGCTATGCGCGAGGAGATGTCGAAAACAGCATTTCCCGAAACGCCGTAATCGGTAAATATGACATCGCCTGAAGAGGAGGCAAGCAGCTTCCCTTCCGAGGAATATGCACGAAGGTCACATTCGGCGCGTATACCCTTAAGCGTCTTTGTATATGAAGTGTCCGTCCTGAGCTGGACAAGCGAAGGATACAGGGGCGTGACGGTATGTCCGAGAGATTTTGCAATCCCGAACGCATTTCCGTCCGTGTTGAACTGCTTCTGGGCGCACCCGCCTGCGGCAAGCACAACGCGGTCGGCGCATATCCCCTCCCTGTCCGCAAACGACAGCCTGAACGAGGGAGAAATGCCCTTAACTTTTGCGTTGAGAAAGACCTGCACGTCGGCACCGAGTTTTTTTATAAGGCAGTCCGAAAGCGACGACGCCTGTTTGCCTGCGGGATAAACTTTGCCAGCCCTGTCAGCCGAAAACAGACAGTCAAACAGCGACAGGACGTCGTAACGGGCAACAAGGCGCGCGGCGAACGGTGCAAGGGAACCGTGAAAGTGCGACGCAGACACATCTCTGTTTGTCACATTTCCCTGTCCGTTACCCGTTGCGGCAAGTTTTTTGCCGAGGCGCGCGCCAGCCTCCGTCACTGCCACGCAAAGGCGCGGATTGAGTTGTCTGAGGGTCACGGCACAGGCAAGACCTGCCGCGCCGCCCCCTACTATTGCTACGTCAAATTTATGCATAGCAAGATTTTACACCCTGCAACCCCCGCGTGTCAACAGGTGAGCTCGTCAAGAATTTTCTTGAGCGCCGCAAGATGCAGTTTTTCGTCTTCGATAATCCGCACGATGAGCGCCTTAAGCGTGCCGTCCTTAAGTCGGCAAAGCATTCTTTCATATCCGTAAATTGCGTGCTTTTCGCCCACTATGTCGTCCTCTATCATGTTCACGAGCGAGCGCGAGTACGCAACAAATTTAGCGGAATAGAAATTGACCTGCGAAGGCGGTTGAAAGGTATATACGGGCTGTGTACCCATGGTTATCAACGCCTCTCCCAACAGGTCGAGGTGCGTCATCTCAGCAACGGCTATGCGCATAAGCGTATCTGCAAATTTCTTGTAACCGCAGTGAGCGAAGTTGAGCGAATGATAGACATATTGCAACGTGGCATTCAGCTCGCCCGAGGGCGTGGCATAGGCGGCGGAAATTATGCGCGAGGAAAAGGGGTCGTGCGAAAGTCCGTCCAAAGAGGGATAAGGCGCATCTACAATCAACGGTTCAGGCATATAAAAACACTCCTTTAAAAAATACTCATTAACAGGGTATTCTTTAAGGAGTGTTTTTGTCACTTGTCTTTTACTTGCCGAGAATGCGCCTGAGGAACATTCCCGTATAGCTTGTTCCGCACTCTGCCACCTCTTCGGGAGAGCCGCAGGTGACAACCGTGCCGCCCTTGTCGCCCCCTTCGGGTCCGAGGTCTATTATATAGTCGGCAGTCTTTATGACGTCCAGATTATGTTCGATTACGATAATCGTATTGCCGCCCTCGCGCAGGCGGTACATAATTTTAATGAGCTTGTCGACGTCGTACGTATGAAGTCCCGTAGTGGGTTCGTCCAGAATGTAGACAGTCTTTCCCGTACTGCGCTTGGACAGCTCGGTTGCGAGCTTTACCCTCTGCGCTTCGCCGCCCGAAAGGGTGGTCGCGCTCTGCCCCAGTTTTATATACCCGAGCCCCACATCGACGAGCGTGCTGAGCTTGTTATAGATGGCGGAAACAGGTCTGAAGAACTCCGCCGCCTCCTCCACGGTCATGTCAAGGATGTCTGCAATGGACTTGCCCTTGTAGCGGACTTCCAGCGTTTCCCTGTTATACCTCTTGCCGCCGCACACTTCGCAGGGGACGAAGATATCGGGCAGAAAGTGCATGGCTATCTGCAGTATGCCGTCGCCCTGACAATGTTCGCACCTGCCGCCGGCAACATTGAAGGAAAAGCGTCCGCTCTTGTATCCCCTTTCCTTGGCGTCGGGGGTGGCGGCGAACAGATCCCTTATCATGGTAAATACGCCCGTATACGTCGCGGGATTGCTTCTCGGCGTTCTGCCTATGGGTTGCTGGTCGATTGCGATTACCTTGTCAAAATATTCCAGCCCCTCGCACCGCTGAGCGTTGCCCAGAGGCTGACGCGCTCCGTTCAGATTGTTTGCCAGAAGGGGATAGATTATCTCGTTCACGAGACTAGATTTTCCGCTGCCAGATACTCCAGTCACAGCAGTTATGAGTCCGACGGGTATTGACACGTCTATGCCCTTAAGGTTGTTCTGACGGCACCCGTAAACCTTGAAATACCTTCCGTCGGGGACGGCGCGCGTCTCCGGCACGTCTATCCTGCGCCTGCCTGCCAGATAGTCGCCCGTTATGGAACGGGGTTCCGCCATTATATCTTCCTGCGTGCCGCAGGCAACCACTTCGCCGCCGTGCACGCCGGCCTTGGGGCCTATGTCGACAATGTAGTCTGCAGCCCGTATCGTATCCTCGTCATGTTCGACGACTATCAGGGTATTCCCGATGTCGCGCAGTCCCTTGAGGGAATTCAAAAGTTTTTCGTTGTCGCGCTGATGAAGCCCTATAGACGGCTCGTCCAGAATGTACAACACGCCCGTAAGCGCGCTGCCTATCTGCGTGGCAAGGCGTATGCGCTGGCTCTCTCCGCCCGAAAGCGTTGCCGCCGACCGCGACAGCGTCAGATATCCAAGCCCGACGTTCTGAAGGAAATTCGTGCGGTTTTTGATTTCCTTTACTATATTGTCGGCTATCATGTGTTCGGTGGGAGTAAAGAAGTCAAATCCGAGATACGACTGCATGTCGTCCACCGACATATCGCAGACTTCGGCAATATTCTTGCCGCCCACGGTTACGGCGAGCGCCTCCTTCTTAAGCCTCTTGCCGTGACAGCAGGGACATTCGCTTGTGCGCAT
>CALVXA010000035.1 GCA_944368635.1 uncultured Clostridia bacterium
GGCCCCTTGGTCAAGCGGTTAAGACATCACCCTTTCACGGTGGTATCATGGGTTCGATTCCCGTAGGGGTCACCAAAATAGCAGTCAGGCAAATCAGCCTGACTGCTTTTTTTTCGCTTCTGCGTCGCATTAATTCAGTAGTTTCGACGAACAAGGACTTCCCTCAACTTGTCTCGGCTTGACAAGTTGAGCCTTGTGAGATAAGTCCGACACAACAGGTCGTGTCGGGCGGTGACCGAAAGTGCTGTTTCCATTACAGCACTTGAGAACGCCCGACCGAAGGGTCGGTCGCACGGAGCGAAAGCGGAGTATTCCCGCGGTAGTTGTAAGGGAGGAAGTAAATTAAGCCGTTACCTGACTGCTTTTTTCTGTCTTACGACACAGGGGTTCAATAGGTTGGCCTACCAGACCGAGAAGTCGTTAGCACGGAGCGAAAGCGGAGAAGGCAGAAGGACCAACAGAATATTATATGCTGCCGAACGAATAGATTTCAAACATAAAGCCGCAGGGATATGCTCTCCTGCGGCCGATATCAGTATGACGTTGTTGTTTTGTCTGAAGTTAATTCAACGTTCACAAGAAACGGTTGGAAGTTTACCCGCCTTGTCGGAAGTCATTTCTTTTCCCCGTTGGTTATTTCATGAAGGAAATTCTCGTAATCTGTTCTGTCCGCCTTGAGAAAATCTATCGCGGCGTAGGGGTGGACATTGTACAGTCCCGTCAGGAGATAGGGAACGTCATAGCCCCAGGAAGCTTGCTTGCGAAGCGGCTCCATATGTTCGCGTACGAATGCAAGCAGGGGTTCAAGTCTGTAAGCGGGTCTGCGCAGATAGCCTATAAGCGATTCCAGGTAACAGTTGCCCGCGCCCCTGCCCATGCCGCATACAGTGGCGTCAAGGTATTCTACGCCTTTGGCATATGCCGCAATGGTATTTGCGAAGGCAAGTTGCTGGTTGTTATGTGCGTGTATGCCCAATTTCTTGCCGTATTTATAAGCCTTTTCGCCGTAGATGTCGCAGAGAAGCATAATATCGTCGGGGTAGAGTGAGCCGAAACTGTCCACAATGTATATGACGTCAGCGGGAGAGCGTGCAATTATGTCAAGCGCGCGTTCGAGCGACTGTCTGTCATCCCTGGAAACGGCCATGATGTTGCAGGTGGTGAAATAACCCATATCGTGGCAGTATGAAACCATTTCCGCAGCCTCTTCTGCCTGGCGGCTGTATGCGGCAATGCGGTAAATATCTATAACAGATTTTTCTTTTTGCAATACTTCGCTTTTAAGGTCCACTCTGCCGACGTCCGACATGACGGAAATCTTCACATCAGTCCTGTTTTCGCCGACAACGGAGCGTATGCTCTGTTCATCGCAGAATTTCCAAATGCCGAATTTAGTCTCGTCAAACATCTTGCGTGAAACCTTGTAGCCGAATTCCATTATGTCCACGCCTGCCGCAACGTTTGCCTTATACAGCGCGGAGGCAAAGCCTTCAGGGAAGTAAAATGAATTGACTATGCCGCCGTCGCGCAGTGTGGCGTCTACAACTTTTACATCGCGTGTGATTTGTATGTCAATATCTTCCGTATCAAACATGCTTTTTGTCCTTTTTGTGCGTATATTCAAGATATTCTACCATAATTCATTGCGTGCTGTCAACTGCACTGAGCGTAATGCTCTCTTTGCAAGTATTTCAGTTCGGTTATGTCGTTAAACGTCGTACTTAAAACTTCGTTTGATTAAAGGCGGCATAGTTGCAAAAACAGCGCTTAAGCGCCAAAAAAATTTGCAAAACTTGTGCGCGCGGCGGCGCATTGTCCCTTGGCAAACGTGGAAAAATGTGCTATAATGATTGTCAGAAATAAAAAGCGGCAGCCTCGGACAGCGTCGTTTCCCGCACGCACAAGCATTTGTACAGCGGGACAGGCGCAGGTACGACTTGCGGCTTCTGAAATATTTGCCCGATTGTTGTCGTACATTGCAGGCATATAAAGACGCCGTATATGCAGTAACGGAGAAAGACATGATAGAGAGCAGAATATGTGCCGACCTCGGCATAAAATATCCCGTGTTTCAGGGAGGAATGGCTTGGGTTGCGGACGCGTCGCTTGCTTCGGCGGTGTCCAACGCGGGCGGGCTTGGAATAATTGCCGGCATGAACATGAACGGCGAACAGTTGCGCGCGGAAATTAAAAGGACAAGGGAGCTTACGGACAAGCCCTTCGGCGTAAACGTCATGCTCATGAGTCCCTATGCCGCAGAGGTCGCAACCGTCGTAGCGGAGGAGAAAATACCCGTCATAACTACGGGTGCGGGCAACCCTGGAATATACATGAAGAGTTGGCTTTCCGCAGGCATCAAAGTTATTCCCGTGGTCGCAAGCGTTGCGCTGGCGCGGATGATGGAGCGCAGGGGTGCATATGCGGTAGTGGCTGAAGGCGGCGAATCGGGCGGACACATAGGCGAGTTGTCCACCATGGCGCTTGTTCCGCAGGTAGCTTCGGCGGTGAATATACCCGTAATAGCGGCAGGAGGCATTGCTGACGGCAGAGGTATGGCGGCGGCGTTTATGCTCGGTGCGTGCGGAGTGCAGATGGGTACCCGCTTTCTTGTCGCAAGGGAGTGTACAATACACGAAAATTTCAAGCAGCTCGTGCTTAAGGCGGGCGACAGGGATACGGTTGTCACGGGAAGAAGGCTTGGGCACCCTGTCAGGGCGCTCAGGAACGCACTAACCAATGAATTCAAGGCTAAAGAAGCCGACAGCAGCGTATCTGACGAGGAACTGTCAGAAATAGGCAGGGGCGCGCTTTACCGCGCTGTAAGGGAAGGCGACCTTGAACGCGGTTCCTTCCTGTGCGGGGAAATAGCGGGACTTGTAAACAGAGAGCAGTCTGCCGCAGAGATAGTGACGGAAGTGTGCGGAGAGGCTGAAAAGCTTCTCATGAATGCGCCTTCTTTCGTGAGATGATTACAGGTGATAAGAAGGCAAGGTATAAAGAATGGATAAGAGCGAAATAATGAAAATTCTTCCCCACAGGGAGGATATGCTTCTCATAGAGGAAGCTTACAGAAAAGAGGACGGCAGCGCTGAAGCGTACTATACCGTCAGGGGGGACGAGTTCTTCCTGCGCGGACATTTTCCTGGCTATCCGGTAGTGCCCGGCGTCATCCTCTGCGAGATGATTGCCCAGTCGGCGTGCGTGATGTTCGGCGAGGAGATGGCGGGCAAGACGCCATTTTATACGGGACTAAACAACGTAAAGTTCCGCGGACAGGTAAGACCGGGCGACAGGGTGCGAATAGTTGCAAAGCTCTTAAGGCACAAGGCGTGCTTTTACTTCATTGGCGGCGAGCTGTATGTGGGCGATAAGCTGTGCGTACAGGGTGAATTTTCCTTCGCCGTAGTTGATGCGGACAAGGTCTGAAGGATGGGCGCATAGGTCGTCATTGCGGCGCCTTTAAGACGGGTGCCTGAATGTCGGCAGACGTGCGGCGATTGAACAGACAGGTGGACTGAGGGACATAATGGAAGAGCAAAAAGTCAATGCCCTTATGGGCAGAATATCAAGGAAAATTCTGCCCGCGCGCAGGGCGGAAGTAAAGCAAAAGATGCGTGCCGCGGAAGATTCGGCATATGCCGAAATTGCTTCAATGCGCCTTCGCTCAAAGGGCGTTACAGTGGTTCTTGCCGTCTTTCTGGGTTGGCTGGGTGCAGACAGGTTTTATGCGGGCAGCGTAGTCACAGGCATTTTCAAACTGCTCCTCGCGCTTATATGCGGCACGCTGGAAGCGCTTCGCTATACGCTATTGCCGTTGCCGCTTCTGGGGCTTGCGGGACTGATAGTCGGCGGCGTGCTTGCGCTGTGGATTATCATAGATTGGTTCGTCTCCTTCAGGGCGGGACTCAGGCGAAATTATGTAAAGATAGCCGTGAGTCTGGAAAAACATGCTGCTGTCAACGAGGAGAGCGCAGACGAAACTTCCGACAAGGACGGTCGGGAAGATATCATGGCGGCGGTCGATGCCGGGATAGTTCGTTATGCGGTGCAGTCGCTGGGCGCTGAAGTCCGGTTAAAGCCACACGTTATAGGCGGAAACAGGATAGGTTCTTATGTATTTTTTTATATGTATGTAAGACAGATAGACAGCCATGTTTCCTGCTCCTTCGGCGCGTTTTATTCGGGCAGAGTGTTCGCTTCAATAAATCTGGGCAGGGCGACGGATATTGGCAGGGCGGATGCAATGGTAAAGCAGTTCAATTCTGGCAGACCGTACAGGGCGTATTTCAGCAACGACAACGTAATGATAGATTTCAGGGCGGCATATTGCGGGACGGACGGTATGTGCGCTGCGTTCAATTCGGTTGTAAGGCAAATCAACGAATGTTTTGACAGCGCAGACTTCATTCGTCTTTTCAGAAGTATGTAAAATTTTCATACGCCTTTTCTAAAAGATACTGCGGGGCGAAAGGTTGTATAAAAAGCAGAGTATAGCTATTTTGGCATTAAGAGCATAAATTTCTCTCTGCAGTATAAATTTAATTGACGGGGAGAGTAAATAAATATATAATTAACAGGCAAACGAGGTGTAGCGCAGTTGGTAGCGCGTATGGTTCGGGACCATAAGGTCGTGGGTTCGAATCCCGTCACCTCGACCAAAAATGCGGAGGGAGAGGATGCTCCCGCCGCATTTTTAATTCAAGAGAGGAGATACGGTATTCGAGGGGAGGCAAAGGAGCGAAGCGAGAGCAGGTCGGCGGAAACTACCGCCGACTTGACAGCCCTCGGTTTGGGCTGTCAACCGTGCGCCGTGCCCAAGCGGCGAATCCCGTCACCTCGACCAAAAACCGACACAGCCGAGAACAGGGCGGTGTCGGTTTTTTGTTTGGAGAAAGAGGAGGAGGTCGCGATGCCATACGCGCTGAATACGGGCAGGGTTCCCGCATGTGCGGAATGCGGCGCGAAGTGTTGCCGTAAATCAAGTGCGTTGCGTGATAACTTCTGCGCCTTGTCGTCAATATTCAGACAGACTGCCTGGGTTTTTAAAATATGTGCGATTAATTAAGCTTGTTAATGAGTTATTGTGTTGACAACAATAATAATTGTGAATATAATTAGTCCCAAATAAGACCAAGAGATAATAATATGGATAAAGAAAAGCTAAATTCACTCAATGCGTTGAACAGTGCGATAATAAGATTCAGAGGACTGTATTCGTCGTGGGCAAACGGACAGGGAATCAGCTACCATCAACTGCTTGTCTGCTATACGATAAGAGAATATGGGTTCTGTACGCAGAAGATGATATGCAAAAGTTACCTGTTGCCGAAGCAAACCATAAACAACGTGTTTATAAAACTGCGAAAAGACGGCATTCTGATTTCGTCTGAACAGATGGGTAAAGGCCGCGAAAAGGCCTATGTGCTTTCGGAGAAGGGGGAGCAGTTGTATCAGCGAATCATTGAAAATCTCGACAATGCGGAATCTGCTGCCTTTGACATGATTGGCGCCGACAAAATGCGCGAGCTGAAAAATTTATTTGCCGAATATGATAGGGCATTGGGCATAACATTGGGGGAGTAAGCGGCAACGATGACAGACGATACTAAAATGTGGGGAAAGGAGAAAATCGGTAAAATACTTCTCAAACTTGCCCCTCCCGTTATGTTGGCACAACTTATCCAGGCACTATATAACATCGTAGACAGTCTGTTCGTCGGTAAATATTCAGGCTCGGGTCTGACGGCTCTGTCAATCATTTACCCGTTGCAGTTGCTCATGATTGCCTTTGCGGTGGGAACGGGGGTAGTAATCAATACAATAGTAGCGGCAAAACTCGGACAGGAAAACAGAAAAGATGCGGATGAATATGCCGGGATGGCGGCTCCGCTTGCGGCAATTCTTTGGGTTGTATTCGCCGCCGTATGCTATATTGCCATGCCTGCGTTTGCAAGAATTTCAACTGATTCAGAACAGGTAATCAGCGACGTCGTGGTGTACGGCAGGATAGTGTGCGTATTCAGTTTCGGGTTGTTCTTCGAAAGCGTGTGGACGAAAGTCATCCAGGCAAACGGCGACATGAAAACGCCCATGTTTGCGCAGATTCTCGGCGCGGTTGTAAATATCGTCCTGGACCCTTTGTTGATTTTCGGAATTGCCTTTTTCCCGCGTATGGGCATCGCGGGGGCAGCCGTTGCAACCGTGGCTGGTCAGGTATGCGCCGCTTTGGTAGTGATGAGAAAGGGTATAAGACGGCTTCCGCAACGCAAATATTTTAAGCTTTATGCCGTCAGAATAATCAAAATGGGCTTGCCTAATATTCTTATGCAGTCCGCCTATACGATTTATATATTCGGCTTAAATATGGTTCTGCAAACATTTTCCGACCAGGCAGTCACGGCGCTTGGTCTGTACTATAAGTGGCAGACTTTTTTCTTTATTCCGTTAGGGGCTATGCAGTCCTGCATTGTGCCGGTAATCAGTTATAACTATGCCAATGCCGATTTGGTCAGGGTTAAAAAGACGTTGACAGATTCAATTTTATTCGGACTGATTCTGATGTCTGTCGGGACAATATGTTTCCTGGCGGTGCCGGGACCTATGCTGAAGGTGTTTACGCAGGATGAAGAGGTGATAAGTATAGGGACTTCAGGTTTCAGATTTATCGGAATAAGCTTTCTGCCAATGGTCACGTCTCTGATTTTCCCCGTTTTCTTCCAGGCGGTCGGCGCAGGACTGAAGAGTTCTGCCCTCACGGTAATCCGCACAATAGTACTGTTCGTACCTCTCGGGTATTTGTTTTCGCGGGCGGGACTTGAATGGTTCTGGCTTACTTTTCCCGTTACGGAAACTGTAACAAGCATAGTCGGCATAATTTTATACATACGTTATTTAAAAAATTATGCAACCCGCCGTGTATACAGCGAAGACTGAAGGTATAATCAGACATATATGTGCCGTTTCCGTGGTTACCCTGCTGCGGCACGGCAATGTTTGAATTGACGGACACGAAAGCATGAACGGAACATTGAATTGACAATGCATATATATTGCAGATAAAAAGAAGCGTGGCGCATTACTGCGTCGCGCTTCTTTCAGCGCTGAACAATTTCGGAGGCGGAGGTTGCGTGTCAGTTTCTGACCTTAAAGCGTATGAAGAAGAAATAAAATGTCGTAAGTCGTACTTTTACCCGTAAAAAATCTATTTTTTTGCATGATTTTCAGCGTTTTTTTGCGTTTGCTTGTAATCATTTTAGCTTTGTGTTAAAATATATTTAAAATATGTCAACTGATATGTCAACATAAATTCAATTCAGGTCATTCAGACCGTTTCGCGGCCGATAAGAGGTGACGTATGCTTCGTGACACCATTTTAACTTTTGACCTTGCTGCAGTTGCTCTCTGTGTAGTGCTGATAATGCTCTATATGATCGGTCGCAGTTATCCGTCAAAGACAAATCTTGTTTTTTTTCACATAGTGTTCATGACTATGTTCTCCGCGCTGTTCAACTTCCTTTCCGTGTTTGAGGGAACAAGCGGTGCAAATGTCCCGCCGTGGTTGAGTTATGTCATAAACATAGCATACCTGCTGTCTTACAACATTGTAAACATGATGTTTTTCGTGTATATTACATCGGTTACAAAGCGTGGAAAGTACGACAGTGCGGAGGAAATTTTTATTGCTCTGTGCGCAGTTACAGATATCGCAGCAATTCTGTCAGCCCCAGCAAACGGGTTTGTCTTTACCATCAATTCGGACGGTGAATATGTAAGGGGTGCGGGCATGTACCTTGTGTACTGCATCGCCGTACTTGTCTTTGTCGCGGATGCGGTCGCATACTTAATGGGGCGCAAAAATCTGAATAAAACGCAGTCTGTCTCCATCTTTTTGTTGCTTGTGCTTTCGATAACGTGCGCAATGTTGCAGTTCTTCATAGAGGGGTTGTACATTTCGCAGTTTGCGCTTGCCCTTGTAGAACTGATAATCTACGTGTACCTTCAGAATCCGTTCTATTATATGAGCAGGTTTACGCTCTGCTATAACGAGAGGGCGTTGCGCGAATCTTTCGGCAACAACATAAATGCGGCAAAGCCGTTCAGCGCCGTAGCGTTTGTTCCCGATGAGTATGACTACATTGTAAGCGTCTTCGGCGCTGATGTTGCGACGTCCGTTGCGTACGAGCTCGGCAAATTGCTTACGCACAGATTCGGCAGAAGAAAGGTCTTCAATCTTTCCGGCTGTAAATTCGTCATTCTGACGGGCGGAGGAAACAGCGACTGCGAGCGCATGGTAAAACGTGTCCGCGAGTTTTTCAGGTCGCCCGTAAAGGCAGGGGGGAATTCGTTCATGATTACGCCGCGGTTGGCTGTAATACGCTATCCGGAGTTTTTCGGGGCGGAGGACGATATGGTTTCCTCGCTTGAATATTTCCTTGACAAGGAAAGACTCACCAACGGACAGATTATGCTTACCGCGGAAAATGTGCGTGAATCTCAGCGTGAAACTAAAATTCTTCATGTGCTCAGGCGGGCTCTCACAGAAGACGGTTTTGAGGTGTACTATCAGCCCATCTATGGCGTGAAAGAGGGGCAATTTACAATGGCGGAAGCGCTTTTGAGGCTTAAAATACGCGATGAGGAGCTTGGCTATATCGGACCCGACGAATTCATTCCCATTGCAGAGCGTAACGGCATGATAGTGGATATAGGCGGAATAGTGTTGGAGCAGGTGTGCAGATTTCTTTCGGGAGGGCAGGCAAAGAAGCTTGGTATACAGTCGATAGAAGTCAACCTTTCCGTTGTCCAGTGTACGCAGTCCGATTTTGCCGACAGCGTGTCGGAGGTTTTGAAGCGATACGGCGTGAGCGGCAGACAGATCAGTTTTGAGGTGACGGAGACTGCATCCCACAAGAGTATGGAACCTCTGCTGAAAAATATGAGTAAACTTATTGCGTGAGGCTGTTCGTTCGCGGTAGACGACTTCGGGACGGGTTTTTCTACGACTAAATATCTCATCTCATTGCCCGTGGATATGGTAAAAATAGATAAAAGCATACTTTGGGCGGCAATGGGCGACCAGGCGGCGATGACTGTGTTGCGTCAGACTGTCAGTATGCTTAAGGCGCTGAACAAGCGCATAGTAGTGGAAGGCGTGGAGACGGCGGCGATGCTGACTGCGGCAGAGGAAATGGGGTGCGGCTATGTACAGGGATATTATTACAGCCATCCGCTTACCCAGGAAAATTTTGTGAGCTTTATGCGTGAAAGCCTTTCTCAAAGTCACGCAGGTTGAATCGGTCTGTGCCGCACTGAATTGTCTGTGCCAAGCGGTGGCTAACGGCGCGACTATCATGCCTCCCCTGGACAGAATTTGTTGACTGATGCGCACTGTCGATGGCGGAACGCATGGAATTCAACAGGGAATAGCCTGGTGACAGAACGCCGCAAATGTCGGCGGACGGGCAATTAACTTCATGCGGCGGGCAAACGGCGGCAATGCCAAATATTATGATATAGGCATTAAACGCACGGTAAGGAAGCAATACGCGGGCGGCAATACCTGCTTGGTTTGCAGGCAGTTTCAAGTTTTAAATATAAAATTAAGGGGCGCGTGCTTTTAAGCACGCGCCCCGTTCAGTTGTAATACAGTTAATGTCCAGTTATTATAAAGCTATTGTTCCGTCGGACCCTGCTTGTCCGCGCTTGCCGACTTTTTGCGCTTTTTCACGCATTCGGTCAGCAGGTATTCAATCTGACCGTTGACGGAGCGGAAATCGTCTTCCGCCCATGCGGCTATCTCGGCATACAGCTTTGCCGAAAGCCTCAACGGTATCTGTTTTTTTGCCCCGTCGGCGTGATTTTCTGCCATCTGTCAGTACAGGCTTCCGCTGTTGACTATGGGCTGGGCGTCCTTGTTGCCGCAAAGTACCACAAGCAGGTTGCTTACCATTGCCGCCTTCCTTTCCTCGTCAAGCGTGACCATACCGCCCTCGTTAAGCCGTTCAAGAGCCATTTCAACCATTCCGACGGCGCCGTCGACGATCATCTTCCTTGCATCTATAATGGCTGCCGCCTGTTGCCTTTGCAACATTGCCGCGGCAATCTCCGTTGAATATGCAAGGTAAGTTATTCTCGCCTCTATAATCTCAAGACCAGCCTCTTTTACCTTATCCTGAATTTTTCCCCTTATGCGCTCCGCAACCAGTTCGCTGCTCCCGCGAAGGCTGCCTTCGTCAGGCTGACCGTCGCCCGTCGTGTCTACGCCCTCGGATACGTCATAGGGATATATCTTGACTATGTCCCTTACCGCGCTGTCGCACTGAAGGGAGAGGTATTCTTTGTAGTTGTCCACATTGAACACGGCCTTTGCGGTGTCCACGACCTTCCACATTACGGCAATGCCTATTTCAACGGGGTTGCCCAGACAGTCGTTAATCTTCTGCCTGCTGTTGGAAAGCGTCATAATCTTAAGCGAAATTCTCTTGTCGTGCAGCTTTATCAGTTCATTCTTGGCGCGTTCGGTTGCAGCGTTTGCCGCAGCAACGGCGCCGTTGACGTCGCCGCTCTGTCCCAGTCTTGTGTCGGAAGCGGGGTTTATCGCCGTACAGAAGGGGTTTACCCAGTAAAAACCTTCGCCTTTAAGCGTTCCGTAATACCTGCCGAACAGCGTAAGCACGTATGCCTCCTGCGGGCGAAGTATTTTAAGACCCGGTATGGGTATCCACAGCACAAACAGCAACACAAGGCATACGACGGCAAGCACGAAGTGCGGCGCGCTGACAATTTCGTCCGCATCGTTTATGCCTGCAACGAATCCGTAAATCATAAGCGCGACAGCTGCTATGTACGCAATTACGTCTGCAACGGCAACTGCAAGTCCAATCCTGCGTCCTTTGATAATCTTCTCTTCCATGATATCTCCTTGGATATTTATTTGATATCAAAATAATATCATATGATTTCCCTGCTGTCAATATCTTCCTGTAAAATGTATGCGGTTTTTTGTAAGAAAATAAGCGTTGCCCTGAGTATGCATGCGTGCTTTTATCACCGTCTGTAATGCGTGCAGAGAAAGATGCTTAAAGCATACATTTCCAGAGGGAGAACGCGGACAGGCTTTTATGCAGTCATTCCTGCCTTTATAAGTAATTCCCATCGTACAGGGTGCGACAACTTGCGCCCTCCGACAACATAAATCAGCATAATGCGCGCAAAACCGACATACAATAAAACAGCGTGTATCTTCTGGTACAGCGGGGGGAATGATTATGCGGGACAACAACGCGTTAGAAGGTGATTACATATCGGCAAGGGTGATAGGTGAGGCGGAGTACATAACAAAGACGGGTGCAACGGTAAGGCAAACGGCAAAGCATTTCTGCGTGAGCAAGTCCACCGTACATAAGGACGTAACGGAGAGACTGGAAGGCACGGACAGACAGCTGTACGAACGCGTGCGCGAAGTGCTTGATAAAAATCTTTCCGAAAGGCATATAAGGGGAGGAATGGCAACCCGACTGAAATTTGCCGTAAAACGCAAAAATTTAATGCGTTGACTTGCCAAAAACAAGCCGACACAATTTGAAATGCTTGCAAAAATGTGATATAATACTTTAATAAAATTATAAATATCCACTAATGGTGTTAATAATGACTAAACTTTTGGGAATAGACGTCGGTTCCACGACGGTCAAAGTGGTAGCGATAGACGAAGACGGCAAAATACTGTACAAGTCGTACGTCAGGCATTTCGCGCGCGTCAAGGAGACGGTGATTGCCGAACTTGAAAAAGTGCTTGCGAAGTATCCTGGCAAATACCGTGCCTCCGTCACGGGCAGCGCGGGACTCGGGCTTTCGCAGCGCAGCGGCCTTGCATTCGTGCAGGAAGTGCAGGCCGCGTTTACTGCTATACGCAAGTACTATCCCGATGCCGACGCCGCGGTGGAACTTGGCGGCGAGGACGCGAAGATAATCTTCATAACGGGCGGAACCGAACAGCGCATGAACGGCAGCTGTGCGGGCGGTACGGGCGCATTCATCGACCAGATGGCAACGCTTCTCAATATTGACGCCGCCGAGCTGGACAGGCTGTCCCTTCAGGCGGAGCGCGTATATCCCATCGCCTCTCGCTGCGGCGTGTTTGCCAAGTCGGACATACAGCCTTTAATCAATCAGGGCGCGAAGAAGTCGGACATAGCCGCTTCCATATTCCAGGCAGTTGTCGACCAGACAGTCTCCGGACTTGCGCAGGGCAGGAGAATTAAGGGCAAAGTGCTGTTCCTCGGCGGTCCGCTGCATTTCCTCAAGGGGTTGGGACTTGCCTTCAAACGCACGCTCAAGCTTGACGACGAGCATGCAATATTCCCCGAAGACGCACCCTGCTTTATGGCAATAGGCTGCGCCCTTCATTCCGTCACCGCGAAGGAGGAGGAGCTTTCGTACATAATCGAAAGCGTGCGCAACGCCTCTGGCAGCGACGAGATCATCACGGGCGAGCCTCTGTTCAAAGACAAGGCGGAGTATACCGAATTTGTCGCGCGTCACCGCGCAAAAAACCTGGAATTTACCGACATAGAAAATTATAAGGGCGGCGCATATCTCGGCATAGACAGCGGTTCGACGACTACGAAGATAATACTCATCACTCCCGACTGCCGTATACTGTATTCTCACTATCAGTCCAACAACGGCCAGCCGCTGGACATAGTGGTGGACAAGCTGAAAGAAGTGCTTACCGCATACGGCAAAAATATAAAGATACTTGCAAGCGCCGTGACGGGCTATGGCGAGGACCTCATAAAGGCTGCGCTCAAGGCGGACTTCGGCATAGTCGAAACTGTCGCGCACTTCAAGGCGGCAATGCACTTCAACCCCGACGTGGACTTCATAATAGACATCGGCGGACAGGACATAAAGTGCTTCAAAATAAAGAACGGCGCGATTGACAGCATAATGCTCAACGAGGCATGCTCTTCGGGTTGCGGCTCCTTCATACAGACGTTTGCAAAGGCAATGGGTATGGAGATAGGGGAATTCGCAGAAAAGGGATTGTATGCAAAACATCCCGTCGAGCTGGGCTCGCGCTGTACGGTATTCATGAACAGCGCTGTAAAGCAGGCGCAGAAGGAAGGGGCGAGCGTGGAGGATATCTCCGCAGGTCTTTCCTCTTCCATTGTCAAGAATGCCATATACAAGGTAATCAGGGCGTCCAGCGCGGACGAGTTGGGCGATAACATAGTCGTTCAGGGCGGCACATTCTTAAACGATGCAGTGCTTCGCGCCTTTGAAAAGGAGACGGGCAAACAGGTAATAAGACCGGGCATAGCTGGACTTATGGGCGCGTTCGGCGCGGCGCTGTACGCCAAGGAAAATATCCGCGGCGAAAGCACTACGCTTTCGCTTGAGGTACTCAACTCCTTCAGTTACAGGGCGCAGGCGGCAAACTGCCATGGCTGTACCTCCAACTGCAACATAAACATTATAACTTTCGCAGACAAGCGCAGGCTCGTATCGGGCAATAAGTGCGAAAGGGGCGCAGGTCTGAGACCCGCGGGCGAGGAGTGCGATATCTACGCCTATAAACAAAAGCGTCTGACGGAGTGCGTGTACGGCACAAAGGGCAAGCGCGGAAAGGTGGGGCTTCCCCTTCAGCTGGGAATGTATGAACAGCTCCCCGTGTGGGCTGGCTTCTTCGAAACGCTGGGCTTTGAAGTGGTGCTCAGCGACAAGTCCTCCCGTCAGCTGTATTTCCTCGGTCAGCATACAGTTGCAAGCGACACTGCCTGCTATCCTGCAAAGCTCATGCACGGTCACATCGAAAGTCTGCTCGACAAGGGCGTGGACTTTATTTTCCTGCCCTGCGAAAGCTATAACATCGACGAACATTGCTCGCTCAACCACTATAACTGCCCTATTGTAGCCTATTATCCCGAACTTCTGAAGGCAAACAACGAAAGGCTTTCGGACGAAAATTTTTATATGCCCTACATTGACCTCAATGCCGAGGCAAGCACCGTCGACAAGCTGTATGCGCTTTTCAGGAAGTACGGCGTGAAAAAGCGCGACATAAAGCGCGGGCTCAAAGAGGGGTTTGCACGGTTGGACAGCTATCACAGCGATGTGAAGAAGAGGGCGGACTACATACTCGAAAGGGCGGAAAAGGAGCATAAACCCGTGATTGTGCTTGCGGGCAGACCCTATCACCTCGACCCCGAAATCAACCACGGCATAAACAAACTGATGACGTCCCTGGGCGTTGCAGTCCTCTCCGAAGATTCCGTGTATATGCGCGGAGACGAGGTAAAGGTCAACGTGCTCAACCAGTGGACGTACCACGCAAGGCTTTACCGTGCGGCAGATTTCTGCGCCAAGCACAGCAACTGCAACCTCGTCCAGCTGGTGTCGTTCGGCTGCGGCCTTGACGCAATAACTACCGATGAAGTGCGCTCCATAATGGAAAAGAACGGCAGACTGTACACGCAGATAAAGATTGACGAGATAAACAACCTCGGAGTCGTGAAGATAAGACTGAGAAGTATGCTTGCCGCCATAGAGGAGGCGGGCCGCAAGGCAGAATAAGGGCAGGTATTCACTATGGAAGAAAAGAAGATAACAGATTACAGGGACGAATACCCCAGATGGAAGGAGGAGTACAAGTCCACTCATAAGATACTCATCCCCGATATGCTGCCCTGGCATTTTGCCATAATAGAGGGACTGCTGAAGCAGGAAGGGTACGACGTGGAGATACTCAAGAATTCCTCCAGGACGGTGATTGACGAGGGGTTGAAGCATGTACATAACGACACCTGCTACCCCTGTCTGTGCGTCGTAGGGCAATATATCGACGCGCTTAAAAGCGGCAAATACGACCCCGACCGCACGGCAGTGCTCATTTCCCAGTCGGGAGGAGGTTGCAGGGCGTCCAACTACATTCCGCTCATACGCAAGGCGCTGAAAAACGAATTTCCCAACGTGCCCGTAATCTCTCTGAACTTTTCGGGTCTGGAAAAAGATTCCTCCTTCAAAGTGGGGCTGAAGCTGCTTTTAAAGCTCGCCTATGCCGTGTTTTACGGCGATACGCTTATGTGGTGCTACAATCAGACCCGCCCGTACGAGGTGACCGAAGGCGATTGCGACAGGGCGCGGGACGAGCTGGTCAGATATATAACCGACTCCTTCTCAACGCGGAGATATAAGAAGTTCAAGGAAATCAACAACAGAATAATAAGGCGCTTTGCGGATATCGAAAGGCGCAAGGAACGCAAGGTAAAGGTGGGCATAGTCGGCGAAATCTATGTAAAATACGCCTACCTCGGGAACAACCACCTGGAAGAATTTCTGCTGTCGGAAGACTGCGAACCCGTCGTCCCCGCACTCATGGACTTTTTGCTTTACTGCGTCGTAAACAACATAAACGACGGCTATTACTACGGCAGAAAGGGCATAAAGTGGCTGATATACAAGCTTGTGTACAGGTTGATTTACGGCAAGCAGAAGCAGGTCATCAAACTTTTCGCGGAAGACGGCACGTTCGAGCCGTTGCATGACTTCGAGCATCTCAGAAGATGCGCGGACAAGGTCATAAACCAGGGCGTAAAGATGGGCGAAGGCTGGCTCATTCCCGCAGAGATGGCGGCGCTTGCCGAAACG
>CALVXA010000036.1 GCA_944368635.1 uncultured Clostridia bacterium
GGATTGGTGACCTGCGACGCGTTTAAAAGCAGTTTGTCCCAGAATACGGGGTAGGGTTTGGGGTTGACCATGGAAGACAGCAACACGCCGCCCGAATTTGCCTGGCGGTATACTTCGTTGACCGTCTGTATGTCCCAGTTTGCGTTCTCGCGGTAGACGTCGTCCGTCTTTACTATCTTAAGCGCGTGGGTGGGGCAAAGGCTTACGCAGCGGTGGCAGTTGACGCACTTGCTCTCGTCCGCCTTCATCAGTCCCGTAACGGGGTCAAAGGAGTGTACGCCGTTGGAACACTGCCTTTCGCAGACGCGGCAGGCTATGCAGCGCGATTCGTTGCGGACGACTTCATAATCCGGTCTTATATATAAACTCATTGTCCGCATTCCTCCTTGTTGTAAAGTTCATAGATTACGGGTTCGCCGCCCGCAGGGGCAAAAATTTTGTCAAGCACGGGCTCAATCTTTCTTATTGCGCTTTCCTCGCTGGAAATGTAGGCCCTGTCGCCCTTTTCCGCGCAGACCATGGAGCGCAGTTTAAGCCTGTCGCCCAATGCCATAAGTCCGCCGTCGTAGCCGACTATGATGGAAAAAGGCCCCGTAACCAGCATGGAGGGGAACATTCTGCGCAGCAGTGTTTCCTGTTCGCGCGCGACATCGTCCTTGCGCGCTATCGTCGACCAGAAGGAGGCAGCTATGACGTGCGCTACCTCGTTCAGCGTCAGACCCTTTTTCCTTACGAGATAATCTATAATATATGTAATGACTTCCGTGTCCGTCTGAAGGGTGCATTTGTAGCCGAACATCTCCATGTAACGGCGGTTGGCGTCATATGACGAAATTTCTCCGTTGTGCACAATGGAAAAATCCAGCAGTCCGAATGGATGTGCGCCGCCCCACCAGCCGGGGGTGTTGGTGGGATATCTGCCGTGGCAGGTCCAGGCATATCCTTCGTATTCCTCCAGGCGGTAAAACCTTCCTATATCCTCGGGGTAGCCTACGCCCTTGAATATGCCCATGTTCTTGCCGCTTGAAAAGACGTATGCGCCCTCTGTCTGGGAATTTATGCGCATTACGCAACGCGCCACATACTCGCGCTCGTCAAGGTGCGAATTGGCAAGTTTCTGGGGCAACGGCGCAAGGAAGTAGCGGAAAATTATCGGTTCATCCTTTACAGTCGGCAACTTGCGCGTCTGTATGCCGGAGCAGTAGACAATCTCGAAGTGCTTCTTCAGGAAAGCCTCCGTCTCCTCCTGCGCGTTCACGCTGTCGTAGAACAGATGAAATGCGTAAAAGTCCTTGTAGTGCGGGTATATTCCGTATCCCGCAAATCCGCCGCCAAGTCCGTTAGAGCGGTCGTGCATGACGGTGATGGCGTCAATCATGCCCTCGCCCGTCATTTTCTTTCCGCTGCGGTCTATAACGCCGACAACGGCACATCCCGAAGGATTGCGAAATTGTCCTTCTCTCATTGCTCTTTACATCCCCGCGTTTTTTGCGCGGGCCTCCTTGTCTTAAGGTTATTAATGTCATTATATTCTCGGGTATAGGGGCAGTCAAGCAATGACGCAATATTCTGGGTTAGTACTTTTTTATGTTTATTATAAGCTGTACTTATACAGTTTCCAAAATATGGTTGTGTAAACTTTTATCAAGCCGCGTATTTAAGGCGCCTGATTGCCCTGTTAACGCTGGAGGAAGGGACAAAAATATACAAAAAAAGGGGCGCCCCGCCGTTAAGCGGGACGTCCCGAGCAATGTAGAGTAGGATGGTCAGATTTTATTCTTCCTGAAGGGCATCGTAGCCGCTTGCGCCCGTGCGCACTCTCACGACATCCTCCACGTCGTAGACAAATATCTTGCCGTCGCCTATGTGTCCTGTGTACAGAACCTTTCTTGCCGCGTCAACCACGGTGGAGACGGGTACCTTGCTTACAACTACTTCAACCTTTACCTTCGGCAACAGATCCATGTCGACCTTTACGCCGCGGTAGTATTCGCTTGCGCCCTTTTCAATGCCGCAGCCGAGTACCTGCGTTACGGTTATGCCCGTTACGCCCACCTCGTTGAGTGCGGATTTGAGTTCATCGAATTTTGACTGCTTTGCAACGATGACCACCTTGGAAAGCTTTGCGTCTTCCTTGCTGGTGCGAAGTGCGGGCAGGGCATTTGTTCCGGCAGTTTCCGTCTTTACGCTTTCGCCTGCGGGCATATCCGCATCGAGCATTTCAGCTGCAAGGGGAACGGGTGCAAAGTTTGCATATGCGCTTACAAGTCCGTGTTCGTGCTTGTCAAGGCCTTCAATCTCTTCGACAAGCGAAGCACGTACACCTACCGTATGCTTGAGCAGTAAGAACAGACCTATCATACATACTGTGGTCCAGGCCACAATGCACACAATACCCATTAACTGTACGCCGAGCATATTGAAGCCGCCGCCGTAGAAGAGTCCGAGCTGTTCGGAAAGAACGTTGCCTTCAGCGTCGAGTATGGGATTGTTGCCGCAAGAGAACAGACCAACTGCAAGCGTGCCCCACAGCCCGTTCACGCCGTGTACGGCAACCGCGCCGACGGGGTCGTCTACGTGGAATACCTTATCCAGCACTTCAACGCCGACGTCTACAAGTATACCTGCGACGAGACCGATGAAGAATGCGCCGACTACGTCTACGTTGGCACAGCCTGCGGTAACGGCAACAAGTCCGGCAAGCGAGCCGTTAAGCGTCATAGAAACGTCGGGCTTCTTGTTCTTTATCCATGTGAATACCATCGTGGAAATGGTACCGGTAGCAGCGGCAACGGTGGTGGTTACAAGCACCTGGCCAAGCTGGGTCATTCCCGTGGTAGCCGCGCCGTTGAAGCCGTACCAGCAGAACCAGAGGATGAATACGCCGAGCGCGCCGATCGTCAGGTTATGTCCGGGTATTGCGCGTACATACTTTGCTTCTCTGCGCTTAAGGGTGGGTTTGCCATCCTTGTCAAGGTACTTGCCGTAACGGGGACCAAGTATGATTGCGCCGATGAGCGCGGATATGCCGCCTACCATATGTATGAGCGAGGAGCCGGCGAAGTCAACGTAGTAAACGCCTGCATATTCGTTGGTAAGCCAGCCGCCGCCCCATGCCCAATGGGCTTCTATGGGGTAAACCACTGCGCTTATTACAAGCGAATAAATACAGTAAGAAAGGAATTTGGTGCGCTCTGCCATTGCGCCGGAAACTATGGTTGCGGTCGTTGCGCAGAACACCAGGTTGAAGAAGAATGTGGACCAGTCGTACGTCTCGAAATTGGCAAACAGGTCAAGGTTGGGTATGCCGACAAGACCGAACAGTGCGTCCTCGCCCATCATAAGTCCTGCGCCCAGCACTACAAATACGATCGTGCCGAGGCAGAAGTCCAGCAGGTTTTTCATTATGATGTTGCCCGCGTTCTTTGCACGCGTGAAGCCCGTTTCCACCATGGCAAAACCTGCCTGCATGAACCACACCAGAATAGCGCCTATCAGATACCAGACGCCGGTAGATCCAAAGATACCGTCCATTTTCAGTTACCTCCCATAACATCAGGTTGACTCTCCGCGACGGGAGCGGAGTGCGCTTGAAAGCATAAAGGCGCTGCGCGGACGTGTCTGTTTTCTTAAGTCCTGCGCAACGCCTTTGTTGCCCCTGAATTTGTTACACGCATTATAAATCTGCCCGTTCGACTTTGTCAATCAAACTGCACAGGTTGCAAATATCACCAATTTGAATACAAACTATTTGTCTGGCTTATGCTTATTGTAAAACGCTATAAACAGGCAGTATATCTTAATTATTATTGAAAACAAGATAAGTTGTCAGAAAAAATAAGAAAAGCGCTTGACCGTCGCGCCCGCGCGTTCTGTCTTTAAAAAAATTTTGCGGTTCACGGAGCGGGCTGTTTTTTGAAATGAGCCGTTTTTTCAAAGCTGACAAAAATGCCATACCACAAACATGATTACATTTTTCATTTTAATCCGTTTATTATGACAAATTGCAGTAAATACAACAGAATAAAACACAAATATAAATGTGTTCGCCTGGCAGGTGTGCAAAACGGTCAGATTGTCTCAAAAAAATGTGTTCGGGTTACCCGGAAATACGGTTATATTGTATCATTTTATTCCTGTGACCGTGTTAATTTATCACAAAAAGTGATGATAAGAAATAACAATGGGAAAAGCTGTAAATGCAAGTTACGCCGTAAAATCAGCAGGTTATGCAACGTGCGCTTTGTTGCAATTGACTATATATGTGAAATTTAAAAATTTTTTGTATTTCAGGCAAAAAGTTTAGCCCTGATTTGTTGACAAATAACATACATTTGTCCTAATATAAAAAGCGCAGAAAATGCGGTGCCTCATCGCGGAGCGGACTGACTTCAATATGCGGAATAAATTGTGCCTGTGACATCGTTAATTCCGTTTATTGCAAGTCGGCATCGGTCGACAGACGGTATCTGCGTTTTTCCTTATAATGTAAAAATTAAAAATATGACAGGAGAAAGACATGAAGTTTGTTGTAAAGCTTAATGCTGTCGTTGCGCTTCTTGCGGCAGGCCTGACGTGCTGTATGTTCGTCGGGTGCGGCAGCGGCGAAACCCAGCAAAGCACTTCCGAACAGGGAGCGACGGTTACAGACCTGGAATTCATTCTGCCCGCGAAGCAGACAGTTTATTTTGCAGGCGACAAATTCGACGGGTCCAGGGTTGCCATTCAGGCAAATTTAAGCGACGGTACGCGAGAAGTATTTATTGTCGCGCGTGAGGAGAACTGTACGGTAGAACCGCAGTATTTCAGCATGGGCGACAATCACGTGACATTTACATACGGCGGAAAGAGCATATCGCAGAATATTCACGTAATAGATGCGCCCGTCTCCAGTCTCGACGTCGACCTCAGCGCGGTCACAACTTCCGTGACTTCGACGGACAAGTTGGACTTAAGCGACATGACGGTAACGGCAAACTGCGAAAACTATGACCCCATCGAAGTGGATGAGTTCACGCTGGTGGAAATCAACAACAGGGAAGAGATAATTCACGAAGACCTGTCGCAGGTTTCGCTCGGAACGGGTCTGCACGAGATGAAGGTGCTTTTCAAGGACTGTTATTCAGATTCCTTCTATCTGGACGTATTTTACGGCGTGGCGGTAGAGGCGGAGAATGTACTTGACGCGGATAAGGTTACGGCAGACGACAGGAACTATGTCGTCGTGGATACAAACGTCGGCGAGTCGGGAAGTACTGCCACGGGCGTTTCCCCCGGTCCCATCATGAAGCCTTCGGAGCCTGCATTCGGCGGCGGATATCTCGGCGACCTCAAGAACGGCGCGGTGTTCTCCTTCCACGTCTGGTCGGACGAAGCCCGTACGGCGGACATTTTACTGCGCGCGTCCAGCGGCTATCTGCTGAGGGACGACAAAGGCAACTGGGTACCCTATGAGATGGGCAACATGATGCTCAACAGGTTGTTCAGCGTAAGTCTGAACGGAACGCCGTTGTCCATTTCGGCAGACGCCGTACTTGAAGGCGGTTCCTCGGACACTCCGGACCCCATGCTGTGGGTAAACTGGAAAATGGTAAGCCTTGGCAACGTTCAGCTGCAGGAAGGGGACAATGTATTTACGTTTACGGTCAACAGTGATTACATAAATTGTAACAATGCGTCCTGTGCCTGCAACGTCGACAGACTGGAAGTCAGATTTAATGAACACGGAGGGGTGTAATGTCAAAGAAAACAAGAGGAACGGACAAGAATAAGGCAGAGTCCGTCAATACCAAGGAAAAAAAGAATAAGACGGCATCGGCAAGCTCCGTGATAGTCAAGAAGACGGCGCTCACGGCAGGCGCCGCAGTCATCGTCGGCGTCATGATTGCCGCAAACATAATTCTGTCGCTGTACTCGCCCATAATAAACAAGGCGTTTGCCGGTTCGGCAGGTGCGCCGCAGACTTCGGAAGCGGTCAGTGCCATGGGCGATGAACTGGTAAGGGAAATAGGTGCGGACAGCATGGTGCTCCTCCGCAATAAGGAGACTGAAGGCAAAGGCGCGCTTCCCCTTGCAAAGGACGCAAAAGTCAACCTCTTCGGCTGGAATTCGACAGATAACGGCTTCATGCTTACGGGCGGCGGCAGCGGCGGTACGGTCATTCCCGCCGAAAAGCGCATATCGCTTGCAAAGGCGATGGATCTTGAAGTAATGGACTATAACAAGGAACTGCTTGCGGCCTATACAAATTTCAACAACTCATATGACGCCGACCTCAATTCGCAGGCGGACAACAGACTGGTAAATCCCGACGCTTCCTTCTATACCGATTCGCTCATAAACCAGGCAAAGCAGTATTCGGACATTGCCATCGTAACCATAAGCAGGTTTGCGCGCGAAAATAACGGCGGCGGCGAACTTTTAAACGTGTCGGCGGACAGTAACAGCCAGAACTATTCCAACGGCACATTCCTGGAGCTTACAGATAACGAAAAGGTAATGATGGACGTCGTAAGCAAGAACTTCGGCACCGTCATCGTACTCCTGAACACAACCAATGTGATGGAGTGCGGCTTCCTTGAAGAATATGACGTGGACGCCGCATTCTATGTGGGGCTCCCCGGACAGTCGGGCGCAAGGGCAATTCCCAAGCTGCTCCGCGGCGAAATAAGTCCTTCGGGCAGACTTGCCGATACATACGCTTACGACCATCAGACTTACGACCCCACGTTTGCGAACGCCATATACGATGGCAGCAACATAAACTATGCTGAAAATATTTATTTCGGCTATAAGTGGTACGAAACAGCCGATGCCGAAGGTTTCTTCAGGGATGCGACGAGGGGCTCTGCTACGGGCTATGACGCCGTCGTGCAGTATCCCTTCGGTTTCGGACTTTCCTATACCGACTTCGAGTGGGAGGTGGTGGAGGTTCCCGAATCCACAACTCTCACCGAGACGGGCGAGTATACGATAAAGGTAAAGGTCACCAATGTCGGAAATATGGCGGGCAAGGACGTGGTTCAGCTGTACTACACCCCGCAGTACTATGAAGGAGAGGTGGAAAAGGCGTACGTGAATCTGCTGGCGTTTGCCAAGACGGATACGCTCTATCCCGCTTCGGAAGAGGCCGAGGACAAGCCCTCTTCGCAGATTGTCACGCTCACCTTCTCTGCATACGACATGGCATCGTACGACGCATACGACAAGAACGACAACGGCTGGGCGGGATACGAGCTTGATGTCGGCAAGTACGAAGTGAAGCTCATGAATAACGCACACGAGCTCAACGCGTGCGACAACAATGTAATTGAATTCAACGTCGAGGGAACGAAGGGAGATGACGATATCTGGTATCTGCTTGACCCCGACAATGAGGACAGCACGGTAGTGTTCAACAGATTCACGGGTTCGGACGCATATGCCGGCGTGCCCATCGACGGCACAACCGTAAACGGAAGCATAACGGAAGACACATATCTTTCAAGGGCAAACGACTTTGCAAACTTCCCCAACAACAGGACGGGCAACTCGTACGACTCGAACAAGATAGACACTGCGGCAAATTACAGATACTCGGGCTATGACTCCATGACAAAGCCCGAACAGGGTTCGACCGCAACTTCTTACTCGATTATGCTCACCGAAAGCGGCGGGAAGCCCTCTTCGGGCGACCTCGACGGAAGCAGCGGCGCAACGCTCAAGTACAACGAGGAGCTGATAAACGACCTTGTAAACTACGACAGCAAGACGTGGGACGCACTGCTCAACCAGCTTACCGTGTCTGAAATCAGGGATCTGATAGGCAAGGGCGGCTTCCAGACGGCGGCGGCTACGAGCATAGGCAAGCCCAAGAACGTCGATAAGGACGGCCCTGCGGGCTTCAACAACGGCGTAACCAATCCCAATACGGAAGCTTCCTGGACGGCATATCCCGTCGAGGCGCTCGTGGGCTGCTCCTGGAACGCGGAGATGATGTTCAACATGGGCAGAGCGCAGGGCGTGGAGGCAAACGAAACGGGCGTCAGGGGTTGGTATGCACCCGGCGTCAACCTGCACCGTTCTCCCTATAATTCCAGAAATTACGAGTATTACAGCGAGGACGCCGTGCTTTCAGGTCAGCTTGCGGCAAACCTCATCCGTGGTGCAAAGACAAATAACCTGTACTGCTACATCAAGCACTTCGCGGTCAGCGAAGCGGGACAGAACCCCAATAACAAAAACACCTGGCTCACAGAACAGGCGCTCAGGGAAATTTACCTCAAGCCCTTCGAAATTGCCGTAAAGGACGGCGGTTCCAACGGCGTGATGAGCTGCTTCAACAGGATTGGCGCAGTATGGGCAGGTTCCAACTATGCGCTTTTGAACGACGTCCTCCGCGACGAGTGGGGCTTCAGGGGAACTGTAATCACCGACTGGTATGACGGCAGCTACATGGACTACACGAGGGGCGTACTTGCGGGCAACGATTTGTGGCTTGACGGTTCTACGAATCAGTCGGCAAACCTCGACATGAACAATACGGGCGTTGCAAACGCGGCAAGACTGGCGGCGAAGAACATAATCTATACCTTCATCGATACCTATCATACCGCGGTTAACTATGTACCCGGAGAGGATGACGCCTTTGCCACGGACGTAAGCACCATTACCGCGCAGGAGGATATAAAGTCGCCTCTGTTCATATCCCTTTGGGTAATAATTGACGTGGTACTGGCGGCAGGTGCCCTGACGTGCGTATACTTCGCGTTTGTACACGATATTGTCAGGCGCAAGCTTGCAGAGGGCAAAGCTAAAAAAGAGACGGGAGGTATCGAACAATGATAAGCAAGAGAAGATTACTCTCTCTGTTTGTGATTGCCGCGATGGGCGCGGCGTGCGCCATAGGCGGCGCGTGCGCAAAGGATAACGTCCAGGAAGGTCAAAACAACGGCGGCGGCAATGACGTCGGCGGCGATGGCGGCGACGTTACTCAGCAGACTTATCCCGGCGCGGTAAAGCTGGAGGCGGAAAATGCCGTAGTTACAGGCGAATGTACGGGCGGCGCTTTCATCGTCAATATGCAGGGCAGCAGCGGCGGCAAGCACATAAGCAATATCGCCGCCGTGGGTAATACGATAAACTGGTATTACAATGCAACGGGCGAAATCAGCGGTACGCTTTACTTAAGCGTGGCAAATGCCAGCAGCTACAGGCCCGGTTTCTCCTTCGGCAACGGCAAAGTGGCAAAGCTGTATGTGGGCGCAACGGACAAGGCTACGGACGAAATGAGCGAAATTGCCCTGCCGCAGACCGAATTGCCCATGGGTACGTCGGAAGTTTCCTGGCAGACGGTCAAGGTGGAAAACGTCAGCCTGCCTGCGGGACTGAATAAGATAACTCTTGAAATCATCGACGCCGCAAATGCCGTCAGGGTTGACTATATCGGCTTTGACGTGGCTGATACAAATGCGCTTACCGAACATACGCATGCCTGGGAGACGAATGAAACAGAGCCGGACTGCACCACGGACGGCGGAATTACGCGCGACTGCGATGAGTGCGGCGCGCACGACGTGGTGGAGAAGGTGCCCGCTCTCGGTCACAAGTTCGGCGAGAGATATCTCAATCCGGTGGACAAGACCATGGACGCTGAGTGCGAGAGATGTCACTTCATCGACAGTATTCCCATTGAAACGGACAAGAACTGGATGGGCGAAACTTACAACGCAGACAGATTTGCCGGGCTGGAATCAACACTGGGCACTAAACTCGTATATGAGGCAGAGCTTGCACAGGTTGCCTATGCCGACCCTTCAGACCCCGACGCCGTTCCCGAAGAGCCGCACTATAATAACGGAAATTCCTACATCGAACGCGTCGACAAGGCAAGCGGCGGAAAATCTGTAGGCAACATCTCCAATTACGGCAACTTCGTAAAGTTCAGGCTCAATGCCGAAAATCAGACGACTGCGTCGCTGGCATTCGTCGTCGCGAATACCAGGCTTGTCTATGGTCAGATTGCACAGATAGACAACCTCGGAGAGTACATAAGCGTTACGATAGACGGTGAAGAGGTCGAGCTCGGCTATTGCACTCTGCCCGGTTCGACTGAAAACGACTACTTTAACTGGAACTATATCGTAATACAGGGCATATCGCTGGGCGCAGGAGAACATGAAGTTGTCATATCGCCCAAGAACGTAATGAACGGCGATTCCCCCGCGGCAAGTATGCCCAATCTCGATTGCCTGAACATATACACCCAAAACGGCGAAATAAGTCTGATAAAGAACTATGTTTACACTGCAACCGCAGGCGGCACGGTAAATCGCTTCTATACAAAGACTGTTTCCATGCAGCGGGCAGAAGGTGAAAATTCCTTCTCCGCAGAACTTGCGCAGAATACCACTGCCGACATATCTGTAACGCTGGGTTCGGCAAGCGGACTTCTGGATGCAACGCTTCTTTTGAACGACAGACCTGTCGGAATAAGCGGCGACACCTCTTCGGGACCGGTCACGCTGGTAATTTCGGGCGTTCCTCTCAACTCGGGCAATAACGTCTTCGAATGGACTTCTTCCGCACAGCTTGACATAACGGACGTGACTATTCACGTCGTCGGCGACCTCGTAGCTTCCGTTGACAACGCATATGATGCGTACGACAACCCCGCGGCGGGCAACCACAAGCTGACGTATGAAGTGGAAGACCCTTCAGTCTACAGAGACGGCGGAACGATAGTATCGGGCACCGACGTGCCCGACACTGCAAGCGGCGATGCCTGCCTGGATTCCTTCAAGGAAAACGGCGGTAGCTACATAAGGTGGAAGTTCACTTCCGACAAGCAGGCGCTTGCAGACATAGTAGTACGCCTTGCCTGTGCCAACTGGAGCAGTGAAGTCAATGGCAACACCCCCATGGAAAACCTTGCTGACTTTATGGAGCTGTATATTAACGGCAGGGCGGCAGACCTCTCCGCGGTGGGACTTACCAATGCGAAAGGATGGCATAATTTTGAGGCGGTTGTCATAAAGAATGCAATACTTCTCGAGGGAGAAAACACCGTCGAACTCAGGGCAAAGGAAGGCAGCTTCCCCAACGTCGACTGCATGTATGTGTTCAGCACAGAACAGGTTTCGCTTGAAAGGAACCCTGTCTATAGCTCGGCGATTGACAATTCCTACGATGCCATGACCAACAATGACACGCAGACGCCTTCATTCACCGCGGAGGCGGAGGATGCGCTCATCACCAATGCGGACGGCAGCGTTGCTGATGGCGGCAAATACAATGTGGACGTCAACAGCAATTTCAACAACGCAAGCGGCGGTGAAAGCATAGGCAACTTCTCCGGCGATAACGGACCTGTCATGGTCACATTCACTGTAAATGCCAGCGCCGAAGCCGAGGGCAAGGTCGTTCTGCGACTTGCAAGCGGACTGTGGCAGGGCGGCATATGGGGCGGCCAGGGCGGCTGTGCGGACATGGAGCTTTACAAGTTTGTCCGCATAACCGTAAACGGTGTGGACGTAAGCTTATACGGCATAGTGCTTCCCAATGCGGGAGAAGGCGGAGACCCCTATAATTACTGGGTATATCAGGCCGTAGTCATCGACGGCGTTCAGTTCAAAGAGGGCGAAAACACTGTCGTTATCGAGAGATTGGACAACCAGTCTGTACCCAATATGGACTGTATGTACATCTATTCGCAGACCGACGGCGTAAGCTTTTCGTAAATGACACATTCTGCGCGGGCAGGGCGCATGTCTGCCCGCGCGGTGTGCATTGAATGATATGTTCAGATTAAAATTTACAGCGGTTGCGCTTGCCGCTCTGCTTGTCGCGGCAATGCCGTTTGCCGCCTGTGTGCAAGAAAGCGGCAATGAAGAACAAGCGCAGAATACGGACCATTCCACGACGGAAGAAAACCAGCAGACGGCAGACTCGGGCGGCACCGCAGTGGGAATGATGACGGACGACGACTACCTCGAAGTCGACGGCGAAAAGGTAAAGCGCAGGCACGGCGAAGGGGAAGAGGTGCTTCTCCGCGGCGTGAATGCGGGCGGATATCTGCTTACAGAACAGTGGATGACTGCCGTCGGCGGAGATTCTGGCACGGGTTACTATGACCATAAGACCATAACGGACGCGTTTGTCAGCCGTTTCGGCGAGGACGGCGCGCAGGACCTCTGGGCGTACTACCGCGAACAGTTCTGGACGCAAACCGACTTTGCAAACGTAAGGGATATGGGTCTGAATGTAATAAGACTGCCATTTACCTACATGAACGTCGATTTCGGCGGGGAATATGACTTTTCCCAGCTGGACAAATTTGTGGAGGGCGCTGCGGAGTACGGACTGTACACTATATTGGACCTGCACGGCGCGTATGGTTCGCAGAACGGCAAGGACCACAGCGGAGAGATGTCCGACGACGTAGACTTCTACGAAAACGAGGAAAAACAACAAAAGACGCTTGCGCTTTGGCAGGCAATAACCGAACACTACAGGGACAACCCCGCCGTGGCGGCGTTTGACCTGTTAAACGAACCGGGAGAATATTCGGGGCTTACCTCCCGCAGACATTGGGACTTCTATGACAGGGCGTATGACGCAGTAAGACAGATTGATTCTGACAGGATAGTCATAATGGAGGCGTGCTGGAATCCCGAAGATATAGTTTCCCCGCAGGAATACGGTTGGGAAAACTGCATCTATTCCTACCATAACTACGCAGGCACTGACGGCGGGACGTCTGTGGGCGTGCAGGCAGGCTCCTACGGGTATAAGTTTACCCGTTCTGCTCTGGCAGATTACGGCGTGCCCGTATATCTCGGCGAATTCAACTGTTATGACGATGAGGAGAGCTGGAACTATGTGCTTACCCAGCTCAACGACCTCGGCTGGCACTATACCATGTGGACGTATAAGATAAACGATGCCGCAGGGGAGTATCCGGGCTGGGGGATATATGTAAGCAGTGCGGAGAACGTGCTGCCCGCCGAGGATGAAAAAGACGCCGTCATGCGTAAGTGGGACGAAATTTCCACGGACGAATGCGTTCCCTACACTTTCAGCTCGGGCAACACACTCGTCTCGCTCATGCGCAGGTATGCGGCACGCACTCCGCTCCGTACCGTTCAGCCCGAAGGGCAGTTTGCCCTCTCCTCTGAAGAGGGTATGGCGGCAGGGTTCAGCCGTGAGCGTATGGCAGACGGCAACTATCTTCTCGCAGCGGGCGGGGAAGACGTGACTGCGGCGCAGTTCGTGTTCAGGAGCAACGGCGACGGCACTGTCAGCATAGGCAGCAGCTACGGCGGCAACCTCATGTTCCTGTGTACCGTTACCGATACCCCGTGCGAATACGGACAGAACTATCTGTCGCTCAGGACGGCGGAAAACGCCGTAAGCGACTGGGAAAAATTCTGGATAAAGCCGTACAAAGGGGGCTATATCGCGCTCTCGTACAATGCGGGCAAATACCTTTCGCTCAACGGCAACGGCATAATCGCCGCGATAAGTGCGGAGGAGCAAGAGGCATTCGTGTTTTCGCCGCTTACAGAGTCCGTTTAGCTTGAATTGGCGGAAATGTGTAAGACACAATTCATAACTACTATCCGCAAAAGGCATATCTGTATGTCTTTGCGGTGACAAAAACTTTTGGCGCTGTACAATAAAAAAGGAGAAATTTATGGCCAAGGGAAAGAATAAAAGCAGACTTAAGCTGGCAAGGATGATATGTTTTCCTATAATAGCTTTTTTTGTCGTGCTGATCATCGTGGTGGATATTGCGGCAGGATTGCTTGCCGACCTGATAACCCCCCTCATATGTCCGCCCATAGTGGACAGTCAGGCGGTAGAGCAGGCTTCCACGCAGGGTGAAGCGCTTGCGGCGGAAGTGATGCAGGAAGGCGTAGTTCTTGTAAAAAACGACAATGTTCTGCCGTTGAGCATGGATAAAAATGACGTGAATGTGTTCGGCTGGGGCTCTTCGCCCGCGGGCTGGGTGGCAGGCGGTTCGGGCAGCGGCCGAGTAATGAGCGTAAAAAACGACAATCATTATGCCGAAACCACGCTTGTCAGCGCGCTCAACAACTATAAAGTACACACCAACGAAGCCCTGACGAATTACTATACAAGCTACTACAACGAGCGTCCGGGCATTGTGGCAGGTACGCTCAATACTTCTGTCGAAGACTTCTACAAGCTGGTGGAGCCTTCAATCGATGAATATCCCCAGTCAGTCAAGAGTACTGCAGAGTCCTATTCCGACACGGCATTCGTCGTGATAAGCAGAATAGCGGGCGAGGCAAAGGACCCTCCCCGCGTGCAGTATAAGCACAACAAGCCCACGGACGAAAGCCGTACCTATCTGGAGATAAGCCAGGAAGAAGAAGGGCTTTTGAAATACGTTGGCGAAACATTTGAAAACGTCATTGTCATCATTAACTCCACAAACACCATGGAGCTGGGTTTTCTGGACACCATACCAGGGCTTGACGCCTGTCTTATAGTGGGCGGCACGGGTATAAATGCGGCGAACGCCCTTCCCGCAGTCATTTACGGCGACGTTGCGCCCTCCGGCAGGCTTGCAGATACCTATGCCTATGAATTCGAATCTAACGTAAACTACTACAACACCGGTCTGGAAGGCGAAGGCCGCTACACCAATGGCGACAATCTTCTGCTTGTAGGGACGGACCAGAATGCGGGTTCTGCCGACAGACACGGCAGGTCGTATGTAGATTACATAGAGAACATCTACGTCGGATATAAGTGGTACGAGACGGCGGATGCCGAAGGAATATGGAATGAAGCGTCCAGGAACGGCAAGACGGGCTTTGAAGCAGTTGTGCAGTATCCCTTTGGTTACGGACTCAGCTATGTCGACAAGGACGACATTGTCTGGAATGTAAAGGAAGTTTCTCCCGCGCCCGGCAGTACTCTTGTGTCTACGGATACTATCGAGATAACGGTGGACGTCACCAATAACGGGCAGATGGCAGTAAAGGACGTGCTCGAACTTTACTACACGCCCAAGTATAATGAGGGCGGCATAGAAAAGTCCCACGTCAACCTCGGGGATTTTGAAAAGACTGTCTCCATAGAACCAGGCAAGACGGCTACCGTAACGCTTTCGCTTGCCGTGTCCGACATGAAGAGCTACGATGCTTATGATGTAAACAAAAACCAGCACTTCGGTTATGAACTGGAGGATGGCGAATATCAGATTAAACTGATGACCGACTCCCACAACCTCAAGACGACTACGGGCATAACCGAGGACGGCATAATAACATATAACGTTCAGGCGGCACTCTTCGATACGGACGGCACGGTGCTTTCAACCCCCGTGAATACAAATAAGTTTACGGGCGACCAGGCTTACGACGGTGTTTCGATAGACGCCGAAGACGAGGTGCAAGGCGGACTTGCCTTCGTTTCGCGCGCAAATTTCCCCCAAGAGGCGCCCCAGCGCACGCCCGACCGCGCAATTTCCGACGAAGCGGCAAAATA
>CALVXA010000037.1 GCA_944368635.1 uncultured Clostridia bacterium
AGCAGATGACCTTCTCCGACCCCGTCATTCAGCTCTCCATCGAGCCCAAGACCAAGGCAGGTCAGGAAAAGATGACCATGGCGCTCATAAAGCTTGCAGAAGAAGACCCTACCTTCAAGACCTATACCGACCAGGAGACGGGTCAGACAATTATTGCGGGCATGGGCGAACTTCACCTCGACATAATCGTCGACAGACTTCTGCGCGAATTCAAGGTAGAAGCAAACGTCGGCGCGCCCCAGGTTGCATACAGGGAGACCTTCCGTCAGGCCTGCGATGCAGAGGGCATGTACAAGCGTCAGTCAGGTGGTAAAGGTCAGTACGGTCACTGCAAAATTCACCTCATTCCCGGCGAGCCCGGTTCCGGCTACGTGTTTGAAGACCTCACCGTCGGCGGTTCCATTCCCAAGGAATACATTCCCGCCATCGATAAGGGCATTCAGGGCGCGGCAAAGAACGGCTATCTTGCAGGCTACGAAATGGTAGACTTCAAGGCGCAGGTTTACGACGGAAGCTATCACGAGGTTGACTCCTCCGAAATGGCATTCCAGATTGCAGGTTCCATGGCGTTCAAGGACGGCATGACCAAGGCAAAGCCCGTACTTCTTGAGCCCATAATGAAGGTTGAAGTAATCACACCCGATGACTACTTCGGCGATATCATGGGTAACGTAACCGCAAGGCGCGGCACGATTATCTCCACGGATGACAGGGCAGGCGCAAAGGTAGTGGATGCCGAAGTTCCCCTTGCAGAGATGTTCGGCTACGCAACCGACCTTCGTTCCAGGACGCAGGGCCGCGGTCAGTTCACCATGCAGTTCGACCATTATGCCGAAGTTCCCAAGTCCGTAGCCGAAAAGGTAATAGGCGAAAGGACAAAGAAGGCAAATTAAATTTTCGGATGAGGACGGGAACCTAGCCGAAGGCGTAATAGTGTTTCAAAATGATTTATGGCGCAAGCAAAACGACGTTTTTGCGCCAGCGCACCACATTTGTGGCTGCGCCACCTCGGTAGGTGAAGTTGTGCGATTTCAGATAATCGAGAGCGCACAGAATCGCACAACGAGGGCAACGCCCTAAAAGTCGTCAAATTTGTTTTCGTCACCAGAAAACAAATTTACGAAACACTGTTGTTCCCAAGTCCGTAGCCGAAAAGGTAATAGGCGAAAGGACGAAGAAGGCAAATTAAAGTTTAATACAGGCTCTGCCGCACCCGTTGACTGCGTGCGGCAGGGGCAAATTTTTTAAAAACATACGTCAAAATAATTGTGTTTTTAAAATTTTTAATATATAATAATTTTAACGCATAACAGGCGGAAAATTATTGCAGCCCCAAATGACGTAAGGATAGCTGCGACGCCTTCCAAGGCGTAAGTTATCATTTTATAAAAAATAATAGGAGAAATTAAAATGGCAAAGGCTAAGTACGACAACAGCAAGCCCCACGTTAACATCGGCACTATCGGCCACGTTGACCACGGCAAGACCACTCTGACCGCAGCTATCACAATGGTTATGGCATGCAAGGGTCAGGCACAGAAGATGAGATACGACGAAATCGATAAGGCTCCCGAAGAGAAGGCCCGTGGTATCACAATAAACACTGCACACGTTGAATATCAGACCGACAAGCGTCACTATGCACACGTTGACTGCCCGGGACATGCTGACTATGTCAAGAACATGATCACTGGCGCTGCACAGATGGACGGCGCAATCCTCGTCGTTGCAGCAACCGACGGTCCCATGCCCCAGACCCGTGAGCACATCCTGCTCGCTCGTCAGGTAGGCGTTCCCTACATCGTAGTATTCCTCAACAAGTGTGACCAGATGGACGACCCCGAACTGCTCGAGCTCGTTGAAATGGAAATCAGGGACGTGCTCAACCAGTACGGCTTCCCCGGCGACACCACGCCCATCATCCGTGGTTCCGCACTCAAGGCTCTCGAGAAGGCAACTTCCGGCGCTTCCGATGCAGAAGTTCTTGCTTCTCCCGAATGCAAGTGCATACTGGAGCTCATGGATACCATCGACAGCTACATTCCTACCCCTCAGAGAGATACCGATAAGCCCTTCCTTCTTCCCGTCGAGGATGTATTCACCATCTCCGGCCGTGGCACCGTTGCTACCGGCAGAGTAGAGAGAGGCGTTGCTCACGTCGGCGATCCCGCTGAAATCGTAGGTCTGGTTGAAAAGCCCGTCGGCACGACCATCACCGGTCTTGAAATGTTCCACAAGAGCGTTGACGAAGCTATCGCAGGCTTCAACATCGGCGCACTCCTTCGTGGTATCGACAGAAAGGGCATTGAAAAGGGCCAGGTTCTTGCTAAGCCCGGCACTGTTAAGACGGCTACCAAGTTCGAAGCTCAGGTTTACGTCCTCAAGGCAGAAGAAGGCGGACGTCACACTCCTTTCTTCAACCACTATCGTCCTCAGTTCTTCATCAGAACGACCGACGTTACGGGTTCCATCGACCTTCCCGAAGGCACCGAAATGGTTATGCCCGGCGACCACGTAACCATCACTGTAGAGCTCATCAAGCCCGTTGCAGTTGAAGAAAAGCTTAAGTTCGCTATTCGTGAAGGCGGCAGAACCGTTGGTTCCGGCGTCATCGCAAAGGTTCTTGGCTAATCTTAAATAAGAATTTCAAAGAGTTATCGCAGAAATGCGGTAACTCTTTTTTTATGTACTCTTTAGCTTGATAAATCTCCCTGTTTCGCCGCGTAAAGATAAAAAAACAGCCTTGGAAAAATAAAAATTGCTTCAGCAAACAGCGATAATTATGTAAGTTAGCCTGTCGTCAATGACAGTTCAGTTTCTTTATGGTACAAGCAGCCTGTTTTACAGGTGTGTCGTGTTGCAGTACGTTATAGCAAGGTGATGCCTGTTACGTGTGGCCGGTAGTTTGCCATTTCAGGGGATAAGCAAATCACCTGTTCAACCGACGGCTCTGACCAAAGAAAAAACACTGACTATGTAAGTGGCAACCTTATGACTTCAGTCCGAAAAGTTTTTTGGGGGGTATTGAAAAAGCACCCGTGTGCTGAACAGAGGGTGGCCCTTTATGCGGACAAGTAAGCGCGCAGGAAGTTTTAATTGAAAAAGCCAAAACAAGTAGCGCGCAGGAAGTTTTAATTGCAAAAAGCAAAACAAGTAAATACGAAGGAGATTTTGTTGAAGAAATCAAAACAATAAAACGTTCAGTTTGTCGCATACGGCTTGTAAATTTAATATCGCATAGTCTTTGTTTTGCCTGAAGCGGAAAAGCTGCATATTGACAGTGCGACGACGCCGTGTTATATTATTGTCATAGGGGAGGTGCGGCATGAAGGGCTTTATACAGCGTATAAGACGCGCAATAATTTTCTTGTCGGCGGCGTTTTTTGCGTGCATTCTGTCTGTTTTGCCCCTTCAGTCGGCATATGCCAACTCTGCCGCGCCCTGGGAAGAGGGCGTCACGGGCGATGGCGTGTATATAGTTAGGGACGAAAGCGTGCTTGAAGTGCAGTCCGAAAAACTGACCTTTGACATACAGACACTGCCTTCGCTGGCGCAGGGTCAGATTTACGATGCCCGCGTGACCGCGGAGTATACGTTCTATAATCCCACGACCGAAAGTCTTACCACGCAGATGGCGTTTCCGTTCGGGCGCAAACCAAACTATGCCGAATACCTATCCGTGGCATACATCGAAGACCCCGTGCTTGTCAACGGACAGCCCGTAGGATATGATATAAGGCATACATACGGTCGGTTTACGGAATTTTATGAAAGCGTGTCGGAAATCAGGGAGGACTACATAGCCGACGACTTTTATGTTCCGGACTTGCCCGTAACTATATATACGGCAAAGGTGAATTTTACCGACAGCGCTGACATGGACGGCAAGGTTGCGCTGCGGCTTGACAGCGCGCCCGCCCTTGGCGAAGGCACGCGCTGCATGGGACCTTTTTCCTTGGACAGGGAGACGTCCGACTACTCCGTCTGGCAGGTCGTGTCCGACGGAGAAAGCGTTGTGTTCTATGTTATGGGCGAGGACGTCCCGCTTGACGGGTGGGGGTGGTTCACAAGCGCGTGGTCGGACAGCGAGAATGCCCATATAGCGGTGCAAAGCGACATATCCTTCTCGTCGTCGAAAACAACGCTCGGTCAGTTAATCTTTTCCAACTACTCTGACGAATACCAGATAAGCCGCGTTGACTGGTACAATGCCGCAATGCTGCATAAGCTGTCGGTTGAGCGCGGCGAATTTTCCTATCTTTCATGGCACAGCCCGCTGAAGCTTGAGGCGGAAGACTTCAATGCGTGGTACGTCTACACCGTACAGACCGCGCCGCACACATCTTTCACCAATGCGGTTACAGCGCCGCTTTACCCAACGGTGCATTTCAGTTTCGACCCCGATGTCTACGAGTACGTATACTATCTTTCCCCTGCCGCAAATTGGGCGGACTTCGGCACGCTGGACATAGTCGTAAACACGCCTTACTATATGTATGCAGGCGAAAGGTACAACAGCGCGACATTCATACGGACGGAGGGGGGATATTCCGCCAGATTTGAAACTCTGCCGGACGGCGAACTGTATTTCTCGCTGTGTTCAGTCGAGAATCCCGGGCGCGACAATAATGGCTCGCCTGGGGAAAATAATCCCGCATTCGCGGTGATTTATGTGCTCATTGCCGTGGGCATACTTCTCGTTCTCGCGGTGGTTGTCCTTACGGTAATTTTCATCGTCCGCCGCCGCAGGAAATGTGCGCAAAAGGAGGACGCATCGGCGCAGACAGACGGGGATGAGCGCGGTTAAACAAAAAAATAGCCGTCTGAACAAAAAAATTTTGCGCAATGCATGACGTTTCATTATTATATAATGCCCGCAAAAAAGCGTGAAAAAAATGGTTCAGTTGCGCAAATGGATAAAAAAATTATTTTACGAAGCGTTTAAACGTGCGTAAACGGTGTTATATATTAAGTGAACAAAGAAAGCAGGGAGCGCAAGGGACAACGTCCCTAAAGCCCCACCACTTCCCGAGTTATAAATTTTTTATAACAAGGAGAATAAGACCATGAAAAAATATTTAACCACCAGAAATAACGCAGATTACGACCTGTTTGACGCATTCAACGACATTTTCCCTCCCGTTTTCTTTGACGAACAGCACGATCTGCGCACCAATATCAAGGAAACTGAAACGGACTATGAACTGGAGGTCGAAATCCCCGGTTATGCCAAGGACGAAATAAAGGTATCGCTCGATGACGGATACCTTACCGTATCGGCCGAGAAGGTTAAGAAGGAAGAGGATAACGCAAAGCACTACATCAGAAAGGAGATATCTGAAAGCTGTCAGCGTAGTTTCTATGTAGGCACGGACGTTACCCAGGACCAGATCAAAGCCAAGTATGAAAACGGTATGCTCGTCCTTACACTGCCCAAGGCACAGCCCAAGAAGGTTCAGAGTCATCTCATCGAAGTGTTATAACGGGAGAGGGCAGAATTTAAAAAGGAGGTACAGACCAATCGCAAGTAGTAAGCGCAGCGTACAGCGCTTAATGTACGCGGTAGGAATGTAACCAACTTCATAACAGCCGAAACAAAAGGAGGGCACTCCCCCTAACAGTTCAAAGCGCGGCGTACGGCGCATAAAGTACGCGGCAGCAAGTAACTTTTCGTCGGACGAAACAAGTAAAACCTCAATCCTTTGTGACAGGGCTTGAAAGCGTGTAAGCAACAATACAGTTCCGTAGCGGAAGCCTGTCAAAGGAAGGTAAGTACGAAGTTGACGCAATCCGATGAAACGGTAAACAGAACAGGAAAGAGGAAATGTATTCCCTCTGTGCCGCAAAGTCGGGAAAGACTATGACGGTACAAAAAATGGTAGGTAACGCAGTGGCGTAAGAGTCACATTCTCTCCATATCACAAAAATTGCATCAGGACGGTTTCCGTCCTGATGCTTTTTCATTGCGTTCAGATTGAGTTATCGGTGCAGTGCCGCAAACCTGCATTTCTGTGCCTTGTATAAAGGCTGCGGCGCCTTGACAGTAATGTATAAATTACTTTTCAGGGTTGACTGTGCCCTTCGCATAGCGGGAGGGGGACAGCCCGAAGTACTTTTTGAATACTTTGGAAAAGTAAAGCGGTTCCGAAAAGCCGCAACTTTCGGCAATCTGCGAAACGGTGAACTGCGCATAGCTGTTTGCAGCGTCGGAGAGGATTATCTCCCTTGCCCGCTCCATGCGCCGTCGGATAAGGTACTCGTGCGGGGTAAGTCCCATTTCTTTTGCAAACAGTTTGCGTATATAGTCGTAATTCAGCGGCAATGCGCGCAGCGCGGCTTCAAGCGAATAGGCGGCGTCCCCGAAATTGGCGTCTATGCTGTCCAGAACGGCAGCGACGGAGGGGGAGTGTTCCGTTCCGTCCGAATAGGAGGCGACAAATGCGGCTATCAGTGCGCCGTATGCCGCAAGAATTATGCCGCGTTCAGGCACGTCTTTGCTGAAATATGCGCTTGCGCGGGCCACGGCGTCAAAGAGTCCGTCGGCGTACTTTGCCCTCACTGCCCGCACGGTGCGGACGGGCAACAATGCGTGCTCCAGCACGGCGCGCATGCTGCCCTCGGCATAACGGGTATTGTGCCTCGTCATGGGCGGTATAATGGCGGCGTCCCCTTCCGAAAAGGAGTAAATTCTGCCGCCGCATTCCACTTCTCCGTACTGAAAGAAGCAGATAATCTCGTACCCGCTGTGCGCGTGCGGAAGTTTTCCGTCGGCGGGGTTGGCGTCCCCTGCATAAACAATGTCATTCATATCCGTATTATACAATAAAATATCCGTTTTGTCTATAACGGAGACAAAATTCTGCAATTATTTGCATTATTCGCCGCGAGTATTATAATAGACAAGTAATTTGTTTTCAGAGAGGTCAGAGGATGTTTTTAATCGCGTTGAGCAATGTACTTATCACGCTGTTATATGCGGCGCCCGGGTTTGCGCTTTGCAAGGCGAAAAAGGTATTTGCAAACCATCTGTCTTCGCTCTCCGTAATCTTAATATATATATGCAGTCCCTGCATGGTGGTAAATTCCTTCCTCGGGTTGCCCTTCGGCTGGGTAACTCTGGGCAAGATGGGCATATTCTTCGTCGTGACGCTGGGGCTTCAGATTATCTTCATCGGCGTTCTCTGGCTGATACTGCGCAAAAAATTTGCAGACAGCGCGTACAGAGTATTGACTATCGGTGCCGCAATGGGCAACGTCGGCTTTTTCGGCTTGCCCATTGTAAGCGCGCTGCTCCCCGGCAATCACGAGGCTATGTGCTACTCGGCGGTGTATGTCCTGTCGATGAATATGCTCACGTTCACAATCGGTGTATTCTGCCTTACGGGCGACAAAAAGTTCATGTCTGTAAAGCATGCCTTGCTCAACCCCACCACGCTCAGCGTGGTTGTCGCCATTCCGCTCTATATGCTCAGTGCGGGCGACTGGATGAGAAATATGGGGTGGGACGTTTTGCTCTCCGCGATAGAACTTCTGGGCAAGATGACTACGCCCATGTGCATGGTCATACTCGGCATAAGGCTGGGTGCGGTCAGCTTCAAAAAGCTGTTCATGCGCCCCATGGTTTACCTGACCAGTGCGCTCAAATTGCTGGTATTCCCACTGTTTTGCTATGCGGCGGTTTATTTCCTTCCGCTCGACTTCACGTTCAAGGCAAGCATACTCATTCTATCCTCCGCGCCCTGTGCGTCGGTAATTCTGAACCTTGCGGAAATGCACGCAGGCGAGACGGAGCTGGCGGCAAACAGCGTACTCTTGTCTACGCTGATGTGTTTCATGACAATACCGCTTCTGGCTATGCTCATCTGAACGGAGGACTATGCCGTGCGCCTGCGGGGCGTGCGGTCGAAAAAATGTGTGCGAATTTTTGCGGAGCGTATTTGTGCGCTCCGTTTTTAAGTGAATTACAGTAATAAGATACCCCCTGCCGACTGTGCGGCGGGGGGTATGCTCAACTGTTCAGTAAATTGTTGCGGCTGACTTTGTGCATTCTTTCGGCTTTTCAGTGCCGTGCAAAGGCTCTGACCGGTTAGCCGAAGTTTTTAAAGACCTGCTTTTTTTCGCTGTCTGCCGTGCGTCTTTGTGCGGGGGCGGTTAATTGTCCTTAATAAACACCTTTGTCCCCAATTCCTCGCAGCATCCGCCGTCGGGAGAGTATCCCGCTTTTGTAAAGAAAATCTCCGCCTCTTCCAAAGGCAGGGTGTAAATTCCTGAAGCGCCCTCGGCTGAAAGCGCAGTTTCTGCATGGCGCACAAGCTGCGTGCCGATGCCCTTTCCGCGCCGTGCCGCCGTGACGAAAATTTCCCTTATGTCGCCCCAGCCGTCCTTAAAGCACCAGTCGTTCAGCGGGTCATCCGTCTGGTAGACTATAAACCCTGCCGCCTGACCGTCATCGCACAGCGCAATGTCAATGTGTAAAAGGTTTGCCTCGTAATCGGGCAGAACGTACTCGTCCAGAAGGTGGAGGGGGTCGTCGTCGCAGTCCAGCTCGGAATAATAGCTTATGAACATCTCGCGGAAGGCGGGGTAGTGTTGTCTTTCAAGTCCGACAATGCGCATAAAAGTTTTAACCTCAACAAAAAAGGCGAAAGCCTTTGACTTTCGCCTTGAATTTTGCATTATTCAGCGGTTGCGTAAACCGAAACCTGCTTGCCGTCCTTGCCGACCCTTTCAAACTTGACGGTGCCGTCAATGAGGGCGAACAGCGTGTCGTCCTTGCCGATGCCCACGTTGTTGCCGGGCTTGAACTTGCTGCCTCTCTGTCTTACAAGGATGTTGCCTGCAAGCACGAACTGACCGTCGGCACGCTTGATGCCGAGCATTTTGGGATTACTGTCTCTGCCGTTATCTGTAGAGCCGCCGCCTTTCTTGTGCGCGAATAACTTGATGAATAACATAATACCTGACCTCCCTGATTATTCTGCCTTTGCCTGTGCGTCCTCTGCGGGAGCAGCCTTCTTTGCGCGGGTCTTCTTTGCCTGTGCGGGTGCGCCTATCTCCGTTACCTTTACAACGGTGTAGGGCTGTCTGTGACCCTGCTTCTTTCTCTCGTTCTTCTTTGCCTTGTACTTGAAGACGATTATCTTCTTTTCCTTACCCTGGGAAAGTACCTCTGCGGTAACAACCACATTTTCTACTTCCTTGCCTGCCTTAACGGTGCCGTCTTCCGCAGTCATAACTACGGGGAAGGTCACTGTTGCGCCTGCTTCTGCATCCAGCTTTTCCACCTTTACGGTGTCGCCTACGGAAACTTTGTACTGCTTGCTTCCGTTTTCAAAGATTGCGTACATAAAAAAAATTGTCCTCCTCTGACCAGTCTCGTCGGGTACAAAAATTGCCAATGGCGTAGGCGGCGCATAAAAATTTACGCACTTAAAAAAGCCCGTCCCGAACGGCTCGTTTAAAAATATAACATAATGCGCGTCCCAAGTCAAGCAAATTTTACGCAACGCGTATATATTTCGCCCGTTTGCACACATTATTTTTGACTTTAAAGGAGGATTTTATGGCATATCTCAAGAGCGACAGCGAGGTGCTTGCGGAAGTTTACCGCAACGCGCAGCTCGCGCTGACGTCCATCGTCGACCTGCTCCCCGAAGTGGAGGACGGTCAGATGAAGGAAGAACTCATGCGGGAGCATGAGGAATACGAAAAGATCTGCTCCCAGGCGGCGGGACTGGCAAAGAAATACGAAATAGAGCTGAAGGAGCCGTCGCCCATCAAGAAGGCGATGATGTGGAGCGCCATCAAGATGAACGCAAAGGTGGACAATTCCACGCAGAACGTGGCTCAGATGATGATAAAGGGCACGGTAAACGGCATTACCTCGCTCAAGACTTCGTACACGGACAGCGCGGAGATAATGGATGTGGAAATCAAGGCGCTTTTGAAGCGGCTTATAGAGCTTGAAGAGGGCTTTGAAAAGGACCTCAAAAAGTTTCTCTGAAAGGGACTTAAGGCATATGAAAGGTGCGGGCGGCGAAATTTTCGCCGCCCGCACCCCTATGTGCTTTTTTGCGCGTATATTCATGGCTTACTGTCCGGATTGCGCCTTTGCATTGCAGATTGCGCGTTCAGGGCGAGTAACTTTATTTGTCAGTAAAGAAGGATGTTGCCTTCTGGCAGGGTGACGACGGGTGAGGTAATGGCCCTTAAACGCACTTCGTCCTCTGCAAACGTCCTGTGCGGGACAAGGTAGACGCGCGCCTGCGGATACAGCGCGGCTATGTTGTCGCGTATGTTTTCGTCTGCCGTCAGCGAAGCGCAGACGTCGGTGTTCATGTCGGCACATACCGTTGTTGCGCCCTTTGAAAGCAGTTCCAGCAGTTTTGCCCTTATTTCGGTAAGTATGGACAGGTGTGTGCGTACCTTTCCCGAATGTCTGCACGCTCCGCAGTCCTTCAGCATGATGGAAGAAGCCGCCACGCCCATGCGCTTTCTTGTGAATTCCACAAGCCCGAAAGCGGACATTGGCAGAACTTTGCATCTTACGCCGTCCTGACGGAGCGCCCTTTCAAGCTCCGCGACTATCTTTTCCCTGTGCGCGGGGTCATTCATGTCTATAAAGTCCACGACAAACTGTCCGCCGAGATTGCGCAGGTGTACCTGCCTTGCAATTTCCCTTGCGGCAAGTACGTTTGTGCAGTATACCGTCTGTTCAAGGCTGTCCTCGCCCGTGAATTTGCCCGTGTTGACGTCGATGACGGTCAACGCTTCGGTCTGCTCTATGACAAGGTACGCCCCGTTTTCAAGTTCCGCCCTTGGTTCAAGACTCTTTAAAAACTGTGCCGTTATGCCGCTTTCGTACATAAGGTCGGTATGCTCGTCGTGAACCGTGACCTTCACATAAGGAGGTATGTGCGGGGCAATGCTCCGTCCGAGCGCGGCATTGCCGGCAAAGACCTCGTCGCCGGGCATAAACATGGTGTCGCGCAGTACGCGTACATACAGCCGCGAATCGCTGTAAATTAAGTCGCCTACTCTGGCGGCGGCAAACTTTTCCTTCACGCCTGCATAGACTTTGCGGTAGTAGTTGGCTTCGTCCACCTTTACGCCCTTGACGGCAAAGGGTGCGGCGGTACGCATAATCGCGCCTTCGCCCTCCTTCAGTTCGCGCTTTGCGGCAAAAATCATATTGCGCCGCAGTTCTTCGTCGCCTATTTTGCGCGAAACCCCGATGAAGGAGGAGTTGGGCAGATATATCAGATATTTGCCCACGAAGGAGAGGTTGGTGCTTGCCTTTGCCCCCTTATTGCCGATGGGCGCCTTTGTAATCTGCACCATAATCTCGTCGCCCTCTCTGAGGTTGAGCGCGACGGGTATATCCAGCTCCTCGCCGTCGTACTTCCTGCGGTCTTCCGTAAGGTCGGCAACGGATACGTAGCAGTGCCGTTCCAGCCCGCAATCGACAAATGCAGCCTGCATTCCGTTCAGCACTTTGGCGACTCTGCCCTTGTATATGTTGCCTATGACCGCCCCCTGGCTTGCAGGCTCTGCAAGATATTCATTAAGTCTGCCGTCTTGCGTTACGGCGCATACGTCCAGTCCGAACTGGTCGTCGAAATAGTATTTTTTAGACAATGTCAGAAAACTCCTTCCCCCCAAGAGGCGGTCTTGAGTATTTTTGTCGCCCTGCCGCCGAAGCGTTCGGCAAGATATGTGCAGAACAGGTCTGCGCGCAGGTTGTTGTTGCCCGTGCCGAGCGTAAAGCAAAGGCAGTCGCCTTTGAATTCAAGCGAATATATCTTGGGGCGGATGTCAGTCTGTCTGCCCCTCAGGTCGGTAACGGGTATGCTCTCCTCGCCTAAAACGAGGGCGGGGTCAAAGGGCGCCAACCCCGTCGCCGTATAGCTGCACGCAGTAAGGCAGTTTGCGTAGTTGGGGTTTGCGGCAACGCGCCTGCACGCAAGGCACTTTATGCCCTGCGGAGAATATTCGTTGAACAGCTTTTCAAAGTCGCCCTCAAAGTCCGTGTCCGCCGTGCCGTATTCAGCCAGCGACTGTACGCCAACGGGCGCGGGACTGTTCAGGTACAGCCTGGGGTGGGCGTGGTAGCCCTCGCTCTTTTTCAGCTCAATGCCCGCCCTGCGAAGCGTGCGCATTATGTGCCGCATCAGGTCAAGGTGCGAAAGGTATTCCGCCCCGTCCGTACGGGTATATTTAAAGGCTATCATGTTCACCTCCCGCAGCGGGGCAGACTTTCATAAGTCCGCAGCCGTTGCACTTTTTAAGGCAACTGCCCGAAACTTTTCCGTCATATGCGGCGTGCCGCTCCCTGAGCAGGAACTGCTTGGTAACGCCCGTATCGATGAAGTCCCAGGGGAGAATTTCGTCTTCGGCGCGCTCCCTCGTGTAGTCTGCCATGTCTATGCCGCACTCCTCGAACGCTTCCCGCCAGGTTGAGGCGTTGAAGTCGTCCAGCCAGCCGTCAAGTATGCAGCCCTTTCGGTATGCAAGCTCAATCACGCGGGCAAGTTTTCTGTCCCCGCGCGCCAGCACGGCCTCAAGCACGGCGGTGTCGTAATCGCTCATGCTCAGGCTCACGCCGCGTATGAACAGCAGCTTTTTAAGTGCTTCCTGCCTGTGCGCCGACTGTACGGCGGAAATCTGTCCTTCCCATTGGAAGGGGGTGAAGGGCTTGGGCACGAAGGTGGAGACGGAAACGGATATGCGCAATGCCTTGCTCCGCTTTTCCCTGTTGTAGACGCCCTTTATTAGGTCGCATATGCGCCGTATGCCCTTCAGGTCCTCGTCCGTTTCGGTGGGCAGACCCATCATGAAGTACAGCTTGACCGCGCTGTAACCCATGTCGAAGGCGGACGCCGCCGCATTTATAATTTCATCCTCGGTTATGTCCTTGTTAATCACGTCGCGCAGGCGCTGCGTGCCCGCCTCGGGTGCAAATGTAAGCGATATCCTGCGCGCGTCCTGCGCAAAGTCGCCGTCAAAGCTGTCCACCCTCAGCGAGGGCAGTGCAAGCGTAACGTCCTTGGGAAGTGCCGCCTTGAGCGAATGGATAAGCTCCTTGAGGCGGGGATAGTCGCCCGTCGAAAGGGAATTAAGACTGACTTCTTCATATCCCGTGGAGGATATCAGCGCGCACGCCTGCGAGGTGAGCGTCTGTACCGAACGCTGTCTTACGGGGCGGTAAATGAACCCCGCCTGACAGAATCTGCAACCGCGGTAACAGCCGCGCATGACCTCTATTATGGAGCGGTCGAACACGCTCTGCACGTTGGGAACGGGCTGGGAGGAGGGGAAGGGGGCGGAGTCAAGGTCGCTTACAATCGCCTTCTTCACGTGCGTTATGCCTTCAAAGCCGCATATCCTGCCGTCTTCGCCGTATTTCACTTGCGTCATCGCGGGGACATATACGCCGTCCAGGGCGCAAATCCGCCTGTAAAATTCCTCCGTCGCGCCTCCGCATTCAAGGTAAATTGCCGCCACGTCTGCGTCCGCGCTCTCCCCGTCGCCTATGAACACTATGTCTACAAAGTCGGCAACGGGTTCGGGGTTTACCGCGCACGGTCCGCCGACAACTATCAGCGGGTACCTGCCGTTTTGTCTGTCCCTGCGGTACAGCGGTATGCCCGCAAGGTCGAGCATATACAGCATATTCGTGTAGCACATCTCGTACTGCAGCGAAAAGCCTATCATGTCGAACTCTGCAAGCGGCTTTTTAAGCCCGAGGGAGTAGAGGGGTATGCCTGCCTTTCGTATCTCCTCGCCGAAGTCCTTGTACGGCGCAAAGCAGAAGTCCGCCGAGTAGCCCCTGCGTCGGAAGCTCTCCGCGACAATCTTGGTGCCCAGGTTGCTCATTCCCACTTCGTAAAGGTCGGGGAACGCCATGCAGAAATAGAAGGGAGCGTCTGCCTTCGCCTGTGTGCCGTATTCCCCGCCCGTATACCGCGCAGGTTTTTCAACGCGCTTCAATATGTCGTCAAGTTTGCTCATGTCAATAGTCATATATGCGATTATACCATCTGCCGCATAAATTTTCAACCCCGCGCGAAGGAATAATAAAGCGGAGGCGGTAAAAATTTCCGCCTCCGCAGAGTTTGTAATGTGGCTTGTTCCTGCCTGTGATATTCAGCCTGCTTGCGATATGCTTTCCTGTCCGTCGGACGGCGTACTTTCCTGTACGTCGTAATGTCTGCCGTTCATAATCTGCCGTGCCTGCATAAGTGCGTCTGCGCCGCGGCGTTTTACCTCTTCAAACTGCACCATATCCTTCTTATACGAGCGCCAGAAGATAATAGTAGGGGGGATAAGCATAACGGGTATGGCTATGCATACCATGGTCTCCCATAAGTTGGGCATTATATTCTGCGCAACTGCGTTGAATACGGAGATTAAAACTATCAGCATGGCTATTACGCATACGGCGGTAAGCGTTACGGGCTTTTTGGGTTTCGGCATATTTACCGAAGCATAGAATTGGTTTTCAAGCGAGCAAATCCTGTCGTATTCCGGCATGGCAGTATCTCTGCCGAAGCGCATGGAAATGAAATGTGTTACGTTTGTGTACGTGTTGACGCTAATTTTTCCGTCCTGACCCGTAAACCCCTGCATGAATGCGCCGTAACTCTTCACGTTTACGCCGGAAATTCCCGTAGTCTCGTTGTAGACTTCCTGCGAACTTATAAGCTGCCAGCCGAAGGTGGCGTTTACAGACAGTATGCTGTTTTCCAGTTGGGGCAATACCCGTTCGGTCTTATATTCTATCATCCTAAGGTTACCCCCAGTGCAAGGCTTGCAAGCGGCCTGATATTTCTCACGATGACCACCGTGAGGATGGGAACGACTATAATTCCGAAGATTAACAGCAACAGCCACCACAGTCCGCCGCCCTGCGTTCTCCCGTGAGATATCGTGTAGCGCATGGTGTTTATGCACAGCATGCCCAGACCTGCCGCAATGCCCCATAAAACAATGAAAATTCCGCATATTATCGGCCCGAACTGCGGTATCGCGCCGCACAGTCCGCCGATAATAATCAGACATGCGCAGGCTATCGTGTAGATTGCCCGCCTTTTTTTAAGCGTTGCAATGACTTCCGCTTCCCTGCTCCGGTCTTCAAAATATTCCATATTTCCCTCCTCTGTAAGTCTATATTTACATTATATTCTCAAAAATTGAGAATGTCAAGAATAATTCTCAAAAATTGATAGAATTTGCGTAGAGGCAAAGGACATGAAATTCAGCGAAAATTTAAAGACGCTGCGCAGTGCGTGCGGCGCCGGGCAAAGGCAGATTGCGGAGCTTTTGAACATCTCGTTAAAGACCGTATCCCACTGGGAGACCGGTTACA
>CALVXA010000038.1 GCA_944368635.1 uncultured Clostridia bacterium
AATATAAACGGCAAGGATGAAGAAATTTCCCTTGACGAATTGGAGAGTTCGAAAAGGCCGCAATGCGGTCAGCCAAAAACGTCGTTTTACGTTCATTTTAACCACAAAAAGAACGCAAAGCGGCGCTTTTTTTATGCTTTTGCGGGGACTTTGCGGGGACGGTGCGGAATGAACCGCTTCGGCAAAACGGTTGAAAACAGACATAAAAATTTAGCAAAGACTAAATACAGACAATAATGTTTATATATAGGTAGAGATAAATGGCTGAATTTTCATGCTTCGGCAAAAAACTTTGAGCGGTTACGGGCAGAGGGCGTTGTATTCATACTGAACTCATTTCCGGTCTTTATGCGGCAACTCTGCGCGCTCTGATGTGAAGAAACAGCTATTAAAAATTCCTTTGACGATACGCATGACCAAATCCGGCATACGGCTCGGGTAAGCGTTTACGGCAGTGGCGCAACAAGGACAAACCGCCAATAAAGTCGGAGGCGAAAAATATGCAGGCAAAGAGGTGAGTCAAGGCAATTTAATGTACAAAATTCTTTTACGGTTAAATTTTTTTACCTGCATTTAATGGGCTGCAGGCTTTTTAAAACCCGTTTGTGTATAGCAGTAAGCATATAGTTAAAATATAATATTGCAAAATATAAGTCATTACCGTTTTCGTCACAAAATTCACCGATTACGGCATTAACATTGACACCGTTTACATGTTGACGATAATATGAACATATCGTGGGGGAATTTTATGCTGAAAGTTGCGATTGTTGAGGATGTGAAAGAGGATGCTGACAATCTCGAAAAGAATCTTCGTAAGTATGAAGCAGAAACGGGGATTGCAATCGAAACCAAAGTATTTGACAACGTGCAGGTATTTCTGTTGAATTACCAGCCCGTCTATGATATTGTCTTTATGGATATCATGATGCCGTATATGAACGGAATAAAGGCGGCGGCAGAGCTTCGTAAACAGGATGAATGCGTGCGGCTTATCTTTGTCACTGATATGGCAAAGTATGCTATCAACGGCTATGAAGTGGATGCGACGGACTTTTTTGTAAAGCCCGTTACATATCATGCGCTCAAGCTTCGTCTGGATAAAATCAACCTGATGGGGGAACGAAGCGTCCCTTCGGTAAAAATTCATATCCCGTATAAGGGGACAAAGGTTGTTCCGTCGAGTGAAGTTTACTACATCGAGGTAAGGAACAAGGACATGACTTACCATACGCGGCAGGGCAATTACACCGTCCGCTCGGACGGGCTCAAAAAGCTGGAAGCGCAACTCAAGGATGCCGGATTTATGCGTTGTTCATCCAGTTATCTCATAAATCTCAAATGGTGCAACGGGTTTAACGGAGATTATATCTATGTTGCGGGCGATGAAATCAAAATCAGTCGCAGGCAAAAGAAGGAATGTATCAACGCGCTGTATTTGACTTTTGCCGGCGGAAAAGACGAGGATAAAAAATGAGCGTCGTCGCAAAAATCTGGGATTGGTACGACTTTATTCTGTGCCTCGTTTCGGGAGCGGCGCTGATTGGTTACTGTCAGCCCCGCCGCAGTTATTTCTGGTTGCGCGCCGTGGCTGTAATTGCCCTTCTTGCAGGCGTGGCGTCAATCTGGAAGGCTCTGAACATCGGGCGGAATGGTCCGTATGAAGTGCTTTCCTATCTGGAGTATTTTCTGCCGTATCTCATTGTGATAGCGGGAATGTGGTTGTGCTACAAAAGCACCTTCATTTCAGCCTTTTTCTGTGCAACGACGGGATATCTTATGCAGCACATTGCGCAAAGAACATATATGACGATTTTTTTGCAACTGGGCTGGTCTATGCGCTTTCCGTTTGATTTTCTCGGGCTTACCGTCATAACTGCGATAGTTTACACTGCCGTATATTTCCTCTTTATTTATAAACACAAGGATAATTTCCGCGAAATTTCCGTAGACAGTAAGTTGCAACTGTTTATTTCCGCCTGTGCAATGTTTGCCGTTATCTATCTCGACATGGCGCTGATGCGTGCGTTGAGGGGTACGGACGCAGGCTATATAGTCAATCCTTACATGTCAGGGTTTTCCATCCTAATTGCGTTTGTCGCGCTGCTTCTGGAATTCAGTCTGTTAAGCCAGAAGAGACTTGCAAGCGACAACGAGACGCTTCAGTCGCAGATAGAGGAGGCGCGCAAGTATTACGAGCAGGACAAGCGCGAAATTGAACTTGTCAACCTTCGCTGCCACGATATCCGTCACCAGATCCGTGCGATGAAGGGCAAGCTGGACGCCGTAGTGGTCGACGAACTGACGACGGCAATCGACGTCTACGATTCGCATATCAAGACAGGCAACGAGGCGATCGATGTCGTGCTTGCCAAGTATAATCTGTACTGCCGTAACCATAACATAAAATTAACCTGTATGCTTGACGGTTCAAAGCTCAACTTTATTTCCTATCATGAAATATATGCGCTTTTCGGCAATGCGATGGAAAACGCAATTCACGCAATAGAGCCGCTTGAAGAAGATAAACGCATAATAAGTATCACCCAAAACAGCGCAAACGGATTTATAAATATCAATATCACGAACTATTTCAAAGGCGAGCTGGAGATGAAGGACGGCCTGCCCATTTCGCGCAAGGAAAATCACGGTTTCGGGGTAAAAAGCATGCGTATGCTTATGGAAAAGTATAACGGAAAAATACTTGTGCAGACGAACGGGGAAATTTTCGTGTTAAGGCTTTTCTTTCCGTTGGAGTTGCACCGCGAAAAATCGAACTGAATGAAATAAACTGAATTTTTAATTGGGGAAAGCTCCCGCAGACAGTTCTGCGGGAGCTTTTGTTAAGTACTACCGTTTTTTCCAAGATTTTAACACATTTCGGCAAAAAGATTGAAATATAAGAACAAATTTGTTAGTATCCATGTGCTATCGGATATAGCGAATTTTAAATAAGGAGGAAATTTTATGAAAAAAAAGCTGAGACGAGTGTTGACAAGTATATCGTGCGTATTGCTTTGCGCGGTATTCGGGTCGCTCGCGGCATGCGGAAGCACTTCCAGCAGTCCCTACATTGGCGATAACGGAAACTGGTTCGTCGATGGGGTAGATACCGGCGTCTCTGCAACAGGCCCTCAGGGCGAAAAGGGCGATAAAGGAGATAAGGGAGATTCCGCTACAGGCGGAACAATCGATCCCGGCGACGGCCCTGTACTTACCCCCTGGGCTGAAAGCCTTATCGATGTGGCCGGCTCGCAGTCCGGCTATAACAACGGCGGCAAGTTCTATCTTGACTATGCCACAATAGAAGAGGAGCAGGTAGCGGCAAAAGAAGTTGCCGAGACGATTGCGGAAGAAGGCGATGTCCTTCTCAAAAATGAAGGCGCCCTGCCCCTCACTTCGAAGGAAAAGCACGTCTCCGTGTTCGGTACAGGTTCGTATAACCTTATCAACGGCGGTGCGGGCTCTGGCGCAGGATCTACGGGCAATAACGGCATCGAGTATACAGGACTCATCGACAGCCTCGAGACAGTCGGCATCAAGATTAACCCCACGCTTGAAAATATGTATGCAAGCTATAAGGGTACAGACAACGAAGTCCCCGTTACAAACTACAATAAGACCATAACATCTACATACAGCAGCTACAATGACGCGGCAATAATTACGTTCTCTCGTCAGGGTGCAGAGGACGGCGACCTTGCGGCACGTGCGGCAACAGGTCATTCCGACCCCACAGATCACGCACTTATGCTTCAGGACAACGAAGCTGACCTCGTTCGTCACGTAAAGCAGTACTTCGATAAAGTCATCGTAGTCATCAACTCTTCTAACATAATGCAGATTCCCGAGCTTGCAGAGGCCAAGACGGAAAGCAACCTCGGCGTTGATGCTATACTTTGGATAGGTAACCCCGGCAACAACGGCGCCGCAGCTGTGGGCAGAATTCTTACCGGCGAAGTAAATCCTTCGGGCAAGACGGTAGATCTTTGGGAGAAGGATTTTACCAAGGGCCCTACCTGGACAAACTTCAGCAAGCAGGACCAGAACTCTGACGGCAGCGGCAACGCGCTTGATGCGATAATCTATAATTCTGACGGCGAGGATACGGGCTTCCGTACCGTAGAGTACCGCGAAGGCATATATCTCGGATATCGCTATTACGAGACGCTGTATGCCGATGCTTCGGATAAGGAAGAGGCGTACAGCAACGTTCTCTATCCCTTCGGTTACGGCTTAAGCTACACGACCTTTGACTGGGAACTTTCATCCGATATTGCCGAATCTGCGGAGATTAATGCAGCCAACGAGACGGTCACGATGAGGGTAAAGGTCACCAATACGGGCGATGTTGCAGGCAAGGACGTTGTCCAGCTCTATTCCAATCCTCCTTATACCGTAGGCGGCATTGAAAAGTCGGCTGCAAACCTCGTCGGCTTTGCAAAGACCAAGCTCCTCGAGCCGGGCGAAAGCGAAACAGTCACCATCCAGATTGCGGCGCAGGATCTCGCATCCTATGACTGGAATGACGCAAACGACAACGGAAACACGGGTTACGAGCTTGAATCAGGTACGTACTATCTGACTGCAAACAGGGATTCGCATACCCCCGTAATCACCATCGAGCGTACGGTTGACGAGACCATATTGTGCAAGACCGACCTCACCACAGGCGAGGAAATAAACAACGTCTTCACGGGCAACTACACCTCCACGAGATGGTCACTCGAAGACGGCATGATAAGCCGTGCAAACGGACTCAGACAGCCTACGCCTGCTTCCAAGGACGACAGGACGTACGACGATGCGGAAATCACCATGCTGCTCGGCCAGGAAGATTACGAGCCCTACATGGATCAGACTACTGACCCCTGGTATGTGTCCGAAGTACCCGATAACTGGACGCAGGCAACCACTCATGAAGAAGACTATTCCGATATGGAAATCAAGTTGAGAGAGCTGGCAAGTCTGCGCTACAACGACCCCACAGTTGAAAACGGCGTTGCAACCGCGGCTACGGACGCAGGTTCCGTAAAGTGGGATGAATTCATGAATCAGCTCACCTGGGACGAACTGTGCACGCTTGTCGAAAAGGGCGGCGGAACAAAGGAAATGCCTTCGCTCGGACTTGAATCTACGGGCTATACAGACGGTCCCCAGCAGTTGAGGGGCGGTACGTTCTGGCCGTCATCTCCCATAATCGCGGCGACGTACAACGTTGACCTTGCGGCTGAACAGGGAAGAATGGTAGGCAATGAAGCCATACTTCTCAACCAGCCCGGTTGGGCAGGCCCCGCTGCAAACATTCACCGCAGTCCTCTTTCAGGTAGAAACTTCGAGTATTATTCCGAAGACGGCGTGCTTTCGGCAAAGATAATGGAATCTGTTGTCGCAGCTGCAAGCGCAAAGGGCGTCATCTGCTATGTAAAGCATATGTTCTTAAACGATCAGGAACAGTATCGTAACGCACAGGGCGGCGTACTGACCTGGGCAACAGAACAGACTATAAGGGAAATATACGCAAAACCTTTCGAAGCAGTCGCAAAGGGCGGTCATACGGTAGGCTACATGTCCTCCTTCAACCGCATCGGCTATTCGAATGCATCCACCAACTATGCGCTTCATAAGCTTCTCGTGCGCGGCGAATGGCAGTTCAAGGGCCGTTCGATCACCGATGCATGGGTAAAGATGTACAATCCCGTTGACCTCATGGTCCGCGTGGGCGACGAACAGCCTCTCGGCGACGGCGAGCAGTATCCCGAATACGGCATTACACGCGGCGAGTGGGACGTAGCTTCCAACTGCGTCAAGGTTCCCGGCTCTGCGGCTGAAGTTGAATCGGAAACCAACAGCCTGCTTTCGCCTACCCATTACTATGCGGTAAGGGTTGCGGCACAGCACATTCTGTTCTCGACGGTCAACTCCATCACCTGCAAGAACAACCTGGATATCGAACAGGGTTCGATGTATTTCGGACAGTATGTATCCGGCACGCAGATGATCGACATACCCGGACTTGACGACGTAAAGAATATTACGCTCAAAGAGGGTTCCGTCCTTCCTGAAGGTCTGTCCATAACTGAAGACGGTACCTCCATAACGGGTGCTGCAACTACTGTCGGCGACTACACCGTTACCGTGCAGGGTACAACAAACAACTGGGTAGATTTCGAGGCGGACATTGTAATCCACGTTGTCGGCGTTCTCGAGGTCAAGAGCAACGGCACGTTCGTCGAAAACAGTGCTAACAATATAATCACGGTAAACGCCGGCGAGGCGCTCGACCTCGAGTTCTACAGCGACTACTTCGTATACGGTCAGCAGTACAGCCTGTCCGGCGGTATTCCCGAAGCTATAAAGGTTACGGATAACCCCGGCTTCCAGGGAAGGGGCATGGGAGGCAAATGGCAGATTATCAACCTGTATCAGGAATTTGAAGATTGGGACGAGTGTAAGGATACGGTTGCCCATCCTCTGTACCGCGGCAACGTAGGCGCTATACCTCGCAACGAGGACTCCACCGCAGGCGATATGCCCACTCTGGACGTGAATAACGCAGTTGAAAAGTACGAGTACAGCTTCTACAAGGTAGGAGAGCTTCCTGCAGGACTTTCTGAAAGCTGGACATATCAGCAGGTCAACGGCTTGTCGTTCGGTTCCTACGATGTACAGAAGGCTTACCACCTTACGGGTTCCATTGCTGACACAGGCGACTATCAGGTAACCGTTACCTTCCAGGTGCCCATGGGCTCCGTACTCGGCGGCTGGGTTGGCAAACTCTGGTTCGGCGGCGTTCAGCTTGCGCAGGTTACCAGAACAATCACTATCCGTGTCGTATAATGCATCCCCGTTATACTGACGGTAGTTAAGTAACACTTCGGCCACCCCTGTAGACACTTACAGGGGTGGTTTGAAATAACGGTAATATAAGAGGAAAATTTTAATGAAAATGAAAAAGCTTTCTCTGTGCCTGGCGTTAAGTCTTCTTCTGGCAATGCTTTCCGTATTTACGGGTTGCGGCGGAAAAGAGACGGCAGACGGGCACGTTCATACCTTTGAAGAGGCATGGTCGTACAACGAGCACAGGCATTGGCACGCAGCCACCTGCGAGCATTTCGGACAGACAAGCGGCGGTGCGAACCATACTTTTTCTAACGGAGTGTGTACCGTCTGCGGTTACGATAACGGCAGCGGTTCCGTCACCCCTGACCCGGGCGAAGACCCCGGCACAACTCCCGTAAAGGACGTCAAGAGGATTCGCGTTAAGACCAGTCCCACAAAGACGCTGTACCTTGTAAACGACACGTTCGACCCCGAGGGCGGCGTACTGCTTGTAACTTACAAGGACAACTCAACGGAAGAAATTCTCATGACCGACCCCGATGTCACTTATACTTCATTCTCCATGACGACGGCCGGCACAAAGAACTTCAACGTACTTTACGGCGGTCAGTCCGCGATGATGACCATAACTGTCACCGACGTGGGCTACACCATAACGTATCACTACAACTACGACGGCGCACCCGCCGATAAGAGTGAACGTCTTCCCGAGGGTTCCGACCTGGTAATGGAAACGCCCACGCGCGACGACGGGTATACCTTCTACAAATGGTATATCGGTGCCGACTACAAGGAGGAGTATGACTTCAGTCAGCCTCTCTCTGCCGACGCCGACCTGTACGCACTGTGGAAAAAAGACGGCGCCGATTATGTCAACTTCACCGTAAACTACAACTATTACGGTCTCCGCATCGCGGAGTACACTTACCCTGCGGAAAAGGGTGCAAGCGTGAAGGAGCCGACGTCACCCCAGAGAACGGGTTACCGTTTCGACGGATGGTACACGGATGAAAACGGCTCCGTGCCCTTCGTGTTCAGCAATGAAATCACGCAGGACACCACCATATATGCAAAGTGGACGAGGACGTTCAGCGGCACTGAAGAATATGTCTTCGAGGCGGAAGATACCGATCTGATGGGCAAATCAGGCCCCAGCTGGTCCGGCAACGCCTCGGGCAAGAGCATGATTTACAAGGATACCGGAGAATATGGTTCCAGCGGTTACGGGTATGTCTCTCATCTCTATAAGAGCGGCAATTCGCTGGAGTTCTACTTCACCAGCGATATTGCAGTCAGCGACGCGACAATCAAAATAAGCGTTGCTACAGAGCTTCCGGACGAGTGGACTTACGACAACAGCATGATGCAGGTAATCCTGAACGACAGTCCCATAATGTATTCGGGCTTTACGCTTACGCCGTCCGGGGAAATTGACGACACTACGGGTCGTTCCAAACTGACCGATTTCCAGACGTTCACCCTGACGGTCAACGCTTCGCTGAAAGAGGGCGCCAACACGTTGCAGATTAAAATCGTCAACAACAAGACGACGCAGGGCACAACCTATACCGCTGCTGCCCCCGTAATCGACTGCATAAAGATAACTACTTCGGCCATTCTCACCTGGGACGAATACAAGGGGCTCCCCGCTGACAACTACTGATAAAGGCAGGTAAATCGTAATGTTTAAGAAAATTTTTAAGAACAAAGCAACTGTCATAATGATGAGCGTCATCTGCTTCCTGCTGGTTGTCGTTATCGTGGCAAACGTGCTGATTTTCAGTATGTTCCAGACTCTCTTCAACTTTGCATTCGGCGGACCGGAGGCAGTTTATGCCGACGGCGTTACCGCCATGTACCCCGCAACGAAGTCTTCCAACAAGCAGGAGGCATTCCAGCGGGCAAACGAAATGAATATCGCGCTCGAAGAGGAGGGGGCTGTCCTGCTCAAGAATGAGAACGCCCTGCCCCTCAAAAAGAACGCGAAAGTGTCCGTTTTCGGCAAGAACAGCGTAAACCTTTCGTATGGCAGTTCGGGTTCGAGCGGCGGCGACATCTCTGACGCGAAGACGCTTTATGACGGACTTGCGGAGGCAGAATTTGAGTGCAACCCTACCTTAAAGGCATTTTATGAGGATACCAAGCGCTCCGGCCCCGTGCGCGAGGCCAATTCAAGCGACCTCGACACCGGCGACAGCGTCATGGTTGCAACGGCAGAGACGCCGCAGAGCAGATATACCGACGATGTCAAGAACAGCTATGCGCAGTACAATGACGCCGCAATAGTCGTCATAACGCGTATAGGCGGCGAAGGCTGGGACCTGCCCAGAACCATGAAGGGCATGGAGGGCGCGCGCAAGGACGACGACCACTATCTGCAGCTGGACCAGAACGAAACAGACCTGCTTAAGGCTGTCTGCGAGGCGGACTTCGAACACGTAATCGTGCTTCTCAACATTCCCTCCACAATGGAGGCAGGTTTCCTTACCGACCCCGATTATTATGCTTATCAGAGCAAAATCGACGCTTGCCTCTGGATGGGCTTCCCCGGCAGGGAGGGTACGGTTGCCATAGGCAGAATTCTCTCGGGAGAGGTCAACCCTTCAGGTCATACGGCGGATACGTGGGGTGCCGATTTCACGAAAGACCCTACATACCGCAACTTCGGCGACAACAATGTGGCGGGAGGCGATAAGTACAACAATGTCGTCAATCCCGAAACAGGCATAAACTACTACTTCGTGGATTACGAAGAGGGCGTATATGTTGGCTACCGTTACTATGAAACCAGGGCTGCCCAATACGGCGGCGCAATCGAAGCGATAGGCGAAGAGACCTACGAAAACGGAGAGGATTGGTATGAAGATGCCGTCGTCTATCCGTTTGGCTACGGACTTTCCTACACGACTTTCGAATGGTCGGTCAGGGACGACTCTGCACTCAGAAATGTGACCATAGAAAAGGGCAAGAAGTACACGATAAAAGTGGATGTAACCAATACCGGTTCGACGTATGCGGGCAAGGACGTAGTACAGCTGTATGTGAATGCGCCCTACACCTCAGGCGGAATAGAAAAGCCTTATGTCGTGCTTGCGGGGTTTGCAAAGACGGATATAATTCAGCCGCAGGAAACAAAGACCGTTGAAATAACCATAGACCCCTACTATTTTGCCTCTTACGACTATGCCGATAAGAATAAAAACGGCATAATGGGTTACGAGCTGGAAGGCGGCGATTACAACCTGTTCATCAGCCACAATTCGCATGACCACGAATTTACCGTTCCCTTCAGCGTTGCAACGGGAGGAATAGCCTATGAAGAAGACCCCGTAACCGGCGAGTACATAGAAAACCGCTATACCGATTACGGGCCCTGGCCCTCGTCCGATGCCCAGCTTTCAACGGTGTTATCCCGCAACGATTGGAGCGGCACTTTCCCCGATTCCCCTACGGATGCGGAGAGAAATCTTGAGATAGAGGGCGGACAGAGCATAAAGGATGACCTTTTAGCATCCGGGCACAACAACTTCACGGACTTCGAAGCGCTTGAAATGCCTTCATTCGAGGTGAAGGGCAGCGGCCTTACCTTCCGCGATTTCCTTCCTGCGGAAGCGCCCGAGGAGGAAACATATGAACCTATAGTCGACTACTACGACGAGAGGTGGGAAGACTTCCTCGATATGTGTTCCGTAAACGAAATGAAGTCGTTGCTCTACTATGCGGCATACGAAACGGCGGCAATGAGCAGCGTGGGCGTGCCTATGACCAAGATGTACGACGGCCCTACGGGCTTTACCAACTTTGCAAATGAAGGAGCCGTCTACGACGTGGCTACCTACTGCAGCGAACCAGTTGTGGCATCTACCTGGAACGCCGAGCTCGTGGAAGAATTCGGCGAGACGATGGGCGAAGAAGGCATCTGGGGAAATGCAAAGTCGGGAATGCCCTATACGGGTATATATGCCCCCGGCGCCAACATTCACCGCTCGCCGTTCGGCGGCAGGTGCGGCGAATATTTCTCCGAAGACAGTCTCCTTTCTGGCAAAATGGCAGCCGCTGAAATACGCGGACTCCAGAAGAAGGGCGTGGTTGCGGCAATAAAGCACTTTGCGGCAAACGAGCAGGAAACTCACCGCTCCATAAACGGCGATTCCTCCTGGCTTACCGAGCAGTCTCTCCGCGAAATCTATCTGCGTCCCTTCGAGATTGCCGTAAAGGAAGGTAAAGCAAGGGCGGTAATGTCCTCCTTCAACCGTATCGGCACCCGCTGGACGGGCGGCGACTATCGTCTGCTTACTGAAATTCTGCGCGACGAATGGGGCTTCAAGGGCTTTGTGGTCAGCGACTTCAACACCTGCCCCGAATATATGCATGCAGAACAGATGGCATATGCGGGCGGTGACCTCAATCTTGCAACGGTTATGTATAACGGTCAGGATTGGTGTAATTCTTCGGATAAGGCAGACCTCATAATTCTCCGTCAGAGCGTAAAGAACGTACTCTACACGCTTGTAAACTCCAACGCGATGAACGGCGAAGTCATCGGCTATAAGATGGCTCCCTGGCAGATTGTGACAATAGTCATAGACTGCGTCGTCGTTGCGGGACTTGCCGTCTGGGGCTTCTTTGCAATCCGCGGCGCATTGAAAAAATCCAAAGCGGCGGAATCAGGCGCAGAAAACGGTCAATCGGAAGCTTAAGCAACCGGCTGTGAGGGGTTGATTATTCTGCACGAACCGTACGCATAAATGCTGTGCGGAAAGATTCAGCCCGTTCATTATCTGGCATACAGATGAATAATATATGCTGACGCAGCATAAAATTTAAGGGTGAAACGACAGACTGCACTAATCTTAAAGTTAAGTTTCATTGTTTTTCTCCGAAGGGGTCCCGGCAATCAGCCGGGACCCTGTTTCGTTAAATTATGGGTATAAGAAAATTGCTTTTTACTGTCCGCTCTGCGCGTTTTACATATGCCGGGTTTTGTGCTTCGTAGACCAAACGTTGTATTTTATTGGCTGTATTGCCTTTACCGCAACGGGAGCTTAAGCTCAATTTAAACGAAATGCATTTATAGGTCGCACTTTAAAGGAGCCTGCTATTTTCATGGCGAAAAAATTGCACATACTGCTTTTGTCGGAGCGATATGCCCAATAGGAGGCACTGAGTTTGGCGTTTTTTCTGAATTGTCACAAAAAAGTTGTTACGTGCAGAAGTTTTTACGACATATTCTTAAGGAGTAAAGCAAACGGCAAATTTTCAGGTCTATTAAAACTAATATTGTCAAAAAGGAAAAATATGGCAAAATGTTGACGTTTTTCATTTTATTTTAGCTGTTGACACGGAAAATTTTATGGGATATAATAAAACGCAGAACGTTCAGATGAGGAAAAAAGTGAAGAATATTGCAATAGTGGAAGACGAGGCAGACGCGAAGGAGCGTATATGCGGCTGCATAAAACAGTTCAGCGAGGAGCGGGGCGAACAGTTCAACGTAACCGTGTTCGGCGATGCCGTATCCTTTCTGGAAGGGTACAAGCCCGACTATGACGTAGTGTTTATGGACATAATGCTCCCCGGCATGAACGGCATGGATGCGGCGGCAAAGCTGCGCAAAATCGATGCCAACGTCGCGCTCGTGTTCGTTACGAATATGTCGCAGTATGCGGTCAACGGATATGCCGTAGATGCGCTCGACTTCATAATAAAGCCCGTGCGGTACCCCAATTTTGCGCTCAAGTTCCAGCGCGTTCTGGGCAAGCTCAACGAAAAGGTGGACATAAAACTTACAGTAGTCAACGAGGAGGGCATGGTGTGCGTCTCCGCATCGTCCATAAAGTACGTGGAGGTCATGCAACACACCATAATCTATCACACTGCGGACAGGGATATTCCCGTCTACGGCTCGCTTAAAAAGATAGAGGAGATATTGCCCAAACGCTCTTTCATACGCTGTAACAGCTGCTATCTTGTAAATTTGCGTTATGTGACGGCAATAAGGGGACAGATGCTCATTCTTTCGGACGGCACGGAGCTGAAGATAAGTACATCCAAGCGTAAGGAGCTCATAAGGGCGCTCAACAATTATCTTGGCGGAGGCGCATGATGTTCGTACCTACGCAGCTGTTCTGGTATAAATTTCTGTTCATGACCGAACTTATCGTGGCGGAAGCGCTGTTTGTCTTCCGCTTCAAGCGCAGAAATCTGTTTGCGTTGAGGTGTGCGGGCGCGGTGGTGTTCTGCTATCTCGTCGCGCTGTTTTTTCCTGCGCATACATACGGCGCGCTGTACAGTTCGTGCATGTTTACAACGTTTTTCGTCGTCGTGCTCGTCGCGCTCAAGTTCTGTTTCAGGGAACCGCTCATAAACATACTGTTCAGCGGCATGGCGGGTTATACCACTCAGCACATTGCCTACGAACTGTACGAACTGCTTGTCACGGCAAGCGGAATAGGTATGTCCGGTTTTTATGGGGAGGAAGTGCAGGGACTGTTCTCCGAACCCGTAAGCATAGTCTTCTATATCGGCAGTTATCTGCTTTGCTATTGGATAAGTCTGGGCTTTTTTGCCCTTAAGATAAGGAAGAACGAGGACCTGGAACTTACCAACTATGTCCTTTTGCTGCTGCTTGCAATGGTCATAATGTTCGACATTGTGCTCAGTCTGTTCCTTACCTATCACGCGCAGCAGAATAACGATTCGATATTCGTCATTGCCATCTGCATATATAACATTGTCTGCTGCTACCTCATACTCATCATACAATTTGAATTTTTCGTGCGGAGGAAGCTTGAAAAGGAACTCATTCTTTCCAACCAGCTGCGCATAAAGGAAAAGGAGCAGTATACCATTGCCAAGGAAAATGTGGAACTGATAAACGAAAAGTGTCACGATTTGAAACACCAGATACGGGCAATAGGCGAAAATATGGTCATCGGCGAAGCCGCGCTCAAAAAAATCTCCGACGTTATTACGATTTATGACTCCAATGTAAAGACGGGCAACGAAACGCTGGACATAATTCTTACGGAAAAGAGTCTTTTGTGCAACAAGAAAGACGTAAAGCTTTCCTGCATTGTCGACGGCAAGCGGCTGGACTTCATGGCAGAGGACGACATATTCTCGCTGTTCGGCAACCTCATCGACAATGCGATAGAGGCGGTCGTCAACCTTGAAGAGGACAAGCGTTCGATAGGCATAATAGTAAAAATGGTCGGAACTTTCCTCTCTGTCAATATACATAATTACTTTGCCAACGAGGTTTCGTTCGTCGACGGTCTTCCCGTCACCACCAAGAGGGACAGGAATTTCCACGGCTTCGGAATGAGAAGCGTAAGAAGAATATGCGACAAATACGACGGCGATCTCGTCATACGCACGGAGGGCGGAGTGTTCAACGTCAACATACTGTTCCAGCTGGGCGGAACGCAGGATGAGGTATAGCGGTCATTCGAGTTATGGCGGTCAAACCCCGAGTTGTGGTGATAGCCATTGACATTTTTTGATAATATTATTAAATAGGATTTGTAACGATGAGTTGCAGGTCCTGTTTTTTTGTCGTTATAAGAAGAAACAAGGGGGAAATTTTAATGAGAAAGAGAAATCTTCTTACAGGCACAGTTTCGGCAGTTATCGGACTGCTTGCTGTTTTGGTTTCGGGATGCGCTCCGAAGGAACCGGAAAGGACGCTGCATTCCATTGCCGTAACAACTCCGCCGACAAAAGTCGAATACACCGTCGGCGAAACTTTTGACCCTGCGGGCATGGTTGTCACCGCAAAATACAGCGACAACACGTCCGAAGTCGTGGTCGATTATACGATAGACAAGACACAGCCGCTCACTCTGGAGGATGAAGAGGTTACCATCACCTATCAGAGCAAGACAGCCACTGTGGAAATAGAGGTAAAGGAAGCGCAGGTACAGCATACGCACGTATATGACAGGGAAGTGGCGGAAGCCGGATATCTCAAGTCGGAAGAGATCGGAAGGCGTCGTGTAGGGAAAGAGTGTAGCTGTCGGTGGGCGCCGTATGATTAAA
>CALVXA010000039.1 GCA_944368635.1 uncultured Clostridia bacterium
GCTGTCATCTATAAGCGCAACGACAATTTCTCCGTTTTCGGCTGTCGCCTGTTTTTTAACGACAATCTTATCTCCGTCAAACATGCCGATTTTGATCATTGAGTCACCCTTGACATTGAGCATAAACAAATCTTCGCTCCCAAACATATTGGTGGGGACGGAATAAAAATCTTCATAATTTTCCTGGGCAAAGATTGGTTTACCTGCCGCAACTGTTCCCACAAGGGGGATCTTAACAGATTTCTGATTTATTGAAATTGCTCGTCTTTTGTTTGCTCCGACTTTATTCTTGGCAATGAGTCCTTTATCTGCAAGTCTGTTTATAACTGTAAAAACAGTAGCAGTGGAGGCAATATTCAGTGCATTGCATATTTCTCTGACTGTAGGCGAATAGCCGTTATCTGTTACATATTTCTCAATAAAGGTCAGCACGCGCTGGTCACGTTCGGTAAAATCTTTCATTTAAATAACCTCCTGACAGTATTATAACATACCCAAAAAGAAATATCAAACGAATGTTTGATAAATATCACTTGTTTTTTTGAAAAATATGAAATATAATATCTGAAAGAATATGGCAAGGAGAGTTTTAATGAATATTGGCGGAGACTGCGTACTTTACGAAAGGAAATGTATCGGGTGCGGGGAATGCGACAGATGCGACCTCGACCCTGACAAAATATGCGATAACTGTGGCAAGTGTCTGGACATACGCGACGATGCTGTCATAAAGATAGACGCTATCCTATATGATGACAGCGAAAAAAATTAACTTTTCGGTCTGATAAAACGTTTGAATTTATTGTAGTAAATTTTTTCAGCTTTCACCGTACATTGCAGTCCTTCGTCAGTGTATTTTTCTGACAATACAGTTGCGCATTGTTTCAGCGAGGCGAATACCCCCATATCTGAAAACGGGATAGACAGTTCAAGCTCGATGTACCTGTCGTTGAATGAATCGCTAATTGCCTCCAGAAGCGCTGGTATCCCTTGTCCGCTTGTTGCGGAAATCAGAACGCAGTCTGACGGAAGAGAGGAGACATTGTCAACCAGGTCGCACTTATTCAATACTTTTATTATTTTCTTGTCAAAGCCGAGTTCTTGAAGTGTGTGGAAAGTTGTTCTGAATTGCATTTCGTAATCTGCGGACGCGTCTGCAACAAACAATGCAAGGTCGCAAGTGAGTGCAACTTCCAGTGTGGACTTGAACGCTTCAACAATATCGTGCGGCAATTCCTGAATAAAGCCGACTGTGTCTATCAACAGATATTCTCTGTCATCTATCATCAAACATCTGGCCGTAGGGTCAAGCGTTACGAAAAGCGCGTTTCGTGAAAGTACAGTTGCGCCTGTCAATAAGTTAAGCAGAGTTGATTTACCGGTATTTGTATATCCGACAAGAGCGACTGTCTTTACGTTTGTCTTAAGTCGTCTGTCACTCTGCAGATTCCTGCGTGATTTAGTTTCCTCAAGCTTTCTTTCCAGATATTTTAATCTGTATGCAATATGTCTCCGGTCTGTCTCAAGCTGCGTTTCTCCCGGGCCTCTGGTACCAATTCCGCCGCCTAATCGGGAAAGCGCTGCGCCTTTTCCTTTAAGTCTTGGATATATATATTTAAGCTGGGCTATTTCAACTTGAATTTTACCTTCGCTTGTCACGGCGTTACGTGCAAATATATCCAGAATGAGGGTGGTGCGGTCTATTACTTTAAGTCCTCCGAGTGCGGCAGAAATATTAAGTGTCTGCGAAGGGGAGAGTTCACCGTTAAAAAGAACTGTAACATTTTCCAGCCCGTCAAGTTCAGAGGCTATCTCCTCAAGCTTACCTGACCCAATGTATGTTGCTGCATTAATTTCGCGTACGTTCTGAAATGCAGAACCGATATAAACGCCGCCTGCGCTCTCAATAAGGGCTTTTGCCTCCGAATGTACGGTTTTATAGTTATCGTTCAAAACAGGTTGTATAATAAAAACCTTTTCAGTCATCAGTTCAGTCATCTGTACTCTCGTCATCTCGCCTTAATTTCACTTTATCCGCAACGGCTTTTCTGCTGTCTTCGCCGATGGCTGCATAGTGCTTTCGGGTTGTATTTATGTCCTTATGGCCCAGCACGTCTGCAACAATATAAATGTCGCCCGTTGCCCTGTAAAGCTGGGTGCCATATGTACTGCGAAGTTTATGCGGCGATATCTTTTTAAGGGGAGAGACTATTGCTGCATATTTCTTAACAAGATTTTCTACCGCCCTGACGGTGATTCTTCGTTTCTGAGAGGAAAGGAAGAGCGCTCCGCCGTCCGCGCCGTCAAGATTAGTCTGCTTCTTATGTTCCAGGTAGCGCTTAAGTGCTTCAGAAACGTCTTCGCCGAAGTAGAGAATAGACTTGCTTCCGCCCTTGCGGGTGACGATAAACGAATTATCCTTAAAGTTTATGTCGTTGTCGTTTAGTCCTACAAGTTCGCTTATACGTATTCCCGTGCCGAGAAACAGTATGAGGATTGCACTATCACGCACCTTGCTCTTTTCGTGGAAAGAACGCTGGCGAGGGGAGAGCCCTGCGCCGCTTTCCGCCGTGTCGATAATGTTTATGACCTCGTTCCCGTCAAGCCTTATTATCGGTCGCTCATGAAGCTTCGGCGTAGTGACTTTAGCCGAATTATTTACTGAAATAAGCCCTTTATTAAAGAAATATTTGTACATCGCGCGCACAGAGGACAATTTGCGAGCTTTTGCACGTTCGTCACAGCTATGCAACTTACCGCAATACGTATAGCTTGTAAGAAATCCGAGAAAATATTCAATGTCGCTATTTGTGACAGCTTCTATATCAAGTAAAGTCAACTCTTTAACATCTTTGTCTCTGTATTTTTTTGCACAGAGATAATAAAAAAATATCTTGAGGTCGTGTGCGTAGTTAAGCCTCGTAAGAGTGGAAGTCTGCGCATCGATAGCCATAAAATAATCGAAGCAGAAGGAAGGCAAGTCATCTTCCAGAAGCCGTTCAATGGTTTTAATGTTTTTTAAATTGCGTTGTATGTAAAAATCAGATTTTTCCTTCATAAGATAATTTTACAGCAAATTAAAAGATAAGTCAACATAGATAAATACTTGATTGACTCAGAATAAGCGCGAGAGGACTGACGGGCTAACAAAAAACGCAACAACAAGAAAAGCACAAAAATTGAAACAGAGGCGGGCGGTAGACAGCCGACAGAAACCGCTCTAAAATATGAGCAAAATATTGAGTAATGTCGTAAGGTGATTGAAAACGGGAGTGCATATATTTATTCGTAAAAGACAGCTTTTACGAATAAATATATAAAAAATAAACTACAATTTGTAAAAATAACTAAAACAATGATCGCAAAATATGAATTGCTCGTTAAAGTCGATTCAATAAACGCCAATTCAGCCTTAATAAAAAAGCATGTTTTTTAAAACGTTAATTAAATTTATTGTGTGTTAGAATGTGTGATTCTACAGTTATGCCTGAACTTTTAAACAAGAACTACGTTTTAGGTTAAATTGTGTAATATTTAGTATAAAAAGCTTAAGGGGTTTTTCCATCAGCAATATTTTCAGACTTTATAAAATGTGTCGTGGCTAATCTGAATTGTAAAACTCAACATTATTTTGCTATTATGTCTGACATAGTAGTCAGTTTTTCAACAATTTTTTTTAGAATAATGGCAGGCATTTACTGCCTGCCATTATCTAACTGTTGTTTAGTTGATTTACTCTATTATTTCTGCAGAGATTTAAGATTCCAAATCTTCTCCGCATATTCCTTTATGCTTCTGTCAGCCGCAAAATATCCTGACGCAGCAATGTTGCGGAGCGACATCTGATTCCATTTCGTCTTGTTCTTAACATATAATTCTGAAATCTTCGCCTGTGTTTTGCTGTATGACACAAAATCAGCCATACACATATATGGATCTGCAACCGGTGATCCGGTAAGCAGATAATTTGCCATATCAGAGAACGATTCTCCATTGAAACCGATTATCAGAGCTTCAATAATACGTCTGAGTCTGGGTGACTCGTTATAGTACTTGCTGGAACTATAACCAGAACGCCAGATATCGTCAACTTCGTTTGCCTTAAGTCCGAATATAAATATATTGTCGTTGCCGACGGCCTCAGCCATTTCCACATTTGCGCCGTCAAGCGTTCCTATTGTAAGCGCACCGTTTATCATAAACTTCATGTTTCCAGTACCACTTGCTTCCTTTCCTGCAAGAGATATCTGCTCGGACACTTCAGATGCCGGCATTAACATTTCTGACATGGTAACATTGTAGTCTTCCATATAAACGACATTCAGCTTTTCGTTTATTTTGGGGTGCTTCTTGATGTCTTCAGCAAGGAAATTGATAAGCTTGATAATCTGCTTTGCCATTGAATATCCCGGCGCAGCCTTTGCACCGAAAATATATGTCTTGGGCTGGATATCAAGGTCAGGATTTTCCTGCAAGTCAAGATAGGTATCGATAATGTTCAGCGCATTGAGAAGCTGGCGCTTGTATTCATGCAACCTTTTTGCCTGAGTGTCGAACAATGAATCAGGGTTGATCTTGAATCCCTGTTTTTTGAAGGCATAATCTGCAAACTGACGCTTTTTTACAGCCTTAATTTCATCAAGACGTTTAAGCACAGTTTTATCATTTTCAAACTTCTTGAAATCGGCAAGCTTTAAACTGTCATGCACAAAACCATCGCCTATGCACTCCGTCAGGAGGGCAGTTAGTTCAGGGTTAGCCTGACACAACCACCTTCTGTAAGCAATGCCGTTCGTGACATTACAAAACTTTTCAGGCGAAAATTCATAGAAATCTTTAAAAATGGACTTTTTGATAATTTCACTGTGTAATGCGGCTACTCCGTTTACGCTGTGGCTGCCGTACACAGACAAATTCGCCATTTTTACGCGGTTATGTTCGATAAGCGACATTCTGGAAATCTTGTTCCATTCGCCGGGATACCTCTGCCACAACTCCTCGCACATTCTCCGGTTAATTTCCTGAATGATAGAGTGTATTCTGGGAACCGTCCTTTGTACAAGATCTTCAGACCATGTTTCAAGCGCTTCTGCAAGTACAGTATGATTGGTATAGGCGCACGTTGCCGTAGTGATCGCCCAGGCTTCTTCCCACTTGAAATAATACTCGTCAACAAGTATTCTCATCAGCTCTGGAATTGCCATTGCGGGATGAGTGTCGTTGAGGTGAATTGCCGCAAGTTTGGGCAGATCCCTTAAATCGCCGTATCTGCGGCGGTGATCGCATACAATGTTCTGTATAGATGCAGAAACAAGGAAATACTGCTGTTTAAGTCTGAGCGACTTTCCGTTGAGGTGATTATCGGCGGGATAGAGTACCTTGGTGAGAACGTCTGCATCATTATCATCGGTCATGGCCTGGTAGTAATCGCCCTGTGAGAACAGTTTCATGTTAAAATTCTGCACAGGTTTTGCCTTCCACAACCTGAGAACAGAGACTGCATCGCTGTCCTTACCTGATACCATCAGGTCATAGGCAACAGCCTCTATATCCTTCGAGTCGATATACCTGATCTGCATTCCGTCTTCAGTCCACTCTTCTTCAACCCTGCCGTTAAAGCGGACGATAAACGACTTATCTGTTCTCTGTGTAAGCCAGACTTCACCTCCGGGAAGCCAGACATCAGGCAGTTCAGTCTGCCAGCCATCGACAATCTTCTGCTTGAACAGACCATACTCATAGCGGAGAGAATATCCCATAGCCGGATAATTCCCTGTTGCAAGTGCGTCCAGGAAACAAGCCGCAAGCCTGCCAAGACCGCCATTACCGAGCCCAGCATCAGGTTCCAATTCATATAAGTCGTCAAGCGAAACGCCATAAGACGAAATCGCCTTTTCGAATACATCGGTCGCACTGAGATTAAACAGACTGTTCTTCAAAGAGCGGCCAAGCAAAAATTCCATACATAAATAATAGACCCTTTTAGCTCTTTTTGCTTTGCATCTTTTATAGAACTGTTGGCGTTTCTGCAGAAGGATATCCCTGACGCTCATAACAACAGCCCTGTAAAGCTGATCTTTGGAAGCCTCGGCAGGACTTACGCCGAAATATCTTGCCAGTTTACCATTGACAAGCTCCTTGACTTCCCGTTCGGTAATAGCACAGTTGCTCATTATATTCTATATTCTCCTATATTGTAAAATTTATTTAAGCATTTCCATGTACATTTCCGCATATTCTTTTGCCGACTTCTTCCAGCTGAAATCGGTCGTAGCGGCATTATACATAATTTTTCCCCAAACTTCCTTATTTTTATAATCTGCAATAGCTTCGCGTACGACGTACATCATATCGTGCGCATTGTAGTTTGCAAATGTATAGCCGTTATAGAGCGGCTTTATGCTGTCATACAGACCGCCGGTCTCCCTCACTATGGGAATTGTTGCGTAACGGCAAGCAATCATCTGTGAAAGGCCGCAAGGTTCGGACTTGGACGGCATTAAGAAAATATCTGCTCCCGAATATATCTTACGCGAAAGATCGCCGTTAAAGACAATATTTGCACTTACCTTATCGGGATATCTTCTTGCCAGATCTCTGAAATAGTTTTCGTACTGGTAATCGCCAGTGCCGAGGATAACAAGCTGAACGTCGTCCTGAAGGATTTCCTCTATTACATTAGTCACAAGATCAAGTCCCTTGTGCGCAACAAGACGGGAAATCATTGCAATTATAGGCGTATCTGCTTTTACGGGGAGATTAAGCATCTTCTGCAATTCACTCTTGCAGACAGCTTTTCCGGAAAGGTCTTCTATGCTGTAATTTGCAAACAGATGAGTGTCGAGCTTGGGATTATAACTCTTATCATCGATGCCGTTGAGTATACCTCTCAGTTTGAACTGATTGTTCCTTATGATGGGGTCAAGACCGTGAGCATAATATGCTTCTTTTATTTCCTCGGCATATCTCGGGCTTACCGTCGAGAATCTTTCGGACACTTCTATCGCACCCTTCATGAGATTTATGCAGTTGTTGTATTCAACCAGGTACTGATACTTACCATATATATCAAACAGCGTTGAAAGTATATCGAGAGAATACTGTCCCTGATATTCGATATTATGAATCGTGAAGAGCGACCTGATGAACTGGTATTCGGGTCTGAAGCAGTAATTTGTCTTGAGATAAATTGCTGCAAGTGCAGCCTGCCAGTCATGGCAATGCATAACCTCAGGATAGAAATTGAGGAAAGGCATTATTTCAAGCACTGCCCTGGAAAAGAATGCAAACCTCTCGCCGTCATCGAAATAGCCGTAGCAACCGGGACGCTTAAAGTAGAATTCATTGTCGAGGAAATAATAGATAACCCCGTCCTTTTCGTATGAGAAAATACCGCAGTACTGATTACGCCAGGCAAGATGAACGTAGAGATTGCCCAGATAAGTAAACTTATCGCGATACACCTTCTTTATGTCGGAATAAAGGGGAATTACCACCCTTACGTCAAAGTTGCCGAGTGCGGCAACAGCCGTCGAAAGTGACCCGACGACTTCAGCAAGACCGCCCGTCTGTATAAAAGGCGTCGCTTCAGAAGCGACAAAAAGTATCTTCTTCTTTTCCGTGCCAAGCGCAGGTTCTGCCGCAGTAGCAACTGCTTCCTGAACTTTTGCCACCTCTTCCTTTACAATTTCATTGACGCTCTTTGCGGTTGTCCTTCTCGTAGTCTTCCTTACAGTCGTCTTTGCCCCGGAAGCGGTCGTGGAGGTCGATGCCTTTCTTGAGGATGTTTTACCAGTCGCAGAAGTCTTCTTTGCGGTTGTCTTTTTCGTTACGGTATCTGTTTCAGCCATATTTATTCCCCTTTACTCTTATTATATTACTAAATTCTTGTGCCCTTTCCGATAAAGTAAGGCTTCTGTTCGCACCCGGCAAGCAATCTGCCTCCGCTTATTATGCAATCTTTATCGCTTACCACATATGAAAGGTTGCAGTCCTCGCCGATGTAAGTCTCGCTCATTATAATGCAGTTCTTAAGTACGGTGCCCTTACAAACTCTTACATTTCTGAAAAGTATGCAGTTCTCTACAGTACCCTCTATGAGACAGCCGTCATGAATGAGCGAATTCTTGACCTTTGAAGACTCTGTAAACTTTGCAGGAGGGGCGTCGTTTACTTTCGTATAGACATCTCTGTCGCCAAAGATCTCGCGCCTTACATTTTTGTCCAGAAGAGACATATTGGACTTGAAGTAGCTTTCAAGCGAATTTATATTGCTGTAATATCCTTCAAACTTATAACCATAAACCTTATAAGTAGAAAGCCCGGGAAGCAATATATCTTTGGAAAAACTTGCGTAACCTCTGGCGATAGCCGTTTGAATTATGTTGAGCAGGAAAGACGTGCGGGCAACAAAGACATTCATGTAGTGTTTTCTTACGCCGCTGCGCTTTGCGTTTATCTCTATAACGTTAACCCTCTCATCCTCATCAGTGTCAAGAATTAGATAAGAACTGGAGTCGCTTTCATGCTCGTGATATATAAGCGTGATGTCGGCATTATGTTCTACATGATAGTCGATTACCTTACTGTAATCCAATTTGTAAACCGCATCGCTGTCGGAAATCACTACAAAGTCCTGATTGCACTTCTTGAGGAATGCATAAGATCCTTTAAGTGCTTCAAGCCTGTTCTTGTAGAGCATTTCGCTTTCATCACTGTAAGGAGGAAGCAGGATAAGACCGCCTTCCTTTCTTGCAAGGTCCCATTCCTTTCCCGTTCCGAGGTGATCCATAAGCGATTGATAGTTATTTTTGGTGATTATACCTACTGTAGTAATGCCAGAATTCACCATGTTGGAAAGTGTAAAGTCTACAAGACGATACCTTCCGCCGTAGGGAATTGAGCCCGTTGACCTGACTCTGGTCAGTTCGGGAACCCGCTCGTCATTTATGCTGGAAAAAATTACTCCTACTGTTGTATTCATTTTATGTTCCCCCTTTAAACGCTCTTATCGACTATTTCGCCTGCGGCAACGGTAGCGCCGTCGCTTACTTCAACTCCTCTGCCGAGTACCGTTATTCCGTTCGTCTTGCCTTCTGCTTTGCAGGCAACACTCTTTTCGGCGCCGACTACTGAATTAACGCCTATGCTGACTTCTTCGTCGATTATGGAGTAGCTTACCTTTGCCCCTTTCTTGACTACAATATTGCCCATAAGTACGCTGTCAATGACTTCAGCGCCTTCCTCGATGACGCAATCTGTACCTATAACGGAGTTAATTACCCTGCCTTCAACGTCGCAACCGTTTGCTATTAACGAATTGACAACCTCTCCGGCTACATATGCGGGGGGTGCGAGGGGACTTCTGGAATGTATTACTCTGTCTTTATCTCTGAGTTCAAAGTTTGGAACAGTGCCGAGCAGGTCCATATTTGCTTCCAGGAGGGAAGTTATTGTGCCGACATCCTTCCAATAACCTTCGAACCTGTAGGAATACATTTTTTCACCTGCATTGAGCATGGCAGGCAGAATATTCTTTCCGAAGTCGTTTTCGGAAGCAGGATTCTGCTCGTCCATTTCAAGATATTTGAAAAGCTTTGACGCGGTGAATATGTAAATACCCATGGATGCAAGATTACTCTTGGGTTGTTTGGGCTTTTCTTCAAATTCATATATGCTTCCGTCAGGATTGGTGTTGAGAATACCAAATCTTGAAGCTTCCTTAATAGGGACTTCCATGCAGGCAATAGTGCAGTCCGCGCCTGTTTCTTTGTGTGCGGTGAGCATTTTGTCGTAATCCATTTTGTAAATGTGGTCACCCGAAAGGATAAGTACGTATTCAGGGTCGTACATCTTCATGAATCTGATATTCTGGTAAATTGCGTTTGCAGTACCCTTGTACCATGAAGTGCTCTTCTTTGCTTCATAAGGCGAAAGAATATGTACGCCGCCAAAAGTTCTGTCAAGGTCCCAGGGTTGTCCGTTACCTACATATTCGTTAAGTACCAGAGGCTGATACTGTGTGAGTACACCAACGGTGTCTATGCCGGAGTTGATACAGTTAGACAGAGGAAAGTCTATTATTCTGTACTTTGCGCCGAAAGATACCGCGGGTTTTGCTATGTTGCTGGTCAGAGCATACAGTCTGCTTCCCTGACCGCCTGCAAGCAACATTGCAACACATTCTTTTTTTCTTAGCATTGCTAAAATCCCCCAAAAAATATTTTTTAATGTTATATAAACCTGTCCTAACTTCCACCGTAATCATTACGGCATTGTGGCGACAGCATTTATTCCCCGAGCAACCTTAAAAATTATATGCTGATGTGTCCGCGTTATGCGACACTTATCCGACAATAATTTCTGCGGACAAAAATACACCATAGCGCTTCATGTTGCACCAAGACTAAAATGAATTATTAATACTTATTATACCTATTTAATTCTACCATATAGGAAAAAAATTTTCAAGGAAGATAGGCGAAAAAACGCAAAAAAAATACAATAATTTAGTAAATTGTTTCAAGGACAAAAAAGGCTGCGGAAAACTTATTTCCCGCAGCTTTATTTAATGGCAGTGTTTTATTGGTAATCTACGACGTCAATCCACTTGTGGAGGAATTCTTCCTCTTCCTTCTTCGCCTTAGTAAGACGCGAAGCCGCAACGATTGGTATCCACTTCTGCACGTACTGTTTTGCAGTGTCAGTCTTAAGACAGTAGAGACTGAGATACTTTTCGGCAATATCAGCTTTGCCGTCAAGATAGAACGCAAGATAAGTTCTTGCAACGTCTGCCGACGAATTTCCCTGCGTTGCATGCGACCAGTCAATTATGTAAGGCGTGCCGTCGTTGCTTATTACGATATTGCTGGGGTGGAAGTCTCCATGGCAGAGGCGCAGATGCTTGGGCAACGAATCGAGACGCATGTGCAGGTCATACCTGGCAGTTGCCGTCAGGTCTGCAGCGCTTATCCTTGCATTAAGCTTATCCTTGAGTTTATTGAGCAGTGGAACTTTTTTAGAAAGAACTGAAATCTGCAAATCAACGAAAAATTCAAGATATTCGTCTACCTTATCGGGATTTTCCCTGATTAACGTACTTAAAGTCTTGCCTTCGATGTAATCCATAATAATGGCCCACCTGCCGTCAACAACTTCGATAGCGCGGATTTTGGGGATGTTGAGGTCAGTTTCCTCTACCCTTGCCTGGTTGAGCGCTTCATTGAGCACGTCTGCCTTGGAATAGTCCGCGTTGAAAAGCTTAACGAAACCTTCTTCCGTCTTATACATTTCCTTATCCGGACGCGTTGCAACAAGATTTTCCTTATCTAACTTCATAAATATTTCCTCCTTATCAGTTTCAGTTTTTACCGTAGTATGCGTTGAGATACATCTGTTTGATTTCACTCATCAAAGGATAACGGGGATTTGCGCCGGTGCACTGGTCATCGAACGCCTGTTCCACCATATCGTCAAGGCGGGTAAGGAAATCATTTTCGTCGATGTTGTAATCTTTGATGCACTTCTTTATGCCTACCCTTTCCTTAAGCGCGTCTATTGCAGCTATGAGGTTTTCAAGTTTTTCTTTGTCGTTCTTCCCGCCAAGACCGAGGCTTTCGGCAACTTCCGCATAGCGGCGCAGAGTCTTGGGATGGTCGTACTGACTGAACGTACCCATCTTTGCGGGTACTTCGGCAGCATTAAAACGAAGCACTTCGTCGATCATCAATGCGTTCGCAACGCCGTGAGGCAGATGATGGAAAGCGCCCAGCTTGTGTGCCATGGAGTGGCATACGCCAAGGAATGCGTTCGCAAAAGCCATGCCTGCCATAGTTGCAGCGTTGGCCATTTTCTCCCTTGCCTCATAGTCCGTCATGCCATTGTCATATGCGCGGGGAAGATATTCAAAAATAACCTTAAGCGCCTGTTTTGCTAGTCCGTCCGTATAGTCGGTAGCCATTACGGAAGCTATAGCTTCAAGGGCATGAGTTACTGCGTCTATGCCCGAAGCGGCTGTAAGCCCCTTGGGTGCGGTCATGTGCAGGTCGGTATCTATTATTGCCATATTGGGCAACAGTTCGTAATCTGCAAGGGGATATTTTATACCCGTCTTTTCATCGGTGATGACTGCAAAAGGCGTAACTTCGGAACCCGTGCCCGCAGACGTGGGGATGGCAATAAAGTAAGCCTTTTCGCCCATCTTGGGGAATGTGTATATACGCTTTCTGATATCAACGAAGCGCATTGCCATATCAAGGAAGTCTGCTTCAGGATGCTCGTAGAGTACCCACATTATCTTCGCCGCGTCCATTGCAGAACCGCCGCCGAGAGCTATGATGGTATCGGGAGCGAAAGCCCTCATCTGCTCAACGCCCTCGAGTGCGCAGCCGAGCGTAGGGTCGGGAGCCACATCGAAGAAGGTTGCGTGCTGTATTCCCATTTCGTCCAGTTTGTCCGTGATGCAGGCAGTAAAACCACTCTTGTAAAGGAAAGAGTCTGTGACGATGAACGCTCTCTTCTTACCCATAACAGTCTTAAGCTCGTCGAGTGCGACGGGCAGACAGCCTCTTTTAAGGTATACCTTCTGGGGTGTCCTGAACCATAACATATTTTCTCTCCTTTCAGCTACAGTCTTTATATTAAGAAGATGCTTAACGCCTACGTTTTCGGACACGGAGTTTCCGCCCCATGACCCGCAACCAAGCGTAAGCGACGGGGTAAGTTTGAAGTTGTAAAGGTCGCCTATACCACCCTGTGACGAAGGAGTGTTTACAAGAATGCGGCAAGTTTTCATTGCCTCACGGAATATTTCCAGCTTATGCTGTCCGGTGGGCACATCGAGATATATAGATGATGTATGACCGTAGCCACCGTCCGCGATGAGTCTTTCCGCCTTGGCTACAGCGTCTTCAAAGCTTGACGCCCTGTACATTGCAAGCACGGGCGAAAGCTTTTCATGGGCAAACTCCTCTGAAAGGTCAACAGATTCCACTTCTCCGATAAGGACTTTAGTCGTTTCAGGGACTTTTACCCCTGCAAGCGCGGCGATTTTGAACGCGCTCTGCCCCACTATCTTTGCATTGAGCGCACCGTTGATTATAATTGTCTTTCTGACCTTGTCAAGTTCGTCTCCCTTCAAGAAGTAGCAACCTCTGTAAGCGAACTCCTTTTTAACTTTATCATAGATTTTATCCGCAACGATAACCGACTGTTCGGATGCACAGATCATGCCGTTGTCGAATGTCTTGCTGTGGATGATTGAATTCACGGCAAGCAGAATATTTGCAGATTCGTCGATAATTGCGGGCGTGTTGCCTGCACCGACGCCCAGTGCTGGTTTGCCGCTGGAATAAGCCGCCTTTACCATTCCGGGACCACCCGTCGCCAGAATCGTATCAACGCTGGACATAAGTAGATTTGTCATCTCCAGCGAAGGAACGTCTATCCAACTGAGAATACCTTCGGGCGCCCCAGCTTCGACAGCAGCTTCGTAAACAACTTTAGCTGCTGCGATGGTGGACATTTTGGCTCTGGGGTGAGGGCTAATAATACAGCCGTTTCTGGTCTTCAAACAGATTAAGGTCTTGAAAATTGCCGTGGACGTAGGGTTAGTGGTTGGAATTACAGCGCCTATTACGCCAATAGGTTCTGCGATTTTGGTTATGCCGTAGGCCTTATCCTCTTCTATAACGCCGCACGTCTTGGTAAACTTGTACTTGTTGTAGATGTATTCGGCCGCATAGTGGTTCTTTATGACCTTGTCTTCCACTACGCCCATGCCGGTTTCTTCTACCGCCAGCTTGGCAAGGGGAATGCGCATTTTGTTTGCAGCGGTTGCGCAGGCAAGGAAGATTTTGTCTACCTGTTCCTGGGTGTACGTCGCGTAGATCTTTTGCGCTTCTCTTACTCTTTTCAGTTCTGCTTCAAGCTTTTCAACGCTATCGCAAATGCCGTAATCAAGTTTAAAAACCATAAAATTTCTCCTGTTATTTTTTTGACATAAAATTGTAAAATTATGTCTTCAATGCGATTATACCAAAAAAATATTGTTTCTCATAAATTTAAGTATAAATTTATTTATTCTTTATTTTAT
>CALVXA010000040.1 GCA_944368635.1 uncultured Clostridia bacterium
ATAATGTCGGCGGCTTCCTTGGAAACCTGGGTGCCCGTAATTCCCATGCCTATGCCTATGTCCGCTTCCTTGATGGAGGGGGCGTCGTTCACGCCGTCGCCCGTCATGGCAGTCACCTTGCCGTTATAGCGGAACGCCTTAACTATGCGCACCTTGTTTTCCGGACTGACCCGCGAAAATACCGAATATCTCGATATGTCGGCATACAGCTGTTCGTCGCTCATTTCATCCAGCTGTGCACCCGTTGCCGTCAGGTCGCCCTCTCTCAGTATATCCAGTTCCCTGGCGATTGCCTTTGCCGTGTCGGGGTGGTCGCCCGTAATCATCACAACGTGTATGCCCGCCGTTCTGCACTGCGCAACGGCATCCTTTACCTCCTCTCTGGGCGGGTCAATCATGCCCGTAAGCCCCACAAATACAAGGTCGCGCTCTTCAAGCGTGTTGCCGTCCGCGTATGCCGCCGCAAGTACCCTGAGCGCCTTGTTTGCCATTGCCGAATTTGCAGCGGCAACTTCCGCGCGGGCGCTGTCGTCAAGCTCCCTGACTCCGTCAGGCGTAAGAATATATCTGCAGCGCGACAGCAGTATGTCGGGCGCGCCCTTCGTGTAGCTTTTCACGCCGTCAGCCGTCTCGTGTACGGTAGTCATAAGTTTTCTTACGCTGTCGAATGGCAGCTCGTTTATTCTCGGGTTGGCAGCCGTAAGCGCGTTGAATTCGTCCCCGTTTTTCTCCGCATAGACGGCAAGCGCCGTCTCCGTGGGGTCGCCCGAAAATCCGTCCGCCGTCTTTACGGAATCGTTACACAGCGCCATTATGTCGTTAAGCAGTTTTTCGTCCTTGCCGGTGCAGTATGTTTCCCGCACAGTCATCCTGTTAAGCGTAAGCGTACCCGTCTTGTCGGAACAAATGACCTCGCAGCAGCCAAGCGTTTCCACGGAAGGCAGGTTCTTTACTATCGCCCTGCGCTTGCTCATCTTCTGCACGCCCATGGCAAGCACAATAGTCACCACGGCAGGCAGTCCCTCGGGTATGGCGGCAACGGCAATCGCAACGGCAGTCATAAAGGCGTTCATGACGTCCGCCCCGTAGGCAAATACGCTCACCAAGAAAATCACAAGAGCTATGCCGAGTACGGCAAAGGAGAGTATCTTGGCTGTCTTTGCAAGTTGCTTGTTTAAAGGCGAAGGCGACTCCTTCACGTCCTTAAGCATGCGCGCAATCTTGCCCGTCTCCGTGCGCATGCCCGTTGCGACGACTACGCCGCTGCCCCTGCCGTATGTCACCGTCCCCGTGGAGTATGCCATATTTACTCTGTCGCCCAGAGCGGCGGAAGGTGAGACGACTGCCTCCGCATCCTTTTCGACGGGGACAGATTCTCCCGTCAGTGCGGCTTCCTCAATCTTGAGGGAGGCGGAGGAGATAAGACGCAGGTCTGCAGGGACGACGTCGCCCGCTTCAAGCACCACTATGTCGCCGCACACAAGTTCTTCGGTGGGTATAGTCTTTCTTTCGCCCGACCTGATTACTTTACAGTATGGTTTGTTGTTGTTCTTAAGCGCTTCCAGCGCGTTTTCCGCCTTGCTCTCCTGCACAAGACCTATTACGGCGTTCAGAATGACGATGAATAGGATTATGCCGCTGTCGATAAGTTCGGAATATTCTTTTCTTACAATGGCTATTACAGAAGAAACCGCCGCGGCAATCAGCAGGACGATTATCATCGGGTCGGTAAATTGAGAAAGGAATTTAAGTATGAACGGCTTTTTTCTCGCGCCCTCCAGGGCGTTTTTGCCGTCACGCGCAAGCCTTTGCGCCGCCGTCCCGTCGTCCAGCCCCTGCGGCGAGGAACCAAGTTCTTCAAGTGCGTTTTTGCTGTCGCTGTCGTAATATTGCATATTGCCTCCTGTATAAGTATGCCGAAAATCAAACAAAAAAGACCTTCGGCGGTCATGCCGAAAGTCTTGTTACCGTTTTGCTGCGGCTTTCGCACCGGGCAGCCGCTTTCGGATATGTCCCGACCGACTCCGTGTTGACGATGCGGAAATTTAAACTACTCCCTTTCTGCATATTATATTATCACTCAGGGAGAATGTTGTCAACCCCGTCAGCCAAAACTTATCCGCCCATATTATTTTGTATTTTCAGATGCTTATTTCGCTGCCTTGGCTGCAAATGAATAAATTCCGTATCTTTAACCCGTATCTGCGCGGAACCCGAATTTGCATTGCCGTCCGCGCGCTTGACGACGGCTGTATGTATTTACCCGTCTGTTTGGCCTTTGAGCGTGCGTATCCGGAAAAGACATCTGTATATCCGTATTTTATATAGACGAAAAGTTTGCGATATTATAAAATAAAAGTGTATATTCGCATCAGGAGGGGTATAATTTGCCCTCCGTCGCCAACAAAGGGGAAATTTACATGAAAAAACTGGTAGCTCTCGGCGAGATACTTCTTCGCCTTTCCACGCCCGACAACAAAAAATTCATACAGTCGGACACGTTCGACGTCGGCTATGGCGGCGGCGCGGCAGATGTGGCGGTGTCCTGCGCGAATTACGGATATCCTGCCGAATTTATCACAGCCGTACCCGCAAACTCGCTCGGGGACTGTGCGATAGCGGCGTTAAGAAAGTACGGGGTCGGCACGGAACACATTGCGCGTTGCGGCGAAAGGTTGGGCATATACTTTCTGGAGACGGGTTCTGCCATGCGCCCTTCCAAAGTCATATACGACAGGGCGCGTTCCTCGCTCTCCACGGCAACGGCCTCCGACTTCGATTTCGACGCCATTTTCAACAGTGCGGGCTGGTTTCACTTCACGGGAATAACTCCCGCTCTTTCGGACAGCGCTGCCAACCTGCTCGAAGTGGCGCTCAGAACGGCAAAGAAGTACGGCGTAACCGTCTCCGCAGACATAAAGTTCCGCAAAAAACTGTGGTCGGGCGAAAAGGCGCACAGGGTAATGAACAATCTCATGCACTATGTGGACGTCTGCATCGCCAACGAGGAGGACGCCGACATTGTGCTTGGCATAAGGGCGGAAGACGGCAGCGTGTACGGCGGCAAGCTCGACCTGCAGGGATACAGTTCGATTTTCTCCCAGCTTGCGGAAAAGTTCGGGTTCAAATATGTCATGTCGTCCCTGCGCGTGTCGCATTCGGCATCTGATAACGGCTGGTCGGCGTGTGGCTATTGCGCTGAAACAAGGGAATTTTACCATACCAAGGAGTACAGCGTCCATCCCATAGTAGACAGGGTAGGCGGACTGGATTCCTTCGCGGGCGGGGTGATAACGGGCTTTATGGACGGAAAAGACTTCAGGTCCGCGCTGGAGTTCGGCGTGGCGGCGTCTGCGCTCAAGCATACCATTCCGGGTGACTTCAATCTTGTCTCCCGCAGGGACGTGGAAGCGCTTGTGGCAAGCGACGGAAGCGGCAGAGTGAAAAGGTAAAAGTTTTTCAGAAATGTCCGAATACTGTGCGGTCTGTCTTGTGCGGACCGCTTTTTATTTATGTGCGCATTATTTGTTGTGAAACGGCGGCTTTTATGGTAAAATCAAGTTGACATACTCACAAGATATAAAGGTAAACTTATGAAGATTACAGATATACTCAACTCAAAGCGGGCAACGCTCTCATTCGAGGTGTTCCCCCCCAAGACGAGCGATAAGTTCGAGGCGGTAAAGTGCGCCGTCGACGGCATAGCTGCACTAAACCCCGATTTCATGAGCGTCACTTACGGCGCGGGCGGCGGCACAAGCGACTACACCGTTGCGGTTGCAAGACACATCAAGGAGGCGTTCGGCGTAACTCCGCTTGCCCATCTTTCGTGCATTTCCTCCGACAAGGCGGACGTGAAGGACAAACTCCGTCGGCTCAAGTCGCTGGGCATAGAAAACGTGCTTGCCCTGCGCGGCGACCTGCCCGTCGGCTTTTCCGGCAATCTGGATTACAGATATGCAAGCGAGTTGGTTACGGACATTGTTGAAGAAGGGGGGTTTTGCGTGGGCGGCGCATGCTATCCCGAAGGCCACCCCGAATCTGCCACGCTCTTTTCAGACATTGAAAATTTAAAGCGCAAGGTGGACGCAGGGTGCGACTTTCTGACCACGCAGATGTTCTTCGACAACGACGTGTTCTACAGCTTTCTTTCAAAGGTGAGGGAAGCGGGCATATATGTGCCCATAATCGCAGGAATAATGCCCGTCACAAACGCAAAGCAGATAAAGCGCATTGTCGGGCTTTCGGGGGGAAGTCTGCCCGTCAGGTTCAGGCGCATAGTAGACCGTTTCGGCGATGACGAGGGCGCGATGATGCAGGCGGGCATAGTATATGCCTCCGAACAGATAATTGACCTGTATGCTAACGGAGTGCGCGGCGTACACGTATATTCAATGAACAAGCCGCAGGTTGCCGCAGCCATAAGGGCGAATCTCTTCGACATTATATGATAAAACTACTTACGGGCAGACTTGATAGCATAGACAGACGGGAAACGCTTCACTATCTGGGGCTTTCCGCCGTCGATATCCCCGCGGAGGAGACGACAGCCCTCCTCGATTCATGCGAGAAGGAGGTGCTTGCCGTTCAGGACCTGCGCTGCGTCTATGATATTTTTGACTTCTCGGCGCAGGGCGATGACCTTGACCTCGGCTTTGTCCGCGTCAGGAGCCATTCGCTTGCCTTAAACCTTGCAGGTTGCAGTAACATAGTGCTGTTTGCCTGTACGGCAGGTGTGGGCGTTGACAGGCTGGCGGCTGCATATTCCCGACTTTCGCCCGCGCGCGCGGCGGCGGTTCAGGCGCTCGGCGGCGCGCTTGCCGAAGGCTGGTGCGAAGAAATTCAGCGGCACCTTATCGCGCAGTACGGCGCAAACAGGACGCGCTTTTCCTGCGGGTACGGCGACCTGCCGCTCACCCTTCAGCGCGACATATTCGCCGCCCTTTCGGTCACAAAGTACATCGGCGTGACTCTTTCGGACAATTGTTTCATGACTCCCACCAAGTCAGTCACGGCCATTGCAGGCATAAAGGGCGGCAGGGCATAAGGGCTTGCGCACAATCTTCCTGCGCAGCGCCAATTACAGTTTATCAATTACAGTTTATAAAGGTAAAAGATGACATTCATTGACAAACTCAAAAACGACATAGTAATTCTGGACGGCGCAATGGGTACGCAGTTGCAGGCAAAGGGATTAAAGGCGGGCGAACTTCCCGAGGAGTGGAACTTAACCCGTCCCGACGACGTGCAGTCCGTTCACGAGGCATATCTCGACGCAGGCAGCGACGTAATATATACCAACACCTTCGGTGCAAACAGCCTTAAGTTCGGCGACATGACGGAGGAGGTGGTGCGTGCCGCGGTAAAGCTTGCAGACAGGGCGCGTTCGCGCTATAGCGGAAGGTATGTCGCCCTTGACATAGGTCCCACGGGCAAGCTATTAAAGCCTCTCGGCGACCTGGACTTCGAAAGGGCGGCAGAGATTTTTGCGCGTACCGTAAGGGCGGGAGCAAGCGCGGGTGCGGACCTCATTGCAATAGAGACCATGAACGACTGTTACGAGCTTAAGGCGGCAGTTCTCGCCGCAAAGGAGAACTGTTCTCTGCCTGTAATAGCCACGTTCGTGTTCGGCGCGGACGAAAAGACAATGACGGGCACCTCGCCCGAGGCGGCTGTTGCGCTTGCCGAAGGGCTGGGCGTCAGCGCGGTCGGCATAAACTGCTCTCTCGCGCCCGCACAGATGAACGGCGTTGTCAGGCGAATGCTTGCCGTAGCGTCTGTTCCCGTGGTGGTAAAGCCCAATGCGGGACTGCCTTCGGATGTGGACGGGAGGACGGTGTACTCGCTTTCCGCCGCCGATTTTGCCCGCGACATGAAGGAGCTTGTTGCCATGGGCGCAAGGGTTGCAGGCGGATGTTGCGGCACTACCCCGCAGTATATTTCGCTGTTAAGGCGCGAACTCGAAGGCCTTTCGCCCGTCCCGTTGACGGACAAGGGACTTACGGCTATATCCTCATATACGCACGCCGTGTACTTCGGCGACGCACCCGTAATGATTGGCGAAAGGATAAATCCCACGGGCAAAAAGCGGCTTAAGCAGGCCCTGCGCGAGGGGGATTTTGCATATATTTTAGGCGAGGCGGTAAACCAGCAGGACAGGGGCGCGCAGGTGCTGGATGTAAACGTCGGTCTGCCTGAAATTGACGAACCGACGGTGCTTGAAAAGTGCGTTTCGGAAATACAGGCTGTAACAAATCTGCCCCTGCAGATAGACACTTCCGACCCCGTCGCAATGCAGAGGGCGCTTCGCATATACAACGGCTGTCCGCTGATAAATTCCGTGAACGGCAAGAAGGAGAGCATGGACGCCGTGTTCCCGCTTGCGGCTAAATACGGCGGAGCGATAATCTGCCTTACGCTGGACGAGGACGGCATACCGGACAGCGCGGAGGGCAGGGTGCGCGTTGCCGAAAAGATCATTGCGGAGGCGGCAAAGTATTCGATAGGCAGAAACAGGCTTATATTCGACACGCTTGCAACCGCCGTGTCGGCGGACGCAAATGCCGCAAACGTAACGCTCGGCGCGCTCCGCAGGATAAGGACGGAACTTGGCTGTAACACCTCGCTGGGTATTTCCAACGTATCCTTCGGACTGCCGCAGAGGGACTTCATAACTTCCGCCTGCTTCACTCTCGCCCTGGCAAACGGACTTTCTGCCGCAATATATAATCCCTATTCGGAGGAAATGCGCAAGGCATATACTGCGTATATGGCGCTCAGCGGAAGGGACAGGGGCTGTGCGGACTACATTGAGTATGCCTCTTCAGTGACCTCTTCCATAACGTCGTCAAAGCCGCAGGCTGCCGTAAACGACGCGCAGGGCGGACTTAAGTACTACGTGGTAAAGGGGCTTAAGAAGGAGGCGGCAGAGGCTGCCGCGGCGCTTCTGGAAACGCTCAGGCCGCTCGAAGTCGTGGACGGCTATATCATTCCCGCCCTGGACGAAGTGGGCAAGGGGTTCGAAGAAAAGACCATATTCCTTCCGCAGCTTCTGATGAGTGCGGAGGCGGCAGGCGCCGCGTTCGAGCAGGTGCGTTCCCGTCTCAGTCCTTCGGACAATGCAAAGCGCGTAAAGGTGGTAATCGCCACGGTGAAAGGCGACATACACGACATAGGCAAGAACATAGTCGCCACTCTTCTCAGAAATTACGGGTTCACGGTGTACGACCTCGGCAGGGACGTTCCGCCCGAAAGGGTATTGGAGGAAGCGAGAAGGACGGGCGCGGAGATAGTTGGGCTGAGCGCGCTCATGACCACGACCGTTCCCGCCATGAAGGAGACAGTGGAACTTATAAAAAGGGAGCTTCCCTCTGTCAAAACGGCGGTGGGCGGCGCGGTGCTGAACGAGGAGTACGCCGCCATGATAGGCGCGGACAAGTACTGCCGCGATGCGATGGAAACGGTAAGATATGCGGAGGAGCTGGAGGCGGCTGCGGACAAATAACCGAGGTACGTGCAGGCGTTTTGCTGTACGGCTCATATGACAACTGAATTGCGGACATACCCGTAAAAGGCTTTCGGCATGGCATAATTAGTTTTGCCGCGGCTAAGGGTATGTCCTTTTTTTTGCCGTGTAAAGGCATATTCGGGGAGCGGCGTTAATAGTTTAATGCAAGGGCGGTATTGCCGCCATATTGGGGAGGAAAAAGTTTTCCGATGTTGAAGTATGCTGATATGTCCGTGCCTCGCGTGCTTGTGGCCCTCGGTTCAGATGCCTGCGGACTCACGCGCGAGGAGGCGGAAAGCCGCCTTGCAAAGTACGGCGAGAATGTAATACAGAGCGGTAAAAAGCAGTCGCTTGCGGGGCTGTTTTTTTCGCAGTTCGGCGACGTAATGACCCTTCTTCTGATTGCGGCGGCGCTTGTCTCCGCCGTAGTCGCCGTCTTTTCGGGCAGCCTTTCGGACGTTGCGGATACCGCCATAATAACGGGAATAATCTTTCTTAACGCCGTTGTCGGCACGGCGCAGCAATACAGGGCGGACAAGGCGATAGAGGGGCTTAAAAAGCTCTCCGCGCCTTCCGCAAGGGTCAGGAGGGACGGCGAGATAGTCATGTTGCCCTGCACGCAGATAGTTGTCGGCGACGTCGTGTGCCTTGAAGAGGGGGATGTCGTGCCCGCGGATATGCGCATAATAAGCTCCGTCTCCCTGCGTTGCGACCAGTCTACGCTGACGGGCGAATCGCTGGGGGTGGAAAAAGACGCATCCGTCGTGACGGGCGCGGTCACGCTTTCGTCCTCGCGTTGCCTGCTGTTTTCATCTTCATACATTGTAGGCGGCAGTTGTGAGGGCGTTGTAACCGCCACGGGCAGAAATACTGAAATAGGCGGCATAGCCGATATGCTGGGCAACGTCAGAAAGGGCGTGTCCCCGCTGGAGCGCGCGCTTGCCAGGCTCGGCAAGGCTATTTCGGCGTTCGTGCTTGCCGTTGCGGCGGTGATATTCGTCGTCGGGCTTGTCTCGCACCGTTCCTCGCTCACGGACAATTTCATGACTGCCGTAGCCGTAGCTGTTGCCGCTATACCCGAGGGACTGCCCGCCGTCGTTTCCGTAATAATGGCAATGGGCGTCCAGCGCATGAGCCGTCAGAACGTGGTAATCCGCAAGCTGAAATGCGTGGAGACGCTGGGCGGGTGTACGACAATCTGCACGGACAAGACGGGTACGCTCACGCTTAACCGGTTGCGCGTGGAGAGCGTGAATACCTCCTCGCCCGAAAATATGCTCCGCTGTATGCACGCCTGCAACAGGGTAAGGGAGCGGGACGGAAAGCTTGTCGGCGACCCGACGGAAGTGGCCGTAAAGACGTATGCTATGGAAAAGGATAAAAATGCACAGTTTTCCGTCACGGGCGAATTGCCCTTCACGTCCGAACGCAAGCTCATGTCCGTCCGCGCCGAATGGGCTGACGGACAGTACATATTCGTCAAGGGCGCTGCCGAAAAACTGTTGTCGCTGTGCGGTCATACAGAAATGGACGGCAAGTTGTTGCCACTGTCGGCGGAGGACAGGAAACGGCAGATGGAACTGTGCGCGGAGATGTCGGGCAATGCCCTGCGCGTGCTGTGCTTTGCGTATAAAAAGGGCGGCGAGCTGACCGAAGAGGGGCTTGTATATCTCGGCTGCTGCGGCATGAGCGACGGACTCAAGCCGGGAGTACGGGAGGCGGTGGAGGAGTGCAGAAATGCGGGCATAACCACCGTAATGATAACGGGGGACAGTCCGCAGACTGCGCTTGCGATAGCAAAAAAGGCGGGCATAGCCGAAGACGACGGCGATGTTGTAACGGGCGAACAGCTTGACGGGATGACGCGGCCGCAGCTTCGCGCCGCAGTGGCAAGGGCAAAGGTCTTTGCCCGCGTGTCGCCAAAGCACAAGAACGTCATTGTGAGCGTCCGCCGCGCCGCTGGCGAGGTGGTGGCAATGACAGGCGACGGCGTGAACGATGCCCCTTCGCTGAAGAGTGCGGATGTGGGCATTGCGATGGGCAAAAGCGGCACAGACGTAACAAAGAGTGTTGCCGACATGGTAATTGCCGACGACAACTTCACGACTATTGTCGCCGCAGTCAGGGAAGGAAGGCGCATTTCATCCAACATACGCAAGACTATATCCTTCTTTTTGTCCACAAATCTTGCCGAAGTGTTTGCCATACTTGTCGCAACCATATTCTTCTTCCGCAGCGAGTTCCTGCCCTCTACGTTGCTGCTGTGGATAAACCTCATAACCGATTCCTTCCCCGTACTTGCGCTTGGTGCGGAAGGCGAGGACGAAAATGCCATGCGCCGCCCGCCATGTCCTGCCGAAAAGGCTATTTTCTCGCGCGGGACGCTCTTTTCCGTACTGCTTTCGGCGGTATATATTGCGGGGGTAACGGTAGCCGTGTACGCTGTCGCCCTCAACCTTTACGGAAACAGAATGGCGACCACCATGGCGTTTATAACCGTATCGTTTATGGAACTTTTCCATGCTTTCAATGTCCGCACGGAAAGGTGTTCGGCATTGGGCGCCGGGCTGTTTTCCAACAAGGTGTTGCTAATAACCGTCGCGGCGGGCGTAGCAGTAAATGTCTTGCTGTGCGCAACGCCTGCGGCGTATCTGTTCGGACTGGAAAATCCCGACCTGAACAAGTGGCTTGTCTGCATGGGCGCAGCGCTCTCTGTAATACCTTTTGCCGAGGCATACAAGCTGGTTGCAAGGCTGATGTCCCGTCGCCGCCCGACCAGCGTGCTACTGCATTCGCGGAGTGATATGCGCGGGGCAATGCGAAAAATTCCCGAATAAACGCATATATTTTGCGCAGGCATTGATTTTTTGCACGTTCTGAGTTATCATATATGCAGTCATACAGTCCGGTTGTGTCGGACGCGGACAGATATTTGTACGGGAGGAAGAAATAATGTCAAAGAAAATACTTGTTATATGTTCAAGCTACCGCAAGGGCGGTAATTCGGAGACGCTTGCCGACAGCTTTATCCAGGGCGCGCGTTCGGCAGGCAACGTCGTGGAAAAGGTGCGCCTTGCCGACGGTCAGATAGCTTTCTGCCGCGGTTGCCTTTGCTGTCAGGGTGAAGGCGTAACCTCCTGCGTGATAGACGATTATGCAAACGTGGTTTCCGCAAAGATGCACGATGCCGACGTCATAGTGTTTGCCACGCCCGTCTACTATTACGGCATGAGCGGCAACCTCAAGACGATGCTCGACAGGGCAAATCCCCTGTACGGCGGCGACTACAAGTTCACGGACATATATCTGCTGGCAACGGCGGCGGACGACGGCGAGAGCGCCGTCAGGGGCACGCTTACGGGCATAGAGTGCTGGGCGGAGTGCTTTGAAAGATGTTCCGTAAAAGGGTACGTCTTTGCCGGCGGCGTGGAGAAGAAGGGCGATATCGGCGGCAGGCGAGAGCTGCAGGATGCCTTCACCCTCGGCAAAGCCATTTCTTAAGCGCGCTACGTTGTCCTTACCCGGGGCAAGGTCGTAAAGGCGCAGCTGTCCTTGTAATTATTAAAGTAAAATGGTTTCAAGGCTTTTCAGCGGCGTTGTAAAAACCGCATAAGGTCTTATATATGGGCATAGTGCGCTTTGATAATTTATAGATAATGTACACAGTAAAAAAATGTACACAGTAAAAAGTCCCGATGGTCAGTCGGGACTTTTATCTTTTAAGTTTGCAGATGTATCAATTTTACTTGCGTTGTTGTTTTGAAGTCATGGCTTAAATGCGTTGAGTTTGTTTATAACGTTCAGCCTGCGTTCTCTGAAGGCGGCTACCGTCTTGTCGTCCGCATTGGTGTAAATTTCGTCGAATTGCGCAAGCGAACACGTCCTGTATGCTGCCGTCCGCCCGAATTTGGTTCTGTCTGCAAGCAGTATTTTTCTCTTGCCGCGCTCAAGCGCAACTTTTTTTAGCTCGCAGGAGTCAAGCGAGTGTTCGTAGACGCCGAACTCGTCCAAAGCCGCGCACGAACACAGAATTATGTCCGTCCTGAAGTGAGAAAGTGTGTTGCAGGCAAGGCTTCCCAGGACGGCGGCGGTGTTGAACTTTACCTCTCCGCCGGGCATGATGATGTCAACGTTTTCGCGCTGGGAAAGCGTAAGCGCAAGCTGCAGTCCGTTTGTTATTATGGTCTTGCGCTTGAGGTCAAGCCTGTTAGCCAGCGCAAAACAGGTGGAGGAGTTGTCCACGAAAGCCGTCTGGAATTCCCCCAGATTATGCGCGGCAATTAGCGCCGTGCCTTCCTTTTCCTGCGCGTTCTTGTCAAGCCTTACGTATATGGAGGTCTCTTCGCTGTCCTCTATGTACAGCACGCCGCCGTGCGTGCGCGCCACAATTCCCAGCGCCTGCATCTCGCTGAGGTCGCGGCGGATTGTCGCCGAACTGACGCAAAGCAGTGCGGCAAGCTCCCCTACCGTCGCCTTTTTTTTCTCCTTGAGGTATGCGGATATGCGGTCAAATCTCTCCTTGGTGTACATAAAAATCTCCTTTTCTCAAGTGCCGTATTGCCCTGCAGGCAGATAATATCACAGGCGCGCGTCCCTTGTCAACGGCGGGACAAGCCAAATTTGCAGAATTTGCGCATTTTTGATTATTTCTGTGCGTTTTATCTGCCTTGCGTGCAACTATTTCATAATATCAATCAAATGAGGCGCGCATATTGACAAAACATAATATTTATGGTATGTTAATTACGAAAATAAATTGAACAAATTTAAAACTTTATTGGGGGAGATAATGGAGATTACAGGACTTAAGGTGGAGAACCTTGAAAGCGGCTGCGTGACGGATGAAACGTCGCCGCGCATTTCGTTTTCGCTTGCTTCTGAAAGGAGAGATGCAAGGCTTCAGAGCGCGGAAATCTCTTTGAACGGCTGGAAGACGGTGACAGACAATCAGGTGCTGGTGCCGTACGAAGGGCAACCGCTCAGGCCGTTCACTCAGTACGAAGTGAAAGTCAGCGCGTGCGACAATTACGGCGAAACTGACGAGCGGACGACTACCTTCGAGACGGGCAGACTTGACGCCCCCTGGCAGGCAAAGTGGATAACGGACGGGGCGTATCGCTTTACCGAAAAGGGAGTTTCCCCCATTCCAATGACGTTCAGAAAGCGCATAGACGTAAACAAGAAAATTGCGCGTGCAAGGCTGTATTCCACGGCGATGGGCATATATGAGGCGACGCTCAACGGCAAAAAAATCGGCAAAGATTATTTTGCGCCCGGCTTTACCTCTTATTTCACCAATCTCCAGTATCAGACCTATGACATAAAGTCCCTTCTTTCGGAGGGGGAGAACACGCTCATGTTCGTAATCGGCGGCGGCTGGGCGGTGGGTTCGTTCGTGTGGACGAGAAAGAACCGTCACTACGCCGACAGGCAGGCGCTGCTTGCGGAGATAAGGATAGACTATGCGGACGGCACTACGCAGGTCATCGGCACGGATGAGAGCTGGCAGGTGACAGAAGACGGGAATTACCGCTTTTCCGACATATACGACGGCGAGGTGTACGATGCGACTGTAGACTCCGAAAAAATAGAGTGGAGAAACGCCGTGCAGGAAAAGTTGCGCATATCTCCCGAGATAAAGGCGACTTACGGCTCGCTCGTATGCGAGCACGAGACGTTTACCCCCGTATCCGTGAATAAACTTGCCGACGGCACCCTGATATATGACTTCGGTCAGAACTTCGCAGGCGTAGTCAGACTGAACATAAAAAATGCGAAGCGCGGACAGAAGATAGTGGTAAGACACGCAGAAATACTCAAAAAGGACGGGGGACTGTTCACGGAGTTTTTGCGTTCGGCCAAATGTGAAATTACTTATATATGTAAGGAGGGCGCGCAGACCTATTCGCCCAGACTTACCTACATGGGCTTCAGATATGTCTCCGTCAGCGGCATAGACGAAAAGGACGTAGAAGTTTCCGCGGTTGCCATTTACTCCGATCTGGAGAGGACGGGAACGTTCTCCTGCTCGGACGCAAGACTGAACAGACTGCAGGAAAACATAATCTGGAGTTCCAAGTCCAACTTCATGGATATCCCCACGGACTGCCCGCAGAGGGACGAAAGAATGGGTTGGACGGGCGATATCGCGGTGTTTGCACCCACCGCCTGCTATAATTTCGACATGAGCCGTTTTCTTGACAAATGGCTGAAGGACGTCAGGGCGGAACAGCTTAAGACGGGCGGCATACCCAATACCGTCCCCGTACACGGCTACGGCTTCCCCGCAACCATGCCCGTCATGGCGGTTGCGTTCTGGGGCGATGCGTGCATACTCGTGCCCTGGGCGGAATATCAGGCGAGGGGCGACGTAAAGCTGCTTGAAAAGATGTACCCCGCCATGAAAAAATACGTAAAGGCTTGCAAATTCTGGGCGGGACTTTTAAGCGTCGGAAAGCGCAGATATATATGGCATACCCCCGCAATACTCAACTTCGGCGACTGGATTGCCCCCGACCCGCCCAAGATGGGGCAGAGGCAGACAAGGGCGAAGGGGACGGCGAC
>CALVXA010000041.1 GCA_944368635.1 uncultured Clostridia bacterium
CCGAAGCGGCGGAGAAGCTGTGCGAACTTGGGGACAGACTTGTCAGCAGGTCGCTCTATTTCCTGCTGAACCTGAATCGTCTGCTGTGCAGGTTGAACCGGTTGAACCGGCTGTACAGGCTGAATAGGCTGCACCGGCTGAATAGGTTGAGCCGGCTGTACACGAGAAGGCGCCTGTGTATAGTACGGCTCATTTACACTCATTCTTTCCTGATTATAGGGCGGCTGAGTGTAAATCTGCCCTGCCGTATATGCCCGCTGCTGTTCCTCGCTCTGCTTGTTGCCATATCCGCTGAACTCTGTCGCAATGACGGTTATTTCTACTTCATCCTGCACATTCGGGTCTATTCTTGCGCCGAAAATTATATTCGCGGAGGCATCTACAACGCTCCTGACGAGCTCTGCCGCATCGGCAACTTCTGCAAAGGTCAGGTCATTACCGCCGACGACGTTGAGAATCACGCCTCTTGCGCCCTCGATCGTAGTCTCCAGAAGCGGACAGTTCACGGCAACGCGCACTGCCTCTATAATTCTGTTATCACCCTTCGCAACGCCGACGCCGAGGTGAGCTATACCCTTGTCCTTTAAAATGGTTTTGACGTCCGCAAAGTCAAGATTAATGAGCGCGGGATTGACAATAAGCTCGGCAAGACCTTTTATGCCCTGCTTGAGTATTTCATCGGCAACGCGAAGCGCGTCCACCATTGAAGTATTTTTATCAACAACAGTACGAATCTTATCGTTGGGTATTACGATAAGCGTGTCCACATATTTTTTGAGATTTTCAAGCCCTTTAATTGTGTTCTCAAGCCTCTTTTTGCCCTCGAATGCAAACGGTTCAGTAACTACGGCAACTGTCAGAATCTTCATGTCGCGTGCAATTTTTGCAATAACGGGAGCCGCGCCTGTACCCGTACCGCCGCCCATACCTGCCGTAATAAAGAGCAGGTCTGTGCCTTTGATGACTTCCGTGAGCAGATCTTTGCTCTCCTCTGCGGCAGCTCTGCCAACGTCAGGATCCGCACCCGCACCAAGACCTTTTGTGAGTTGTGCGCCTATCTGAATTTTATTCTGGCAGGGAGAAAGCGCAAGTATCTGCGAATCGGTATTTACGACAACGTATTCAGCGCAGTCTATATTGGCGTCAATCATGCGGTTGACGGCATTGTTGCCTGCGCCGCCAACACCGACTACTTTTATTTTTGCCTTGCCGGATATATTCGTATTTATAGCCGTATCGTTGAACATCTTAATAATTTCCTCCGAGTTGTTTGTAAAAATATGTACGTCATTCGCCGAATGCTGCAGCCAGCAGACTGAAGAGCGACGAATATCGGGGTCTTTCGTAATAAGGCACTCTGGGGGCAATAACTTCCACGGGAGAAACAAGCCTGGAAGAAATTTTTTCTGTAAGTCCGCGGATAACCCCCACTCCGTCACCTGTCAGATAAATGGTAGAATTTGTTATATCACTGACTGAATAGGCCTGTCTGCACTCTTCGATGAGCCCGCAGAACCCGTCCAGCCCCTCGTTCAGGATTTCTCTTACCTGAGAACTTCTGAAACTGTAATACTCTCCGTTAATCCTGCACTCTTCTACTGTAGCGAGACGACCTTTTGCATTAAGATTTACACTCTTAAGTATCGCATATGCAGCATCGTAAGGGATGTTCAGATTTTCCATCAGCAGGACTGCCATATGCCCGACGCCCACAGAAAATGACTCGCAGAATTCAACGCCGTTGCCGCAAGCCACCGAGAATGAAGAAGCTATCCCGCCGACATCGACCAGGACGGCACGGCCGTCGCGGATTGCAGGGTCAATAAGATATATTGGCTGGCTGTAAATCTGTGGTATCCAATGGTAGCACCCAATATCCATACAGTTATCGACAGCACGCCTGACACACTCAAGAAAGGCAGACTTTGCCACGTAAAAACTGAGCTTACCTCTCAGGCTGTCACACACCGAACCCAAAGGGTTTATGACGTTGCGATTATCGGGCAACACATAATACAGCGGACTTGAATATATTACCGTCATATCATGTCCGACCTGCGGTACGGACATTTCCGTCAGCATCCGCAGATGTCTTTGCGCCACTGCCTGTGATGAAGAAAAGCCAAGCGTCTTATCAACAAGCCTGACTTCGCAGAATTCCGCAGGCACTGATATATAAATGTGTTTTAATCTACCGTATTCTGCCGAAAAAGTTGCCGCAATAGCCTCTTTTACGGCATTATTGAAATTGCCTATGTCGATAAGTTCGCCTTCCGCGTAACCATCATAGCCAACGTGCGATTTATTCTTGATGATGAAAGTGTTATTGACGCCATTTTCAGCCACCGCGGCACATATTTCTGTTGACCGTATGTCAAGAACGGCAACGCCAGGTTTACGCACTTTCACAACCTCCGCACAAAATTCAGTCTGAATTCAGTCAGAATTATATAACTAATTATATAATAGTGTATAACTGTTGTCAACTATATAAATAAAAAAACGACCCGAAATATTAAAACGGGTCGTATATAAATAATTATCACTGTTTAGCAATAAGTCGTTCAACTGACAGCGTAAACTCCCTTCGTCCTTTCCGCATCGGAAAGCGCAGAATAAATCTGAAATGCCCTTTCAGCCTTTGTTTCGCCTCCTTCGCGCCAGGCAGATACGGTGTATGTGAGCCCGCTGCGCAACTCGATAATTGCAGCATCTACACCGTAATGCACTGTAACTTCTTCTACAAGACTGCGAAGCGCACCAAACTTATCTTTAAAATGCCCCAAAAAAGCTGCAAGTTCAGGAATCAGGTCCTCTTCAGCGTTAAGTACAACATTAGGGCTGCCGTCTATTGAATTCAACGGAATGCCGTATTCCTTTCCTACGCTCCTCATCAGCGCTCCGCGGTCATCGTAAACATTGTAACTCTGACCCGCCTCCCATACAAAACATTCCATTCTTTCGCGAAGCACTATGTTTACCGTTGCAGGGAAAATTTTCTGCACGCTTTCCACTGCAATCACTCCGTCATCGGTAAGTTTTTCGCGGACACTTTCCTCATCGAGAAATACGAGCTGCGTACCCTTTAATTCGTTAAGGTTTTCCACGCTTTCCGTTAAAGCGCGCGAGTGAGTCCCCGAATAGTCCAGATAGGTCACATTCACGTTTTTGACGGAAAAGATTATTCCCACACCGACGACAAGCGCTACGCAGAAAATAATTGCGAGTATAAGCGCCGTAAATTTTCTTATGTACCTCATGTTAAATCCGTTTATACAGTTATTCTTACAATATCTCCGCCGATTGCACGGAGCTTATATTCCATTTCCGAATAACCCCTGTCTATGTGCGAGATATTCAACACCTCGCTTCTTCCGGTGGCGGCAAGCGCCGCCAGTACAAGCGCCGCGCCACCTCTTAAATCCTGCGCGACAACAGTTGCGCCACGGAGTTTATTTACGCCGCTTACAAACGCGCACCTGTCGGCGACAACTATATCCGCACCCATTTTCTTAAGTTCCGGCACAAATTTAAACCGCGTTTCAAACAGGTTCTCCGTGACAATCGAATTACCAGAAGAAATAGTACACAATGCCGTCATCTGTGCCTGAAGGTCAGTCGGAAAGCCTGGATAAGGCTGCGTTTCCACGCTCTTTACCGCATGCAGCCGACCATCTGACTCTATAGTTATTTTATCATCTTTAACGTCTAATTTGCAACCATTTTCGTAAAGTTTATGTATGAGCGAACTCAGCATTTCTCCGCTTGCTCCGTCAAGGGTTACTTTACCGCCGCACATTGCCGCACAAATAAGATATGTACCAGCCTCAATCCTGTCGGGGATAGGTCTGTATCTTCCGCCCGACAGACGGGTTTTACCCTCTATCACTATCGTACCGCTGCCTGCTCCGCAAACGTCTGCACCTATCGAATTAAGGAAATTCTGTAAATCCTCAATTTCAGGTTCTCTTGCCGCATTTTTAATCACGGTAGTCCCCTCAGCCATTACTCCAGCAAGCATTATATTTTCTGTCGCGCCGACGCTTGGGCAGTCAAGCATAATCTCATTTCCGCAGAGCTTGTCGCTCTCGCAGGTAATAAAGCCGTTCCTCTCATCTATTTTTACACCCAACCGCTTCAAACCTTTCAGGTGTAAATCAATCGGCCTTAAACCTATATCACAGCCGCCAGGGTAAGCTATTTTTGCCTTGTGGAAGCGAGATATGACCGACCCGAGCAAAAAGACAGACGAGCGCAATTCGTGCGCCAGCGCACCCGGAATCTCATAATTGCCGGCATCTGCACTTTCTACTATGACATCGTTGCCAGAATAATATGCCCTGCAACCCAGACACTGCAGAATTTTAAGCATATTACGAACGTCGGTTATGCGGGGCACATCCGCAATAACCACTTTTTCGTCCGTCAGCACAGTAGCCGCGAGTATGGGAAGTACGGAATTTTTGGCAGATTGAATGGATATGTGTCCGTACAGCCTGTTTCCGCCGTTTATGATGTACTTATCCATATTGACTCCCTATATATGTAAAAATTATAAGCAGCACGCAAAGAGACGAAACTTACAACCGTCTGTTTACACGCCGCCTAATCCATTATATGGAGTTTTTCAATATGCTGTTAATGCGCGCGGGATATGCCGTACAACACACCCATTGACGCCAGCGTAATTACCAGCGAAGTATTACCGCTGGATATAAGCGGCAAAGGCAACCCGGTAGGCGGAATAGTTCCGCTTACGACAAGCGCATTTATTACCACCTGAATACCATATACCAGAGTTATTCCAGCAGATAACAAAAATGTAAACTTTGTCGGTGCAGACCTCGCAATCCTGAACCCACGCCATATTATGAATATGCAGACAAGAAAAAATACGGTAATTCCGACAAAACCAAGTTCTTCTCCCATGACCGACATTATGAAATCGCTTTCTGCAAATGGCAAAAACCTGTATTTCTGCGTTGAATTGAATAGCCCGACTCCGAACAGTCCTCCGTTCCCGAGCGCATAAAGCGACTGGATAAGCTGATAGCCCTCATCCTTGGGCGATGCCCATGGATCGAGAAAGGCACTTAACCGCTGGAGTCTGTAAGGTTCCAGCGCTATCAGAACGGGTATGGCAAGCACAAACGGCGTTAAAATTAGTGCGAATGTCTTGAGATTTGTACCGCTCAAAAAAATCATTGCCAGCATAAGCAGCCCGACACACATAGTTATGGACATATTAGGCTCGGCTATAATAAGAGCGCAGAATAAAAAGCCTACTATAAGTACAGGTAAAATTCCTGTAAAAGTTTTAACCTTGTCGGCATATTTAGAAAAGTGCGCCGCGGCAAAAATTACGAAGGCGTATTTTGCCAGCTCCGAAGGCTGGATGGTGAATGATCCGAAACCTATCCACCTGGTTGCTCCGTAATTTGTAACACCTATTCCAGGCACAAATACGAGTATAAGCGTAACAGCCGCAACTGCGACTGCGGGATATTTGAGTTTTATAAGCTTTTCGGGAGGGACAAACTGTACAGCGGCAAAGGCAAGCGTGCCGAACGCAACGCCTATCAGCTGTTTTTTCACAAAGAAGAACTCATCGCCGTACTCTACTCTGCCCACATAGCTGCTTGCAGAATATATCATCACGCAGCCGAACAAGGTAAGTGCAAATACACAAATTAAGAGCGGGATATCTCCCGCTCTTCCCATCTTACTCTTTAAGTTCTTCATTAACTTCCGTCCCCGTCACGAGGGATACGAACTCTTCTCCCCGCTCCTCATAGCCCGCAAATTCGTCAAAGCTTGCACTCGCCGGGCTTAACAGTACGCACTGCCCCGACTTTGCAACAAGCATTGACAGCCTGACTGCCGTCCTGAAATCGGTACACAATGAAAATGTTTCAAAGTTTTCCTTTACCGCATCTGCAGACAGTCTGAACCTGTTCTCCCCATACAGAATGGCATGGATAACTCTGCTGTTTTTGAGCCCGGAAAAGAGCGGGACATAATCGTATCCCTTATCCTTTCCACCGAGCAGCAACACAGTCGGACGCGTTAACCCCTCCACTGCCTTAAGCGTTGCATCAACATTTGTTCCCTTACTGTCGTCTATGTATTCAACCCCGTCTTTCTCGCAGACTTTCTCAATTCTGTGCTTTACCCCTTTGAATGCACACAGCGCCTGCGACACAATACGCATATCCAGCCCCAACAGTGCGCACACAGCCGTTGCGGCAAGCGCATTCATCACATTATGTTTTCCGCCGACGCGCAATTCGTCTGCCCTGAAGCACTTTGTCTCCCTGAAATATACATACCCGTCTCTCAGACACGCACCGTCCGTTTCCTGCAAATAGGAAAACCAGATAACCTTCCCCCGTGTCACGGAAGCAAGCCGTCTGACATTGGGGTCGTCATAGTTCAACACGGCGTACTCGCTCTCCCTCAGATTACGGAGCAACTTGCTCTTCAGAAAAATATAATTTTCCATATTGTAATGCCTGTTAAGGTGGTCTTCTGTAATATTTGTGATAACCGCAATATGCGATTTCAGACTTGAAAGCGTTTCAAGCTGAAACGACGAAACCTCCACAACAGCAAAGTCATCGAATCCAAGCGTTTCCGTTACAGATACGAGCGGTGTCCCGAAGTTTCCGCACGGAATGCTTTTCTTTCCGCACGCCTTAAGCGCGGCGTCTATCATTGACACTGTTGTGGTCTTGCCGTTTGTTCCCGTAACGCTTATTGGCGTTGCGCGAAGAAAGAGCGCACCCAATTCACTCTCTCCGATAATTGCCTTACCCGCTTTCCTGAATGCCTTTGGCAGAGAGTTGTCTATGGGTATGCCTGGACTTAATACGAGTACGTCACATTCTTCAACCGCCGTCTGCAGATTTTCTGCAGAAACCGGGAAAGCCCCATCTTTTTCGAGCATGGCAACAGTTCTTCTGACTGCGTCAGTGATGACATCGTCGAAGACATATACCTTTGCCCCTCTCTCTATCAGGAACCGTGCGCTTGCTTCTCCTGAACGAGACATTCCCGCCACCAAAAATTTCTGATTTCCGAAATACATCCGACCTCACATAAACAGCAGGCAGAGCATCCCTGCCAACGCCGTTACAAGCATATAGATATAGGATATCCTGCATTCGGTGTATCCTTTCATCTGAAAATGATGATGAACGGGCGCCATCAGAAATACCCTCTTGCCTGTACGCTTATAATATATTACCTGAACTATCACGGATATTCCCGAAATGACAAAAGTTATGCCGATAATCGGCACATACAGCGTATTACCGGAAAACACGCTTGTACATGCGATAAGACCGCCCAGAGCAAGCGAACCTGTATCCCCCATAAAGACAGATGCGCGGTTTGTGTTGAAGATTAAAAATGCAGAAAGCGCGCCGGCACCCAATATGCACATTAAGTCAAACAACTCCGACCTGTACGCGCAGACGGCGCACATACATGCAAGATATGCCATTGCAGAGCCTCCCGCAAGTCCGTCCAACCCGTCCGTCAAATTTACACAATTTACGGTGGCGAGAAATACGAAAAGCGTAAGAGGTATTACCCACCAGCCAACATTTACCCGCAGCCCGCCGCTGAAGGGTATTTCGAGATAAGTAAAGCCGTTTACGTAACAATATACGGCAGCAATCGTCGCTATGGCAGTCTGAAATATAATTTTCTGATATGGTTTGAGTCCGCCGTTATCCTTGCGCCAGATTTTGAGAAAATCGTCAAGAAAGCCGACGAACATAAATCCGCCGACTATCGCGAGAGTAAGATTTATTGTCCTGTCGGTTATTCCGTAAAACGCAGGCGCAAGTATAATTATTGAAGTAATAAAGGCAAATCCGCCCATAGTGGGCGTACCTCCCTTGTCCTTGTGTTCCTTCACATAGCCGAGAATGTACTGACCCGCCTTAAGCCGCCTTAAAAGCGGCTTAAGAGCGGCGGTCAGTGCAAGCGACGCCGCAAACGCCGCAAGAAAAGCCGCAAGATATATCTTCATAGTTAAAATCCGTACGCTATTATATTTCAGTAGTTGATTATTTTATACTTTAAGTATATGTTCAGCGAGATGCGTAAATCCGCCATTTTTTCTGCCGCTTAATCAAGTCAATATTGCTCATCGGTGCAGTAGAGCCAAGTTTCAGCCAATAAGTTTTTTTATTACCTGATTGTCGCTGAAACTGTGTTTTACACCCATTATTTCCTGCGTTGTTTCTCCGCCCTTGCCCGCAACAAGCAATACGTCGCCATCCCCTATAAGGTTAAGTGCATACTCAATAGCAAGTTCTCTGTCCGTTACAGAAACATACCTGCCGCCTGCTTCGGCAACTCCCTTCTCTATCTGCATGATTATATCGTAAGGGTCTTCAAAACGTGGATTATCTGACGTGATGATTACAAAATCACTTATCTTTGCCGCAATTCTGCCCATTATAGGCCGCTTCGTCGCATCCCTGTTTCCTCCGCAGCCGAAAAGGCAGTACAACTTACCCTTGCACAGTTTTTTAAGGGTCGTAAGTGACTTTTCCAGACCGTCAGGCGTATGCGCAAAGTCCACAAATATCTCTCCGCCATTGTGTTGCGCCACTCTTTCAAGCCTTCCGGGTACGCATTTAAGCTGTTTCAGACCTTCTGCCACACACTCCGCATCTATGCCCAGCGCGTGCGCGCAGGTTGCTGCCGCAAGGGCGTTGTATACATTATGTCTGCCTGCAAGCGACAGTTCTATCTCCGCCAGCTCATCTGACAGATTTATCACGAACCTCGTACCTTCAAGACTTTCTTCAATGTTTACGGCAAAACTGTCGCAAGGATTTTCAAGCCCGTAACTTATGGCGCCGGGTACATTTTTAAGCAATCTGAGGCCAAGTCGGTCATCCACGTTGACAACGCTGATCTTGCATTTACCGTCCATAAAGAAACTTTCTTTGCAGGCAGAATATCTCTTCATGTCACCGAAAAAGTCAAGGTGGTCCTGCGTACAGTTTGTAAATATTCCAGCCTCGAACCTGAGCCCCGCAATTTTGCCGAAATATATAGCGTGAGCGGAAACTTCCATAAAAACATACTGCACTCCGTCTGCCGCCATATCTGCGAACAGGGAATACATAAACAGCGGATCGGGCGTGGTCAATCCAGGCGATATTACTATATCTCCGTAGAATACGCCGAGAGTGCCGACTATTGCCGATTTTATGCCTTTTTTGTCAAAAATGCTTTTGAGCATGAATGTGGTGGTCGTTTTACCGTTAGTGCCTGTAACACCTACCAGCTTCAACTTTTTTTCAGGATGGAGATAGAATTCTGCCGCCAACGCAGACATCGCCTCCCTTCCTCCGCGCACAATAACCTGTGGAAGAGAGCAGTCAAGTTGTCTTTCGCAAACGAGGGCGACGGCGCCTGCCCGCTTTGCCTCTTCGGCAACTGCATGGCTGTCAAAACTGAGCCCGCCGTAACATATGAACAGGTCGCCCTTCTTTACCTTCTGAGAATTTGCACACAGACCTTCTATTTCCACTTCCGCATTGCCGCAGACTTTTTCATATGTCAGATTCTTTATCAGTTGAGAAAGTTTCATGTTATCACCCGAATGGCTGAATATTTTTTATCGCTATTATATCCGAGAATATCTCGCGTGCGACGGGAGCGGCAACCGTACTGCCGTAATAGGAACCGCTCGGCTCATCAACTATCACCAGTGCGAGATACTGCGGCGTATCCGACGGAAAAAAACCAACAAATGATGATACATACTTGCCTGCGGCAATATGACCGTCCTCGTATTTTTGCGCCGTACCCGTCTTACCGCCTACTTTATATCCTTCTATATATGCTTTTTTACCGCTACCGTCACTGACAACGCCTTCAAGCATCTGTGCAAGAAGGTGCGAAGCTTCTTCGCTTATCACCCTCTGTCTGACGACGGGTTGACGCTCCTCCACAGTCCTGCCATCGGATGAAACTATGCCTTTTAAAAGGTGCGGCTCGTAATAATTTCCTCCGTTAACTGCAGCCGCGGCGGCACATGCAAGCTGGATTCCCGTCACGGCAACTGTCTGACCAAAACCTATTCTCGCAAGGTCACAATCGCGTACGAGAGACTGCGGCACAAGCATACCAAGCGCTTCACCCGAAAAATCTATACCCGTAACATTGCCCAGACCGAATGCAGAGAGATAGTCGTAAAATGTGTCCGTGCCCAGCGCAAGCGCAATATCTGTAAAACAAGGGTTGCAGCTGTTATTGAGAGCCTGTGCAAGAGTCTGTGCGGAATGTTTTCCGTTCGCATGGTCTGACCAACACTTGATAGTTGTTCCTCCGACTGAACGAGTTCGGCTCGAGTTAAAGATATAGGACGGTGAAAATGCACTTTTGTTTCCGCGGATATACTCCTCCAGATCCGCTGCCGCCGTGATAATTTTAAAAGTCGAACCGGGCTCGTAAATGTCGCTCACTATGCCGTTTCTCGTCTGCGCATTCAAGATTTCCGTATCGTCGCGCGGCACTTCGTTAAGGTCATACGACGGATAATTGACCATAGCAAGAACGCTGAAATCGCGCGGGTCAATGACAACGCATGAGGCACGCTTTGCCCCGGACGAGACATATACCGACTTTATAACATCCTCTGCAGCAAGTTGAATGTCCAGATCTATGGTCAGTCTGACGCCGTTCCCTGCAACAGCTTCCCGATAGACAATTTCGCTGTCCTCCGTTTCAACCCCTACAATGTCCGTAGTGTACATAACTTCGCCGTTTTTGCCAGACAGCACAGAATCGTAGTACTTTTCTATGCCGGCAACCCCTGAACCGTCGGAAGATGTGAATCCCATAACCTGACACAATAAATCACCGTACGGATACACTCTTGTGTTATCGCGAGCATAGTATATGCCGGATATTCCGTAAGCCGCAAGCTCTTCAATTTTCTGTTTTTCTACCTGTCTTGCAAGCGTTATCTCCGAAACATTGCGCGATGTTATCTTTTTTTCAACTTCCGCAGAATCAAGATTCAGTACGCCTGCCATCAACTCTGCAGCGTACTTTGCATCCTCTACCGCATTAGGACGAACAAACACAGAATAAGTAGTTCTGTTGCCTGCAAGCAAATTGCCGTTACGGTCATAAATGACGCCCCTTTCGGCAATTACGGGAATTTCCCTGTTCCACTGGTCGGTAGCACGCCACACAAGATCCTTGCCCCACACTACCTGTATATAAAAGAAGCGCGCAAAAATTATGAAAAAAATAAAGGTTATTGTCAGAATTACTGACAATAACCTCTTTTGTAAAACCGTTACCGATAATTGTGTCGATTTAATTTTTATATATCTCCGTCAGGTTATATAATATTTTATTTGCCGACAGCCGCAGAAATGATATCCGCAATATTGGAATTTACACCTGCTATTGCGCCCCTTACGGTGTCGATGTTGCTCTGCACATTAGTTATCTGACTGTCAAGACTTGCAATAACGGCAGAGTTTATAATAACCAACGCAAGCAAAGCCACGACGACAGCAACGAATATCGCAATTATAGTCTTTTCCTTTTTTCCGAGCAGCGGACGCTTGCTTTCGGTTACACTGTACACGCCTGTCTTGCGGGCAGTCTGTCCCACCGTCTTGTACTGAATTGTCGTAGATGTAGGGCGGAGATCTTCATTCTCCTCTTCAGCGAGAGCGACCTCTTCCTCATGAGTAACCGCATTTACAGGGCTTTCCGCACGAAAAATAGCGGCGTCTGCCCTTGCATTTCTCACAAGATACGTATTATCGACGCGCGTATCGTCAACCTTCGTGAAATTATTCGCAATACGCTCTTTTTCCCTTGCCATGGCAGCTTCTTCGCGCGCGAACACCTCGTCCAAACTATAGTTCGGATTTATAAGCTTTGCATACGTATCCCTTATCCTTGCGTTGTGTTCCTGCTCCGAAACATAGTCGGTGCCGAAATTGCGCGAAGGTATCTTTTCAGTAGCAGATGTTCTCTCTAAAACGGGTGTGTTGGCTGCCATAATATTCTCTCCTTTAGCCTTATCACAAAATTATTCTTTCCGCTATCCTGAGTTTGGCACATTTTGAACGGGAATTTATTGCCATCTCTCGGACGGTTGCCGTTATCGGCTTTTTTGTCAGAATTTCAATCTCCTTTTTCTTGCCGCATACGCATACAGGCAAGCTTTTATCGCATATACAGTCCGTCTCCAGTTCTCTGAATGCCCTCTTGACAATTCTGTCTTCAAGGGAGTGGAATGTAAGAACAGCTATCCTGCCTCCCACCTTCAGCCTTCTCGAAAGACCTATTACACAGTCGTAAAGTCCATCGAGTTCACCGTTTACGGCTATCCTGATAGCCTGAAAACTTTTTCTGGCTGCCGGGCCGTTTTGTTGGAATTTCTTTGGTATACTGCTTTCAATAATCTCTACAAACTGTCCGCACGTTTCAAGCGGATGATTTTTGCGCGCTTTGATTATATTGGCAGCTATCTGCGGAGCAAACCGCTCTTCACCGTATTCAAAGAGAATTTTTCTTATCTCTTCCTGCGGATATTCGTTCAGGACAGTTGCGGCAGTAACGGGCGCCGTCTTATCCATACGCATATCCAAAGGCGATGAAGGTTTCATGTAGGCGAACCCCCGCTCCTCGTTGTCAAGCTGATAACTCGAAACGCCGAAGTCGAGCAAAACTCCGTCTACCCTGTCTACGCCTGCCTGTTCAAAGACATTGGCGTAGTCCTTGTAATTTGACTTATAAATCCTGAATCTGCCTTCGAACTGAGAAAGCCTTTGGGTTGCAGCAGCTATTGCATCGTCGTCAAGGTCCGTCGCGATGAGCTTTCCGCCAGGGGCGCTCCTTTTTAAAATTTCAAAGGAATGTCCCCCTCCTCCGACAGTACCGTCAAAGTAAATGCCGCCGTCCTTCGGGTCAAGTCCGCGCATACACTCTTCAAGCATAACCGGAATATGCGAAAACTGTACCATGACTTATATACCCAATCCCGCGATAAGACTGTCGTAGTTGTCCTCTTCCCCGCTGAAGTATTCGTCGTAAACCTTCTTGGACCAGATTTCAACCCTGGTGACAGCGCCGCAGATTACAAGATCCTTGTCGTCTTTACCCATACCTGCGTGAGCACGGAGTTCAGGAGGAAGAATGACCCTTCCCTGTCCGTCTTCGACTGCAGCCACAAAGGATTTCGCAAAAGCACGCATTCCTTTCTGCTTGTCAAGCTCTGACAGTTTTATGGATTTAAGCTGTTCAAACTGGGCTTCGACTTCCTGTTTGGGAAAGACATATATGCATCTGTTAGCGCCCTTTGCGAAATAGTATTCCTCTCCAAGCTCTTTTCTGAGTTTGGCGGGAATTCTCATTCTGTTTTTCGCATCGAGCTGGTGATTGTACTCACCCGTTAACATGAACATACATATACGCCTTTAATATTAGTGATTTAATAATAGCACACGTTTTGACCACTGTCAACCACTATTTGAAAATTTATTGAAAAAAATTGTAATATTATGTCATTCACAACGTTTATACAGTATAATTGTTAATTTCAAAAATAATTATCAAACCGTTAATATTAATTAAACAGAACAAAATGATTCAAAAATACGTCTGTTAAGGTCAGTATTGCCATGATAATAACTAATTTTTATATCTTTTAGGTGCCTGTGGTCACCAAACCCTGAAATATCGCTTTGGTGGTCAGAAATCCCTAAAATTTTTCCAATTCTCGCGACAGTTCCGTCGACGCCATCAAATATATGGCATAAATAACGTTTTTTTAACTGCTCTTTGACAAAGATATAGTGCGTGCAGCCAAGAACGACGCTGTCAAAATCCCCCTCCGGCAGAAGCTCTTCCGGCAACTTCTGCGGCAGAGATAA